>DASUAR010000184.1:0-12089 GCA_035763685.1 Actinocrinis sp. | reverse complement strand
GCCGGGTCTCCGCCTCGATCGGGCCGAGGCCGTCGATCGGGTCGCCGAGCGGGTTGACCACCCGGCCGAGGAAGCCGTCGCCGACCGGGGTGGACAGGATCTCGCCGGTGCGCCGGACCGTCTGGCCCTCCTCGATCTCGGTGTAGTCGCCCATGACGACCACGCCGATCTCGCGCACGTCGAGGTTCAGCGCGATGCCAAGGGTCCCGTCCTCGAACTTCAGCAGCTCGTTCGTCATGGCCGAGGGCAGGCCCTCGACCTTGGCGATACCGTCGCCGATCTCGGTGACCGTACCGATCTCGTCGACGTTCGCGGCCGAAGGCTCGTACGACGAGACGAAGCGCTCCAGCGCGTCCCGGATCTCCTCGGGACGGATCGTGAGCTCCGTCATGAGTCTTCCCTTACTCCCTAGGTTCTCGGGGCCTTCGCCCGCGATTTCGGTACTGCACGCCCTCGGTCGGAGGGCTACGTCTGACGGTTCGTCATCGACCCGCTACTGCGACACGCGCCGTGCGGCCTCGCTGAGGCGCCCGGCGACCGAGCCGTCGATGATGTCGTCGCCGATCCGGATGGTCAGGCCGCCGATGAGGGCCTGGTCCAGCTCGACGTTGAGGCGGATCTCCCGGCCGTAGGCGCGGGCCAGGATGCCGGAGAGCCGCGCGCGCTGCGCCTCGGTCAGCGGCACCGCGGCCGTGACCAGGGCGGTGACCCGCGACCTGCGCTCGGCCGCGATCCGGCTGAGCTCCTCGATCCCGGCCACCGCGTTGCGGCCGCGCGGGGCGGCCACCAGGCGGTGGATCAGCCGCAGCGCCGACGGGTTCGCCTTGCCGGCGAGCAGCGAGTCCACCAGCGCGGTGCGCTGCGAGGCCGGGGTGCGCTGGGACAGGGCCGAGGCCAGTTCCGGTTCCGCGGCCAGGATCCGGCCGAAGCGGAACAGGTCGTCCTCGACGTCGTCCAGGGTCCCGGCCCGGTCGGCCAGGGCCAGCTCCGCCTCGGTGGCCAGCAGGTCGACCGCGTCGGCCAGATCGTGCGGCGCGGACCAGCGGCCCCGCACCGTTCCCGCGATCAGCTCCACGGCCGGGTCGCCGACCTTGCCGGCCAGCAGCGTGGTCACCAGCCGGGCCCGCTGCTCCGGCTCCCGGGACGGGTCGGTCAGCAGCCGGCGCAGCGTCACATCGCCGCTGAGCAACGAGCCGATGGCGGCCAGGTCGTCGGACAGCTTGGTGACGTCGGTCGCCGGCACCGCGGTGAGCGCGGCCAGCGCCTCCTGCGCCTGCTTGAGCGATTCCCGACTCGCGCCGCGCATCAGCCCACCTGCTCCGCCGCGGCGGCCTCGCCCGCGCGCTGGACGCCGATGCTGCCGTCGAGTTCGTCGAGGAAGCGGTCGATGATCCGCTCCTGCAGCGCGGTGTCGGCCGCGCGCTCCCCGACGATCTTGTCGGCCAGTTCCACGGCGAGCTTGCCGAGGTCGGCCTTGAGCACGGAGACCGCGGAGTTGCGGTCGGCGGTCAGCTGCGCCTGTCCGGCGGCGACGATGGACTCGCGCTGCCGGTTCGCCTCCTCGCGGGCCTTGTCGACCAGCGCGGCGCCCTCGGCCTGGGCCTTGGCCCGCACCTCGGCCGCCTCGTGCCGGGATTCGGCCAGGCGCGCGGTGAAGTCGGCCTTGATCCGCTCGGCCTCGGCCTGCGCGGCCTCGGCCTTGAGCAGGCCGCCCTCGATCGCCTCGGTGCGCTCCTCGAGCAGCTTCCTGATGCCGGGCAGAGCCTTGACATACAGGAAGAAGAACACGATCGCGAACGCGATGATGCCGAGGATCAGCTCAGGGCCGTCCGGGATGACCGGGTTGTGGTCGGCCAGAATCGTGACCTGGGGTCCCACGGTATTGCCTCCTTAAGGCAGTCGTCCGTGAGGAGCGGCTTACTTGAAGACGAACGGCATCACGATGCCGAGGAGCGCGAGCGCCTCGGTCAGCGCGAAGCCGATGAACATGTTCGTGCGGATCATGCCGGCGGCCTCGGGCTGGCGGGCCATGGCCTCGACGCCGTGACCGAAGATCAGGCCGATTCCGACACCCGGGCCGATGGCGGCCAGGCCGTACGCGACCGCGCCGAGCGAACCGGTGACGTTGTTAGCGCCGGCGATGATGTCAACAACAGCAGCGGACATGGGTTGCGTTTCCTTCGGGTCGAACCGGCGGGCTCTCCACCGGTTGGCTTGTGGGGACTTTCGGGTGCAGCTCAGTGCCCGGCGTTGTAGGACTCGCCGATGTACTGCGCGGTCAGGATCGTGAAGATGTAGGCCTGTAGAGCCTGGATCAGCATTTCGAAGGCGGTCAGCACGACCACCATCACCGCGGAGCCGGCCGCGAAGAGCGCGCCCATCGAGGCGCTGGTCAGGTACCAGGTCGCGATCATGAACGTGGCCAGCAGCATGTGGCCGGCGAACATGTTCGCGAACAGCCGGACCATCAGGGTGAACGGCTGGATCACCAGGACCCGCAGCCACTCGACGGGGATCAGGATGACGAGCACCGGGAGCGGCACTCCGCTGGGGATCACCCTGCGCAGGAAGCCGATGAACCCGTTCTGCTTGATCGCCTGGTACCAGTAGGTCAGGTACGTCATCAGTACGCACGCGGCCGGGAAGGCGATCTTCGAGGTGGCCGGGAACTGCGCGATCGGGATGATCTCCATCAGGTTCATCACCCAGATGAAGAAGAACAGCGAGAAGAGGAACGGCACGTAGCGGTCCCCGGACTTGCCGATCATCGGGCGGGCGATCTGGTCCCTGATGAACAGGTATCCGAGCTCTCCCACGTTCTGCGCTCCGCGCGGCACCAGTTTCGGCCGGCGGAACGCGTAGTAGAAGTACACGCACACGATCCCGACCGACACCAGCGCGATCAGCATCGGCTTGGTGAAGTGGAACCCGCCGATCGAGAAGATCGGGCTGAAGTAGAAATCGTCGAGCGACGGCGCGGGGAATCCACACCCGGAGCCCAGATGGCAGCCGGAGGCGAGCACTGTGCTCGCGGTTGCCGTGGTACTCACCGGTTCACTCCTTCGGCTTGGCGCATCGCAGTCGCCGGTACGGGACTGGGTATTGAAGTGGGCTTGCAGGACTGTAACTGTCTGGGGCTGGCCGAGCCGATTCGCGGGCCCGTTTTCACCGTTGTCACCGGTCTGTTCACCGCCGGTTCTCGCGGGTCTCGGCTCGGGTACGACGGAGCGTCACTTCGACCGGCTGCCGCCGTCCGCCGCTTTGCTCACCGTGTGGATCGTGTACCAGGTCGAGAGCGCCACGCCGAAGAGCACGCCGAACAGCAGCAGGATCGGGTGTCCGGTCCACCGTCCGAGAAGGTAGCCGACTCCACCGTAGACGGCGATGGCCGAGACCATATGGCCGACGATCCCCCACATGGTGGCGTCGGTTTCCTTGGCCTCCTCCAGCACCGACTCGCCGTCGGCGGGCGGCTCAGCGGGTGTTCGGGTCGTCGGGCTCATCGCCCGCCCCGGTGCGCGCTCCCGCGTGCTCCCGGCACAGTTCGGCTCCGCGGCGGCGCCGCAACGAGTGGCCGGGACGCGCGCGGTGGCTGATCCGGGCGGCGGCTCGTCGAGGCATGGCGGTCATCGTGGCTCACAGCTGCCCGGGCTCGACGTAGAAGGTCTTGGCCTTCATCCACGAGCGCACTTGGGCGCCGCTCCAGCACAGGACGCACGCGATCGCGGTGATCCCGAAGGCCCGCGGGTTGAACAGCGTGGTGTCCTTGAACTGCGCGGTGACCACCGCGAGAATCAGAATCTTGACGAGGTAGGTGGCCAGCGCGGTGATCATCATGCTCTGCGGGCTGACCCGCGCCGCGCGGCCGACCACTACCGTGGAGATCAAGAAGAAGAGGGTGACCATCAGCAGCGCCAGCACGGCGCCGAGCACTCCCTTGCCGCCCGCGGCGATGCCTGCGACGGCGGCGCACAGCACACCGACGGCCGCGGTGGGCACGGCACATTGCCGTAGCGCGCGGACGTCGTCGGCCTGCATGGTGTGGCTCCGGAAGGCTCGTGGGGTCTGGGCTCGGGGTCACGGGCTGCGTCGCATTAAGAGCGGGCGGGCAGGTTCCATCGACCACGGTCGTGTCCTCGATGGTTCCTTGCTCGTGAAACCTATCACAAACGGCAGAGCACGTCTTTACCCGGTCGGCGTGGTCTCGATCACGTACGACACGCGGGAAGTGCCGATTTCATTGAGTATCCAGCCACTGATTGCGCAGCCGCAGCTCAGCTATGTGGTCGCCGCGTTTCTGCGGCGCTGTGCACAAGGTCGGGCCACTGCGCAGCCGCCGCCTCCTCGATGTGGAAAGCCGCCGCGACCGGAGCGCCCCGGCGCGCGCGGGCGGCCGCATGCCGCGCGGAGCGCCGATCCGCGCGCGCGTCCATGCGCCTACGCACCTGCGGGAGCAAGAGGATCAGCAGCCACAGGCCGAGGGCGCCCATCGCGAAGAAGATCGGCGGGCGGTGCGGCGGCGTGACCGTTACCAGGATCACGGCTGCCGAGATCAACGACGCCCACAGATACATGATCAGAACCGCGCGCTGCCTGGAGTGGCCGATCTGCAGCAGGCGGTGGTGCAGATGCTGCTTGTCCGCGGAGAAGGGCGAGCGCCCGGCGGCGGTACGCCGGACCACGGCCATGATCATGTCGATCATCGGCAGCGCCAGGCAGGAGAACGGCAGCACCAGCGGGATGTAGACGGCCAGGCTCTTGTGCGTCGCCACGGTCTGCGAGTGCGCGGCCTGGAGCATCAGGTCCTGGTCGATCTGCCCGATCGCCAGGATGGTGGTGGCGGCCAGCAGCAGGCCGAGCAGCATCGAGCCGGTGTCGCCCATGAAGATGCGGGCCGGGGACCAGTTGTGGCACAGGAAGCCGAAGCACATCCCGACCACGATCGCGGCGATCATCACCGCGGGGGCGGCGCTTGAGATGAAGTAGCCGACCTGGAGCCGGTAGCCGAAAACGAAGAACGCGAGGGCGGCGATGGCGCACATGCCGCCGGCCAGTCCGTCGAGCCCGTCCACGAAGTTCACCGCGTTGATCATGATGACCACGATGAGGATCGACAGCACGGCGGAACTGGTCGGGTCGAGCACGACAGTGCCGTAGCCGGGGATGGGCAGCCACTGGATCTGCACGCCCTTGAGCACCATCACGGAGGCCGCGAAGACCTGCCCGGCCAGCTTGATCAGCGCGTCGACGCCCCAGCGGTCGTCGATGACGCCGAGCACGATGAGCAGGCCGGAACCCAGCAGCAGCGCGGGAACCGCCGTCGACTCGGTGTAAACCCACTGGTGCAGCATCGGCATGTGCCTGGCGAACAGCAGCGCGGCGAGGAAGCCGAAGTACATCGCCACGCCGCCGAGCCGGGGAGTGGGCACGGTGTGCACGTCGCGCTCGCGGACCTCGGGCGGGGGTGCGAAGCGGATGGCGGCCACGCGAACCAGCCCGGTGGTCAAATAAGTGACCACCCAGGCGACCGCCATGACAACCAGATACTCGCGCATCTAGCTCCGCTCGCCGCCTTTCGGCCGGGGTCTGTGTCGGTGATCAGAGTACGCCGGTCCCCACCTATCAAGAGGACGCCCACCCGCACCACCCGGTTGCCCGCGTACCGCGGCAACAGCACCCGCGCACCCTCTTAGAGCCGTCAAACGGCGGATCAACCTGTTTGCCCGGCCGTGTTGCCGCCGGCCGGTCGTCAGGCCTGGTACAGCGGGAATTCGTCGACCAGCTCGGCGACTTCCTTCTGCACTTGGGCGGCGATGGAACCGTCGGCGTCCCGGACCGCGCGACCGACCAGCGCCGCGATCCGGTACATCTCAGGCTCCTTCATCCCTTGGGTGGTGACGGTCGCGGTGCCGACCCGCAGGCCCGAGGTGACCATCGGCTTGGCCGAGTCGTACGGCACGCAGCTGCGGTTGAGCATGATCCCGGCGTGCTCGCAGCGCAGTTCCGCCTCACGGCCGGTGACTTTCACGCCGTCGGCCGTCCGTACCGCGACGCCCGCCGAGCCGCGCAGGTCCAGTACGGCCAAGTGGGTGTCCGTGCCGCCGGAGACCGGGCGCATGCCCTCCTGCGCGAGCGCGGCCGTGAGGGCGCGCGCGTTCGACACGACCTGCGTCGCGTACGCGCGGAACTCGGGCCGCGACGCCTCCGCGAAAGCGACCGCCTTTGCGGCGACCGCGTGCATCAGCGGGCCGCCTTGTGAGAACGGGAACACGGCGCGGTCGATCGCGGAGGCCAGCTCGGCGCGGCACAGGATCGCCCCGCCGCGCGGACCACGCAGCGTCTTGTGCGTCGTCAAGGTCACGACGTCGGCGTACGGGACGGGCGAGGGGATGGCGCGCCCGGCGACGAGGCCGGCGAAGTGTGCCGCGTCGACCAGTAGATAAGCGCCGACCTCGTCGGCGATCGAGCGGAACGCGGCGAAATCGATGAGCCGGGAGTAGGCGGTCGCTCCGCAGATGATCAGTTTGGGCCGGTGCGAACGGGCCAGGTCGCGCACCCGGTCGTAGTCGATCAGCTCGGTGTCCTCGCTGACCGGGTAGCCGAGGGTTTCGAACCAGGTGCCGGAGAAGTTGCCCTGCGCGCCGTGGGTGAGGTGGCCGCCGTGTTGCAGCGCCATGGCCAGCACGCGGTCGCCGGGAGTGAGCAGCGCGGCGAAGACGGCGAGATTGGCGGCCGCTCCGGTGTGCGGCTGGATGTTCGCGTGATCGGCGCCGAACAAAGCGCAGGCCCGGGCGACGCCCAGGCGCTCAGCCGTGTCGACCTGTGCACAACCGCCGTAGTAGCGCCGTCCTGGATAGCCCTCGGCGTACTTGTTCGACAGCACCGAGCCGAGCGCGGCCAGCACGGCGGGCGAGGCCGGGTTCTCGCTGGCGATCAGCTGCAGGGTGCCGCGCTGGCGGTCAAGCTCGTCCAGCAGTACCCCGGCGATCTGCGGGTCGGTGCGTACCAGCGCGCCGTAGTCCGGGCCGAAGAAAGGTGCGATCGGGTCGGCCGAGGTCGATCGGGGAGCGGCGACTGGGGACATGACCAACGCTCCAAGCTTCGGGCGCGCGGGGAAGATCGCGCGGTTTGCGGGGAATGCCGGATCTTTCCTCACACCATAGGCCGCGCGGGCCGAGACGGCACCGGCAAGAGGTCACCCGAACGGAAGCGCAGTCGCGTCGGGTAACCGGTGACCCTCTCGTCACGAAGCGCCGCGGACGTGACGGAGAGCACTGAGACGAGTGCGTTGCGTGCATCGAATCCCGTTGCGGATCAACAGAAAGTCGTGAACCGACGACTTGTCGTTCATGTGAGATCCCCCACAGCGCCCGAAGTTGAGTTTCGGCGCGCGGCCTGCTTACGGTCGATCCCGTTCGCCAACGCGGACACCGTGGCCGGCACGCCGAATCCTGCCCACCGTCCACGCCGTATCCCAAACTCCGACGGGCAGGAGCGGAGGAACCACATTTCCGCCGGACCGGGACGGCTCCCCAGGGGAGCGGTCCCACCCAGGTCCGGCTCGGGGTGAATCCGCGCGCTTCGCGGTAGGGCCACATCTCCGGCCCGAATCCGACAGCTCACTTCGCAGGCGTGGGAGAGGAATCGCTTTTCCATGGCCATTCGTCGTGCTTCCAACGTGCCCGCAGAGGCTGCGGGCGGGCGCCACCGCAAGCCGTCGTACGCCCGCCGCATGATCGCCACCGCGGCGGTCGCCGGCGCGGGCGTGACCATTCCGCTGTTCGCCGCGGGTGCCGCGCACGCGTCCTCGGTCAACTGGGACGCCGTCGCGCAGTGCGAGTCGGGCGGCAACTGGGCCATCAACACCGGCAACGGCTTCTACGGTGGTCTGCAGTTCACCGAGTCGACCTGGCTCAGCTACGGCGGCGGCGCTTACGCGCACTACGCCAACCAGGCCAGCCGCACCGAGCAGATCGCCATCGCCGAGAAGGTCCTCGCCGGGCAGGGCATCGGCGCCTGGCCGGTCTGCGGCCCGCGCGGCTACTCCTCCGGCGGCAGCTACACCACCACCAACGCCAACGGCGCTGGCTCCGGCAGCAGCCACAAGCCGGCCAAGGCCAAGCACTACTCGGCTCCGGTACAGAAGTCGCACACCGTCACCGCTCCGGCCAAGACCACCGGCCACAGCTACACGGTCGTCTCCGGCGACACGCTGTCCGGCATCGCGGCCAAGGAGGGCATCTCGAACTGGGAGGCCCTGTACCAGGACAACCAGTCGGTTGTCGGCTCGAACCCGAACCTGATCTTCCCGGGCCAGGTCCTGCACTTCTGAGCCTGATCCGGTAAGAACAGCGGTCCGCACGCGCCGGGGCCCGGCTCTCTTGCGAAAGGGAGCCGGGCCCCGGTGTGCTTGTGTCTTCGTGCGCTTGTGTCGTGTGCTTGTGTTGTCTGAATCTTCGGCGCGGCTCTGAGGAACCGTCAGCGGATCAGGTTGGGCACGACCTTGGCCAGTTGATCGAAGGTCAGCGCGCCCTCGCGCAGCAGCTTCGGCGCGTCACCGGTCAGGTCGACGATCGACGAGGGCACGTTGTCCGCCGTCGGCCCGCCGTCGAGGTAGATCTCCACCGCGGTGCCGAGCTGGTCCTGGGCCTCGGAGGCGGTCGTCGCCGGCGGTTGCCCGGAGCGGTTCGCGGACGAGACGCCCATCGGGCCGACCTCGGTCAGCAGCTCGATCGCGACCGGGTGCAACGGCATGCGGACCGCGACGGTGCCGCGCGCGTCGCCCAGGTCCCACTGGAGCGAGGGCTGGTGCCGGGTGACGATCGTCAACGCGCCGGGCCAGTAAGCGTCCACCAGATCCCACGCGTTCTCCGGGAACTGCGCGACCAGGCCGTGCAGCGTGGTGGGCGAGCCGACCAGCACCGGGACCGGCATGTCGCGGCCGCGGCCCTTCGCCGCCAGCAGCGCGGCGATCCCGGAGGCTGAGAAGGCGTCCGCGCCGATGCCGTACACCGTGTCGGTCGGCAGTACGACCAGCTCTCCGCGACGCACCGAGCCGGCCGCCTCGCGCAGTCCGGCGGTGCGCTGATCCGGGTCCGAACAGTCGTAGCGACGGCTCACCTGCGTGCACCTCTCATGTTCGCTGCTTCTGGGATCTGACTGCGGCTTACCTTACTGAGAGCGATCGCGGCTATCCGCGGCGGCCTTCCTTGCGCGCGGTCACGAACCGCGGGCGTCCGGTCAGATCGCGATGGTCGGCCGCCTCGGCCCAGCCGCGTTCCTCCAGGAAGATGCGCTGCACCGCCCCGCCCTGCTGGTCCGAGTGTTCCACAGCGACCCAGCTGCCCGGGCGCAGCAGCCGGAACGCCGTCCGTTCGAGGGACCGGATCATGTCCAGCCCGTCCGGACCGGAGAAGAGCGCCAGCTGCGGGTCGTAGTCGCGCGCCTCGGTGGAGACGCCCTCCCACTCTTCGAGCGGGATGTACGGCGGATTCGAGACGACCAGATCGACGGTCCCGTTGAGCTGCGAGAGCGCGGTGCGCGCGTCGCCGTGGTGCAACGTGACCCGCCTGCCCTCGGCGACTTTCGTTATGTTGCGCTGCGTCCAAGGCAGCGCGTCCTCGGACAGCTCGACCGCGTGCACCCGCGAGCGCGGCACTTCTTGGGCTATGGCCAGCGCGATCGCGCCTGAGCCGCTGCACAGGTCGACGATGACGGGCTCTGCGATGTCCAGTCCGCGCAGCCGGTCGATCGCCCAGCCCACCATGACCTCGGTCTCCGGGCGCGGCACGAACACCCCCGGGCCGACCTCGAGTTCGAGGTAGCGGAAGAAGGCGCGGCCGGTGATGTGTTGGAGCGGTTCGCGGTTCTCCCGCCGGGCGATCGCGGCCCAGAAGCGCGCGTCGAAGTCGCCATCGCGCACCGTGTGCAGCTCGCCGCGCCGTACTCCGTGCACCCACGCGGCCAGTTCCTCGGCATCGGCGCGCGGCGAGTCGACTCCGGCCTCGGCCAGGCGCACGGCCGCGAGGGCCACCTCGGAGAGCAGCAGGTTCAGCGGACGCGCGCCCACGAGCGTCGCCGCGGCCGGCTCTTCACCCGCCGCCGTCTCATCGTTCACCGCCTCGCCGCTCACGGCTCAGCCTTCCTGGACGCCGAGCTTGGCGGCCAGGTCCGCGTCGACGCAGGACTGGATCACCGGGTCGAGTTCGCCGTCGAGCACCTGGTCCAGGTTGTACGCCTTGAAGCCGGTGCGATGGTCGGAAAGTCGGTTCTCCGGGAAGTTGTACGTGCGGATGCGCTCCGAGCGGTCCACGGTGCGCACCTGGCTGCGGCGCGCGTCGGAGGCTTCCTTGTCGGCCTCTTCCTGCGCGTGTGCCAGCAGTCGGGCGCGCAGGATCCGCATCGCCGACTCCTTGTTCTGGAGCTGCGACTTCTCGTTCTGGCAGGAAACCACCACGCCGGTGGGCAGGTGCGTGATGCGTACCGCGGAGTCGGTGGTGTTAACCGACTGGCCGCCGGGACCGGACGACCGGAAGACGTCGATGCGTAGGTCGTTCGGATTGATTTCGACCTCGACCTCCTCCGCCTCGGGCATGACGAGCACGCCGGCTGCGGAGGTGTGGATGCGGCCCTGGGATTCGGTAACCGGCACGCGCTGTACCCGGTGCACGCCGCCCTCGTACTTCAGGCGTGCCCAGATACCCTCTCCGGGCGGCGGAGTACCGCGGTATTTCACGGCCAGTGAGACATCCTTGTAGCCGCCCAAATCCGAGTCGGTGGCCTCGAGGATCTCGGTCTTCCAGCCGCGCCGCTCGGCGTAGCGCAAGTACATGCGCAGCAGGTCGCCGGCGAACAGCATGGACTCCTGGCCGCCCTCCCCCGCCTTGACCTCGACGATGACGTCCCTGTCGTCGTCCGGGTCACGCGGGATCAGCAGGTGCTGCAGGCGCAGCTCCAGCTCGCCGCGCAACTCCTGCAGGGTGTCGATCTCGTCGGCGAAAGTCGGGTCCTCGCGGGCCAGTTCGCGCGCGGCCTCGATGTCCTCGGCGTTGGACTGATACGACCGGTACGTCTCAGCGATCGGGGTCAGCTCGGCGTAACGCTTGCCGAGCTTGCGGGCCAGCGCCTGGTCCGCGTGCACTTGCGGGTCGGCGAGACGCTGTTCAAGCTCGGCGTGCTCGGCCAACAGATCGTCGATCGCCTCGAACACGGTGCTGCACCGGTCCTCTCGTCCTTATGCCGCCCGCGCGGTCCGTGAAGTTGATCCGGCCACTGACACGAAGCGGCGCCGACGCCGGCAGCGAATGCCTGGCATCGACGCCGCGAAGCGCACTAGTTGCCGGTCTTCTTCTTGCCGCCGAAGCGGGCCTCGAACTTGGCGACGCGGCCGCCGGTGTCGAGGATCTTCTGCTTGCCGGTGTAGAAGGGGTGGCACTGCGAGCAGACCTCGGTGCTGATCCGGCCGCTGGTCGCGGTGGATCGCGTGGTGAAGCTGTTGCCACAGCTGCAGGTCACCTGGGTGACCACGTAATCGGGGTGGATCCCGGACTTCACGATGTTGCTCCTCATGGTCGATTTGGCCGCCGGATCGCCCCGCGCGGGGCGTGAACCGGGACCGACGTACCAGTCTGCCAGGGCCGGGCCGTCGACTCCAAAACGGTGATCTTCACACCGTCGGATTGGCTGCCGACTGCCCGTTTACGTCCCTGGGCTCCGGTTCCGCAACGGCACCGGAGCCCCGGGTATTCCCCGCGTGCGACGGCTGCTACTCGCCGTCCCGCGCCGGGGTGTTCTTCTGGATCTGCATCAGCAGCTCGACGTTCGACTTTGTCTTGCGCATCTGCGTGATCAGCAGCTCAAGGGCCTGCTGCTGATCCATGTTGTGCAGCAGCCGGCGCAGGCGCCACATGACCGCCAGTTCCTCGGCGCCGAGCAGGATCTCCTCGCGCCGGGTGCTGGAGGCGTCGATGTCCACGGCCGGGAAGATGCGCTTGTCGGCCAGGCGCCGGTCGAGCTTGAGCTCCATGTTGCCGGTGCCCTTGAACTCCTCGAAGATCACCTCGTCGGCCTTCGAGCCGGTCTCCACCAGC
>DASUAR010000183.1:0-7031 GCA_035763685.1 Actinocrinis sp. | reverse complement strand
CGGGTGGAACCTGCGGACATCCTCGTCCAGCGCCAGGAGGTGCCAGGTGATCAAGTTACAACCGAGGGAAGACCTGGAGCTGCCGGGCCGGCTCGCCGCGTCGGCCGACCGTACCACCGGAGTCCACCTGTCCATGGAGGGGTTCGCCGACTGGATGCGCGAACGCTCGAAGGCGCACGAGTTCCGGATCGAGCGCATCGGCTTCACCGCTCTGCGCGGCTGGGGCTTCGCGCGCGACAGCGGAAACCTGGTCCACGAGAGCGGGAAGTTCTTCTCGGTCGAGGGCCTGCGCTGGCGACGCCCCGCGGATGGCGCGGCCGTGCACTACCAGCCCATCATCAACCAGCCTGAGGTCGGCATCCTCGGCATCCTGGCCAAGGAGTTCGACGGGGTGCCGCATTTCCTCATGCAGGCGAAGGTGGAGCCCGGCAACCCGCGGCCGCTGATGCTCTCGCCGACCGTCCAGGCGACCCGCAGCAACTACACGCAGGTGCACAAGGGCGCACAGGTGAAGTACCTCGAGTACTTCGTCGGCCCGCGCCGCGGCCGGGTCATCACCGACGTGCTGCTGTCAGAGCACGGCGACTGGTTCTACCGCAAGCGCAACCGCAACATGATCGTCGAGGTGGACGAATCGGTACCGCTGGACGACGATTTCTGCTGGCTGACCCTCGGTCAGATCAATGAGCTGATGTCCGTGGACAATATGATCAACATGGACTCGCGCACGGTGCTGGCCTGTCTGCCGCAGGCCGCGCCCGGGCTGGCGAGTGACGGGTTCCGTGGAGCGCTGGCCGCCTCGCGTGTGCCCGATGCCGGGGCCATGTCGACCACCCCGCAGCTGCTGAGCTGGTTCACCGGCATGCGCTCCGACTGTGAGATCGAAGCAGCGCGGATGCCGCTGTACGACCTGCCCGGCTGGCACCGCGGCGAGGACGAGATCAGCCGGGTCGACGGCCGCTTCTTCAAGGTCGTCGCGGTGGACGTGCGCGCCGAGGGACGTGAGGTCGCCGCGTGGACGCAGCCGCTCATCGAACCGAGCGGCCGGGGCCTGTGCGCCTTCCTGGTGCGGGAACTGGGCGGGGTTCTGCACCTGCTGGTGCACGCGCGGGCCGAGGGCGGGTTCCTCGACGGAGTGGAGCTCGGTCCCACCGTGCAATGCATGGCGCACACGCAGATCGAGGACGAGCCGCCGCTGTTCCTCGACCAGATCCCGCCGGCCGGTTCGCCACGCATCCGGTACCGGGCCGTCCACGCGGAGGAAGGCGGGCGCTTCCTCAACGCGGAGTGCGACTACCTGATCGTCGAAGCGGACGATCGGCTGGCCGACCCGCCGCCTGCGGACTACACCTGGGTGACCGTGGGTCAGCTCACTGAGCTGCTGCGGCATGGCCAGTACGCGAACGTGCAGGCACGCACGCTGGTCGCCTGCCTGAACTCGATCCGCTAGGCCCTGTTGCGAAGGGGTGCGGATCGCTGATCGGTGCTCGTGCTCGATGGGTGTGAGCACGGGCACCGGCCCATTCTCCAGAGGCAATCAGCCGCGGCCCGAGCGGCGTGCCAGACCGTTGAGCTGCCACAGGCCCGCACGGGCCGTTCATCCGCCGGGAGTTGCCCTCATGTCCCATCTGCTGCACATCGACTCGTCCGCGACGCCTTACTCGGTTTCCAGGGACCTGGCCGAGTCCTTCCGCAAGGTCTGGGCGGAGCAGAACCCTGACGGCACCGTCACCTACCGCGACCTGGCCGCCGAGCCGGTGCCGCACCTGAACCAGGCCGCGGTCGCCGCCGGGTTCATCCCCCCGGCCGCGCACAACCTGGAGCAGCAGGCCGCGATGCTGCTGCGCGACGAGCTGATCGAGGAGCTGATCGCCGCCGACACCGTGCTGGTCAGCACCCCGATGTACAACTGGACCATCCCGTCCAACCTGAAGGCGTGGATCGACCAGGTGCTGGTCAACGACCGCACCATCACCTTCGACGGCAGCCCGGGCCCGCTGGCCGGAAAGCCCGCCACCATCGTGGCCAGCTACGGCGGCGGCTACACGCCAGGGGCGCCGATGGAGTGGGCCAACCACTGCGGCCCGTACCTCGAGGTGGTGTTCGGCACCGGCCTCGGCATGCAGACCGAGGTCATCACCGCGCAGCTCTCGCTGGCGCAGCGGGTCCCCGCGATGGCGCACTTGATCCCGCTGGCCGAGCAGTCCAGGGCGGCGGCGCGCGAGGCCGTCGAGCGGCGCGCCCGCGAGCTCGCCAGCGTCCTGGTCTAGGAGCCAGGTCGTAGCAGGAGTCAGCTCGTACTAGGAGCCACCGAGTATCTGGAGGTCCGCGATGGCACGTCGCGCCGTGATCACCGGGTTCGGCGTCCTGGCCCCGGGCGGGATCGGGGCCAAGGCGTATTGGAGCCTGTTGGCCGAGGGGAGGACGGCGACCCGGGCGATCACGCGTTTCGATGCCTCGCCTTACCGGTCCCGCATGGCAGGTGAAGTCGACTTCGACGCGCTGGCCTGCGGCCTCACGCCGGAGCAGGTGCGCGACCTGGATCGGGCCGCGCAGTTCGCGTTGGTCGCGGGTCGGGAAGCGGTGGACGCATCAGGAATCGACTTCGCGGCCGGCGACCCGACCCGGGTCGGCGTGGCGCTCGGGTGCGCGGTCGGGTGCACGACCAGCATCGAGCGCGAGTACGTCGCGGGCAGGCTCTGGGAGCTGGCGCGGGGGGATGGGTCGGCGCCGCCGCTCTACGACTATGTGAATCCGAGCTCGATGGCTGCGCAGTTGGCTCGCACGGTCGGTGCCGAGGGCCCGGTGACGCTGATCTCGACCGGGTGCACCTCGGGAATCGACGCGGTTGCGTATGCCGCCACGTTGATCGAGGAAGGCAGCGCCGATGTGGTGGTGAGCGGCGGCACCGAGGCGCCGCTCTCACCGATCACAGCGGTCTGCTTCGATGTATTGCAGGCTACGTCGATGCGCAACGAGGACCCGGGCGGCGCGTGCCGTCCCTTCGACCGGAGCCGTGACGGCCTGGTGCTCGCCGAGGGCTGCGCGATTCTGATCGTCGAAGAGTACGAACACGCCAAGGCGCGCGGGGCGAATGTGCATGCTGAGATCGCGGGTTACGGATCGCGGTGCAGCACGCATCACCTGACCGGACTGGAGACTGAGGAGCGGGAGATGGCCGCGGCCATCGGGATCGCGCTTGAGCGTGCGCGGCTGCGGCCGGCGCAGGTGGATTATGTGAACGCACATGGTTCGGGCACTGTGCAGAACGACATTCAGGAGACAGGGGCGCTCAAGCGGGCGCTCGGGCGTGCCGCCGGCCGGATCCCGGTGAGCGCGTTCAAGTCGATGACGGGGCACGCGCTCGGCGCGGCCGGGGCTTTGGAGATCGCGGGTTGTTTGTCGGCGATGCGCGAAGGGCTGGTTCCGCCGACGGTGAACCTGCGCGAACCGGATCCGGAATGCGACCTCGATTACACGCCGAACGTGGCGCGTGAGGCGGATGTGCGCTCGGTGTTGACGATCGGCGCGGGCTTCGGCGGATTTCAGAGCGCGATGGTTCTGCGGCGCGTGGATGGAGGCGAGCGATGACGACCAGAGCGGTGGTGACCGGGATCGGCGTGGCGGCCCCGAACGGGCTCGGTCCGACCGCGTACTGGCGCGCGCTGATGGGCGGGCGTTCCGGGATCCGCAGGGTCACCAGGTTCGACGCCTCGCCGTATCAGTGCACGCTCGCGGGTGAGATCGAGGATTTCGAGGCCTCGCGGCACATCCAGGACAACCGGCTGCTGACCCAGACCGACCACATCACGCAGATGTCGCTGGTCGCGGCCGACTGGGCGTTGCGTCAGGCGGGACTGCGCCGCGAGGAGCTCTCGGCGGCCGAGATGGGCGTGGTCACCGCGGCGGCCGGCGCCGGATACGAGTTCGGTCAGCGGGAGCTGGCGAAGCTGCATAAGCAGGACCCTGATTATCTGAGCACTTACGAGTCGTTTGCCTGGTTCAACGCGGCAAGCACAGGGCAGATCTCGATCCGTCAAGGCATGCGCGGCGCGGGCACGGTGCTGGTCGGCGAACAGGCCGGCGGGCTCGACGCGATCGGGCACGCCCGCAGGCAACTGCGCGATGGCGGTCAGGCGATGCTCACCGGGGGAGTGGACAGCGCGCTGAGCCCCTGGTCCTGGGCAGCGCACGAGGCCGCGGGCTCGATGAGCCGCAGCAGCGATCCGCGCTGGGCATATCTGCCCTTTGATGAGCGGGCCAACGGGTATGTGCCCGGCGAGGGCGGCGCGATCATGGTGTTGGAGAGCTCGGATACGGCTGGTCGGCGGCCGGGCGTGCGGATTTACGGCGAGGTGGCCGGGTACGCGTCCACGTTCGACTCTGAGCGTCCTGGAAGGCCGTCGGGGTTGCGGCGCGCGATCGAGACGGCGCTGGGAGACGCGGGCCTTGAGGCGGGAGACGTCGACGTCGTGTTCGCCGACGCGGCGGCGCGGCGGGACCTGGACCAGACGGAGGCGGAGGCGATCACCGGCGTATTCGGGCCCTGCGGCGTCCCGGTCACCGCACCGAAGACGATGACCGGACGGCTGAACGCCGGCGGCGCCTGTCTTGATGTGGCGGCGGCTCTGCTGGCGATGTACTGGTCCGCGATCCCGCCGACGGTGAACGTGCGCTCGCCAGTGGCCGACTACGAGTTGGATCTGGTGCTCGATGCGCCCAGGCACGCGCCCGTGCGCGCCGCGTTGGTGCTGGCTCGCGGGCTGGGCGGGTTCAACTCGGCGATCCTGGTGCGCGAATACAAATGAGGTGACCAGTCGCACGCGTTGAGGCCGGGTGGCGGTGGGCGCGCCCGGCCTCGGTGTTTGTCGGTTAGATCAGCATCCAGAGATTCTCGGCGACGGTACCGGGCGCGGCGAGCGAGGCGATTTCGCGGGCGAGGGCGGTGGCTGCGGCTCGGTAGGCGGGTTCGGTCAGCACATCGTTGGCGGCGTCACGCACCGCGGTCGGCGTCACCTGCTCGGGCATGAACCGGATCGCAGCGCCGTACGCCTCCATCGCGGCGGAGGTGCAGAACTGATCGGTCGCGCTCGGCAGAATCACTTGCGGCACACCGGAAACCGCGGACGACATCGACGTGCCCGAACCGCCGTGATGGATCGCCAGGTCGCATTCCTTGAGCGCGTACCCGAGCGGTACCCAGCCCAGGTGCAGCACGCCGGGCGGCAGCGGCCCGAGCAGGTGAGCTTGAGCCGGGTCCATCCCCACGATCATCTCGAATCCGGCGGCGGACAACTCTTCGAGGAGTTTCGCGAACACCTCGCCCTGTCCGGATCCGTGGGCCACCAGAAGGCTGCCGAAGGTGACGAAGGCTCGACGTCCGCCGGGACCCCGGCTCAGCCACTTCTCGTGGCGCACCGGGCCGTTGTAGGGCACGAATCGCATCGGCAGGCCGTCGGGTGTCCCAGCCGGCCAGAGTTCCCGCGGAGAGGGGTGGATGATCGCGTCAGGCGGTGGGAGGAGCGGGAGCCCACGCCGGGTCAGCTCGTCTTGCGCCGCCCCGCGAAACCCGTCTGGGAACGGCAGGCCCCAGCTCTGCTCGACCCACGGCACTCCCGCGCGCGCCGCCGCCAGCCGCCCGGCGAACTCGGCCGGCTCGCTGATCACCACGTCGGGCCGGAAATCGCGCACCAGCCGGGTCATCTCGTCGGCGGAGGGCGCGGCCAGGGCGGCCCAGCCGCGCGCGCTGACGGCGAGGTCTTGTTCGAGCGTCGTGCCGCTGCCGGTGATCACGCTGGCGCGGGCGTAATCGGCGATCGGGACGTCGCGGATCACCACCGCGGACAGGCCGGCTCCGGTGATCCGCCCGGCGAACTGGTCGGCCGGCGTCGCCACCACGACCTCGTCGCCGGCGCACTGCATCGCCCACGCCAGCGGCACCACCGGGAACAGGTGCCCGACCAGCGGCAGGGTGGTGAACAGGACCCGCATCGTCCCTCCGATCCTTGGATTGCCGCCGCGTTCCGAGCCGCGGCGCGGTCGTGCCCTGCCGCGCGTCGTTGAGCGGCAGGGCACGAATACCGGTCCCGCTCGGCCGGTGAGCGCGTCACCAGGTGACGGGCAGCCCCCACAGGCCGTAGATGATCGCCTTCTCCTTGCTGGGGATCTGGTCGAACGGCTTGGCCAGCTGCAGGTTCGGGAAGCGGGTGAACAACTTGCTCCAGACCAGCACCATCTCCGCGCGGGCGAGGTCGGCGCCGATGCAGTGGTGCAGTCCGTGCCCGAAGCCGAGGTGCTTGCGGCTGCCGCGCTCCAGGATCAGCTCGTCCGGGTTCTCGTAGACCTCCGGGTCGCGGTTGCCGGTCAGACCGAGACACAGGATGCCGTCGCCGGCCTTGATGGTCGCCCCGGCCAGCTCGATGTCCTCGAGCGCGACCCGCGGCACCGCGGCGTCACCGATCGTCAGGTACCTGACAAGTTCCTCGGTCGCGGCCTCCACGAGGTCCGGGTCCGCCTTGAGCTTGGCCAGCTCGGCCGGGTGCTCCAGCAGCGCCGCGGTGCCGAGGGAGAGCATGCTCGCGGTGGTCTCGTGGCCGCCGTTCATCAGCAGCCGGCACAGGTTCACCAGGTCGCGCGTGGTGAACTCCTCGCCGTTGGCGCGGTACTCGGCGACCGCCCGGCTGATCAGGTCCTCGCCCGGCTCGCGCTGCTTGAGCTCGACCAGGCTCACCAGGTAGTTGTTCACGTCCACCAGGGCCGCCTGCCGCTCCTCCATCGTCGCGGTGCCGCCCAGCAGGACGGTGCCGTTGGTCTGGAAGAACTCGTGGTCCTCGTAGGGGATGCCGAGCAGCAGGCAGATGACCGTCATCGGCACCCGCAGCGAGAGCACATAGTGCAGGTCGACCGGCGGCTCCATCGCGGCCATCGCGTCGAGCGCCTCGTCGACCACCTGCTCGATCTTCGGCTTGAGCAGGTTGACCTGCCGGTTGGTGAAGGTCACCGCGGCCTTGCGCCGGGTGGCCGCGTGCTCC
>DASUAR010000182.1:0-5116 GCA_035763685.1 Actinocrinis sp. | reverse complement strand
TCCGCCTCCTCCTCGGTCTCCGCGTACTGCGGGCGGAAGACGTCGGGGACGTAGTCGAACATGAACCGCTTGCCCTCGGAGTTGCGCAGCACGCCGCCGTCGCCGCGCACCGACTCGGTGACCAGGATGCCCTTCACCGAGAGCGGCCAGACCATGCCGGTCGGGTGGAACTGGATGCACTCCATGTTGATCAGCGTCGCGCCGGCCAGCAGCGCCAGCGCGTGACCGTCGCCGGTGTACTCCCAGGAGTTGGAGGTCACCTTGAACGACTTGCCGATGCCGCCGGTCGCCAGCACCACCGCGGGCGCCTTGAACAGCACGAAGCCGCCGTCTTCGCGCCGGTAGCCGAAGGCCCCGGCGATCCGGTCGCCCTCCTTCAGCAGGCGGGTGATCGTGTGCTCCGCGAAGACCTTGATGCCGCCCTCGGCGTCGCCGCTCTCCCGCGCGTCCTGCTGCTGGAGGCCCACGACGGCCTGCTGCAGGGTCCTGATCAGCTCGAGGCCGGTGCGGTCGCCGACGTGCGCGAGGCGCGGGTACTCGTGCCCGCCGAAGTTGCGCTGGGAGATCTTGCCGTCCTTGGTGCGGTCGAACAGCGCGCCCCACTGCTCGAGCTCCCACACCCGGTCCGGCGCCTCCTTGGCGTGCAGCTCGGCCATCCGGAAGTGGTTGAGGAACTTGCCTCCGCGCATCGTGTCGCGGAAGTGCACCATCCAGTTGTCGTTGGGGTTCACGTTCCCCATCGCGGCCGCCGCACCGCCCTCGGCCATGACCGTGTGGGCCTTGCCGAACAGGGACTTGCAGATGATCGCGACCCGCTTGCCGCGCAACCGCGCCTCGATCGCTGCGCGCAGCCCCGCCCCGCCCGCGCCGATCACGACGACGTCGTATTCGTAGGTTTCCATGGCTTTGGCTTTCGGCTCTCTTGCCTTGATTAGAAGAAGCGCGGGTCGCTGAACGCGTTGGAGGAGACCAGCAGCACGTAGAGGTCGGCGAGCGCGACGCTGAAGAGGGAGACCCAGGCGAGCTGCATGTGCCGGGTGTTGAGCTTGGAGACGATGCCCCAGGCGCGGTAGCGCACCGGGTGCTTGGAGAAGTGCTTGAGCCGCCCACCCATGATGTGTCGGCAGGAGTGGCACGACGCCGTGTACAGCCACAGCAGCGCGGCATTGGCGAGCAGCACGAGCGTGCCGAAGCCCATGTGCCCCCACTGGCCCGCGGAGTTGCGGAATCCGAGGATCGCGTCCCAGGTCAGGATGATGTTGAAGAGTGCGGCCAGCACGAAGAAGTACCGGTGCGAGTTCTGGAAGATCAGCGGGAATCGGGTCTCGCCGGAGTAGGAGCCGTGCGGCTCGGCGACCGCGCAGGCCGGCGGCGACTGCCAGAAGGAGCGGTAGTAGGCCTTGCGGTAGTAGTAGCAGGTCAACCGGAACCCGAGCGGGACGATCAGGACCAGCAGCGCGGGGGACCACGACCACCACGACCCGATGAAGTGCACCTCGCCGGCTCCCTGCATCGGCACGCAGTTGTCCGAGATGCACGGGGAGTAGAAGGGGGAGATGTACGGGGAGGCGTAGTAGTGGTCGTTCTGGAACGCGCGGAAGGTGGCGTACGCGATGAACGCGATGAAGATCACGAAGGTGATCAGCGGCGAAACCCAGTAACGGTCCGTCCGCAGCGTTGGCTTGTCGATCTTTGCCCGTCCGGGCGACAGGGTTCCGGTGCTCATCTTGTGCAAGCTCCTGCTTCGGTGGAGGTCGGCGCGACCGAGCAGCACAACTCGTCTGCGGCGAACCGCACTCTAGTCCAGCAGAGGGCGGATCAACGTCGCGCTATCACGCGCAGTGACGATGGTGACCAAATTCACACGGCTTGCCGCCCAGGTCGGAGGGCTGGGTGACGCTCCGTATTCGTTCGGCCATAGGTTACAGCTCAGCTGTCTTCGGGTGTCGTCCCGACGACGGACCAGGGCTCGGCGAAGATGTGCGTCGTGTTCGTCCCGGCGGCGGTGGGCAGCGGTTGCTGCATGATCGTGGCTGATTCCGCCCCGACGATCTGACGCACCGTCATCACTCGCGGGTACCACGGTGCGAGCCGGGCCGCTTCGTCGAGACGTTTGGCGGCTTTCTTGACGTGGCCCCTAACCGCATCGATGCGTGCCCGGGTGCAGAGCGCGTCGGCCAGTGCCAGCGGCGTGCGGGCGCGGGCCATACAGACACGGCTTGCTCGCGCCGCGGTGCGCACGTCTCCGTTCGACAGCGCCAAGAGCGCGCGCCCCATCCGGTCCGATTGCGGCGCCATTCGGCTTACCGCGACGGACCGCAGGTGGGAGTCCGCCATGGACAGCGCCTTGGTCACTAGCTGCGGATCCCGTTCGGCAGCCAGCAGCATGAGCTTGGCCGACCTGGCCGAGTTCATCGCCGCCTGCGCCTCGGCGAGCTTCGGCGCGTCTGCCGGATCCGGCTGTGGGAAAGGTACGCGCAGCGCGCGGTCGTACTCGCCGCGGGCCGCGAGCAGTTCCACGGTGAGCAGCGCGACGCTCAACTCGGCGTCCGGCTCGGCGCGCAGCCGCGTGAGTGCCGCTTCCGCTTGAGCGAAGTCGCCGAACTGCGCGTCGATCGCGGCGGCCGCCGCGCTGATGCGGTCGGCGCGCGTCAAACCCGGGTCCGTGTGCTTCGCGGGCGCTATGAAGACCCGGGAGATGATCAACCGACCGGATGCCGGATCGCGGCCCGTCGCCGTCAGGACGAGGAACACCGCGGCCATGACCGCCATGCTCAGCGCGGACCAACCGTGCAATAGCGACGCGCCGATCGCGGTGAGCAGGACCGGCAGCGTGAGATACGAACCGGCGAAGAGCCGCCAGACGAGTGCTGTTCGCTTCCTCGGCAGCACGCCGCCGCCGACCGCGATCGGCAGAGCACGCACCACCCGCACGTGGTCGCCGACCACCCGACGGCTGAGCCGCGGCCCGATGCCGATGACCAGCCAGATGACCCGAGCGCCGAGCGCGACTCCGAGCGCCAGCGTCAATGCCGTGGAGAGGATGATCGCCGCCATCCAAAGCGCGACGCCGAGCAGGAACTGGTCGGCCCTCGCCGGCGGTCCGCTCAGCGCCGCGAACTCGAGGGTGATCAGCGGCACAAACAGGATTAGTGACCGAGCGCGGGCACGGGCCATTGCCTGCCTGTTGTGCGGACTCGCACCTGTTCGCGCCATGCTCTGCTTCACCCTCCCCGACATCTGAACCTGAGCGCAGCAGACCTTACGGCAACAAGGTGCGGAAGTCAGCGGCCGTTGACTCGCGTGGTCCGGCGGGTTGTCTCGGGGCCGGTACCATAGATGGGGGCGTTGTCTGCCAGCACCTGAGCGCGACCGGGCAACGGGGCCCCGCGCGCTGGCTGGCCGACCGATCAGCGCCCTTCCCTGCTGACCTTAGGAAAGACGCTACCGGCATGCCTACGCGTAACGACATCCGCAACGTGGCGATCGTGGCCCACGTCGACCACGGCAAGACCACGCTTGTGGACGCGATGCTGTGGCAGGCCGGGGCTTTCCGGTCGAACCAGCACGTGGACGAGCGGGTCATGGACTCCAACGACCTGGAGCGCGAGAAGGGGATCACCATCCTCGCGAAGAACACCGCCGTGCACTACAAGTCGCCCGAAGACGGGTCCGACACCGTCATCAACATCATCGACACCCCCGGCCACGCCGACTTCGGCGGCGAGGTGGAGCGCGGCCTGTCCATGGTGGACGGCGTCGTGCTGCTCGTGGACGCCTCCGAGGGCCCGCTGCCGCAGACCCGGTTCGTGTTGCGCAAGGCGCTGTCCGCGAAGCTGCCGGTGATCCTGGTCATCAACAAGACCGACCGGCCGGACGCGCGCATCTCCGAGGTCGTCGATGAGACCTACGAGCTCTTCCTCGACCTGGACGCCACCGAGGAGCAGATCGAGTTCCCGATCGTGTACGCCTGCGCGCGTGACGGGAAGGCCTCGCTCGAGCGCCCGGCGAACGGCTCGGTGCCGGACAGCCCCAACCTTCAGCCGCTCTTCCGTACCATCCTGGACACCATCCCCGCGCCGACTTACACGGAGGGCGCGCCGCTCCAGGCGCACGTCACGAACCTGGACGCCTCGAACTTCCTGGGCCGGATCGCGCTGTGCCGCGTACACCAGGGCACCATCCGCAAGGGCCAGCAGGTCGCCTGGATCAAGCGGGACGGCTCCATCGACCGGGTGAAGATCACCGAGCTGCTGATGACCGAGGCGCTCGAGCGCAAGCCCGCCGAGCAGGCCGGCCCCGGCGACATCATCGCCATCGCCGGAATCCCGGACATCATGATCGGCGAAACGCTGGCCGACGCGGACGACCCGCGCCCGCTGCCGCTGATCACCGTGGACGAGCCGGCGATCTCGATGACCATCGGCACCAACACCTCGCCGCTGGTCGGCCGGGTCAAGGGCGCGAAGGTCACCGCGCGCATGGTCAAGGACCGGCTGGAGCGCGAGCTGGTCGGCAACGTCTCGATCAAGATGCTGCCGACCGACCGGCCGGACACCTGGGAGGTGCAGGGCCGCGGCGAGCTGGCGCTGGCGATCCTGGTGGAGATGATGCGCCGCGAGCAGTACGAGCTGACCGTGGGCAAGCCGCAGGTGGTCACCAAGACCGTCGACGGCAAGGTGCACGAGCCGGTCGAGCGGCTGACCATCGACGCGCCCGAGGAGTATCTGGGCACGATCACCCAGCTGCTCGCGGTGCGCAAGGGCCGGATGGAGACCATGACCAACCACGGCACCGGCTGGATCCGGATGGAGTTCCTGGTCCCGTCGCGCGGCCTGATCGGTTTCCGCACCGAGTTCCTGACCGAGACCCGCGGCACCGGCATCGCCAACCACACCTTCGAGGGCTACGAGCCCTGGTTCGGCGACCTGCGCACCCGCAGCTCCGGCTCGCTGGTAGCGGACCGCGCCGGCGCGGTGACGCCGTTCGCGATGACGAACCTGCAGGAGCGCGGCTCGCTGTTCGTCGAGCCGACCACCGAGGTGTACGAGGGCATGATCGTCGGGGAGAACTCGCGCTCCGACGACATGGACGTGAACATCACCAAGGAGAAGAA
>DASUAR010000181.1:0-13662 GCA_035763685.1 Actinocrinis sp. | reverse complement strand
AGGGAGTCGTGCTAAGTGGCCGTTACACCCAAGCGCCGTTCCGCCCGTCCCGAACGGCGCACTTTCGTGCTGGACACCAGCGTCCTCCTCGCGGACCCGGCCGCGCTCACCCGCTTTGACGAACACGAAGTCGTCATCCCGCTCGTGGTCGTCAGCGAACTCGAAGGCAAGCGCCACCACCCCGAACTCGGATACTTCGCGCGCTCCGCGCTGCGGATGCTCGACGAGCTGCGCGTGAAGCACGGGCGCCTCGACGCGCCCGTTCCGATCGGAGCCGCGGACGGCACCTTGCGTGTCGAGCTCAACCACACCGACCCGACCGTGCTGCCGCCGGGCTTCCGTCCCGCGGCCGCCTCTCCGGACAACGACACCCGCATCCTCTCGGTGGCCAAGAACCTGGAGGCCGAGGGAAAGCAGGTGACCTTGGTCTCCAAGGACCTGCCGCTGCGGGTGAAGGCCGCCGCGGTAGGGCTGCCGGCCGAGGAGTACCAGGCGGAACTGGCGATCACCTCGGGCTACACCGGCATGGCCGAGCTCGAGATCGGCGGCAACGTGGTGGACCGGCTCTTCGAGGACGGGCGGGCGGAGATCGCCGAAGCCGCCGACCTGCCGTGCCACACCGGCCTGGTGCTGGTCTCCGAGCGGGGTAAGGCGCTGGGGCGGGTGACCTCGGACAAGCAGGTGCGGCTGGTGCGTGGCGATCGTGAGGCCTTCGGGCTGCACGGCCGCTCCGCGGAGCAGCGGATCGCGCTCGACCTGCTGCTCGACCCGGAGGTCGGGATCGTCTCGCTCGGCGGCCGGGCCGGCACCGGCAAGTCGGCGCTGGCGCTGTGCGCGGGCCTGGAGGCGGTCATGGAGCGCCGCCAGCACCGCAAGGTCGTGGTCTTCCGGCCGCTGTACGCGGTCGGCGGCCAGGACCTCGGCTACCTGCCCGGCACCGAGGGGGAGAAGATGAACCCCTGGGGCCAGGCGGTCTTCGACACCCTCGGCGCGCTGACCACGAGCGACGTGATCGACGAGGTGGTGGACCGCGGCATGCTCGAGGTCCTGCCGCTCACCCACATCCGCGGCCGCTCGCTGCACGACTCCTTCGTGATCGTGGACGAGGCGCAGTCCCTGGAACGCAACGTGCTGCTCACCGTGCTCTCCCGGGTCGGCTCCGGCTCGCGGATCGTGCTGACCCATGACGTGGCGCAGCGCGACAACCTGCGCGTCGGCCGCTACGACGGCGTGGTGGCGGTCGTGGAGAAGCTGAAGGGTCACCCGCTGTTCGCGCACGTGACCCTGACGCGCTCCGAGCGCTCGCCCATCGCCGCTCTGGTGACCGAGATGTTGGAGGATTTGTCGCTCTGATCGCGGTTTGATCGCGTCCGCGCGCGGGCTCGCGGATCCGAGGGAACACCTCGCAATGTGACCCACGCCACAAAAACCCGGCCCCGGGAAGCGATTCCCGGGGCTTTTTGTGCGGTTTTTGATCATCCAGCTGACCTGCTCCGGCTCGACGAAGCGTTAACGGACGTCCACGGACGGTGTAAATGGTGTGATTTAACCCACATCTGAAAGATTTGGGGTTTGCACCAACAATCAGGCAGTGTCTTGGTTCGTCAGGCCCCCCGCACCGGGTTCCCCCAGCACCGAAACGAACCGACCCGGGCGCGCCACCCGAAGGTGTGTACTTCCGCCGCGGGCACGAAGAGTCAAAAGGGGCGAGGCGCCGAGCGCGCGTGGCAGAGCAAAGTCACAGCGCGGCCTTAGCGGCCGCGGCTTCGCCATGCCCGCCGGCAGACGGAAGGCTTTTTGTGCCCAGGCTCCGCCTGTCCATACCCGAGTCCATATCAGCGCACAAGCACAAAATCGCGGTAACCGCCGCGTCGTGCGCCGCGGCGACCGGCGCCATCGTCGGCGGCATCGCCGCCACTGCGTCGAATGCGAATGCGTCTACTGCGCCGGTGGCACACGTTGCCCATATCGCAGTGCAGGCGCCCACGCTCCCGGCATCACCAAGTGCCAGCGCCAGCGCGACGCCGTCCGCGTCGCCCTCCAGCGCGAAGCCGACGCCGCCCGCGACCACCAAGGCCGCGGCCCCGGCTCCGGCGACCACCAAGCCGGCCCCGGCGGTCACGCATGTCGACCCCTACGCGGGTCTGAGCGCGTACCAGATCGCCGAGCGCATCGTGCCGTCCGGCCAGTTCGGCTGCTTCGACTGGATCGTCACCCGCGAGTCGGGTTGGGACGTCCACGCGACGAACCCGTCCAGCGGCGCCTACGGCCTCGGCCAGGCGCTGCCCGGCTACAAGATGGCCTCCGCGGGCTCCGACTGGCGTGACAACCCGGTCACCCAGATCAAGTGGACGCTGAACTACATGGACGGGCGCTACGGCTCGCCGTGTTCGGCGCAGTCCTTCTGGGAAGCGCACAACTGGTACTAAGCCGATCATCGGCTTGCGCAGTAGCTTGACACAGGTCGGGCCGGGTCGCCTCGCGCGTCCCGGCCCGGCCTGTTCTTCCCGTCTCGCCTCATGTGCGACCCGGCGCCGTCATCGCGTCCGCGGCGTTCGGTGACCTGAAGTGACTACGCGCTCACCGCGGTCTGCGGATACGCTTCCGCTGCCTGTCGACCAATGCGCAAGCGCAGGCAAGCTGCGGCAATGACGACGAGCGTGCCGCCGACGGCGATCCAGAATCCCGGCAGCAGGGTCGTTGAGACCACGTAGTTCGAATAATGCTGCGCCAGGCTCCAGCCGATCAGAGATTGGCTCGGGAAGATCGCACGGATGCCGATTTCGGGCAACTTGGCCGTGCGGAACAAGGTCGGGCCCAGCAGCCACGCCACGGACAGGGCACGTGACCGGACGGACCCAGCCGCGACCGCGAATCCCGCGGCTACGGCAAAGCTACCGATTACCCCGGCCTTGCCGAAGTTGGTGTCGCCGGCGAAGCTGCAGCAGTAGTACGTATGCAGCTCGCCGAGATATGGGAGTCCGAAGCGATCCACGCGCCAGCTCATGAGGCCTGAAAGCAGCCACAGCCCGCTGCCGAGCACAGCTCCCAATCCGAGGCACAGGACCCTGATCCGTGCCCGTTGTGCGCGCTCGGTGATCACGGCGGGCGGTTCGCGCCGCAGCAGGTCCCGCAGAGCGAACGCGGCGAACACGGCGGCGATTACCGTGCACAGCTCGAAGGAGATGAAGACGAGCATGGCGGTGCGCTCGTCTGACGACCGCGTGAACAGGGAAGGCCGGAAATTTCCGGGATCGGTCGCGAGCCAGTGCACCGGCAGCGCGATGGCGAGTCCAAGCCCGAAAACCCGCGTCCTTCGGGTCAACACGAGCGTGCCGACGGCCGCGAACAGCAGCAGCACGTAACCCTTGTTCGCGTCCTGCGGCGGAAAGGCGTACACGTGCGGGTCGCCGAGACTGCCAGAAGGAGCGATGGCCAGCCACACCGGATGCATTGCCGCCGCCATGAAATACAGCACCGCCACAACGACGTACAACCAGCTCGACCTGCCCTGCGACCCGGTGGACTGCGGCCAGAGCGCCGGCGCCTCCTGGTGCGAGCTTGCTTGCCCGACGACCGCCCACGGATCACTCTGGGCCATGACGCATCCCCCCGCCTAGTACCGCCGCCACCGTCGGCTCGCGCCGAGGGTAGAGCCAGCGCCGCGACCGAACAAGCACTTTTCGGTAACGGACGAACGCGCGCTGACGACGGTTCTGCGGCCTACGGTGCGCCGCGCGGATCGCGGCATGAGCGGAGGTGCCCAGTCAATCCGTCGACGCGATAGCGGCTTTGATCGCTTGTGCGTCGCTGTCGAGGAGCGACCTGTCGCGTTGCGGCTGCTCGGCCTTGAGGGTCCAACCGTCTCCTGTGTAACGAGGGATGACGTGAAGGTGGAAGTGGAAGACCGTCTGGAAGGCGACTTCGCCGTCACAAAGGAGGACGTTGATCCCCTCGCAACCAAGGCTTGAGCGTCGCAAGGCTCGTGCCATGTCATGACCGACCGACCAAACGTGAGCGCTCGTGGCTCCGTCGAGGTCTTCGAGGCCCACCGCGTGCGCGCGTGGCACGACGAGAAGATGGCCGGGCGTGACGGGGTTCAGGTCCATGAAGACCACCACGGTCTCGTCCTCGTGCACCACACTGGCCTCGGCCCGCCGGGCCGCGATAGCGCAGAAGACGCACCCCTGCGCCGCCGATGTCGCGTTCTGAGTCACGCTAACTCAACCGTGGCTTGGCTGCTTGATCAGGGCTTCTGCCCGATCCGTAGCAATGGCTTGTCGTCGCCCGGGTTGGTGAAGAAGTCGTTGCCCTTGTCATCGACCACGATGAACGCCGGGAAGTCCTCGACCTCGATCCGCCAGACCGCTTCCATGCCGAGCTCCGCGTAGTCGAGCACTTCGACGTGCTTGATGCAGTCCTGGGCCAGCCGGGCCGCCGGTCCGCCGATCGAACCGAGGTAGAAGCCGCCGTGCTCCTTGCACGCCTCGGTGACCTGCTTGCTGCGGTTGCCCTTGGCCAGCATCACGTATGAGCCGCCCGCGGCCTGGAACTGATCAACGTACGAATCCATCCGTCCGGCCGTCGTCGGGCCGAAGGAGCCCGAGGCGTAGCCCTCCGGTGTCTTAGCCGGTCCGGCGTAATAAACCGGATGATCCTTGATGTACTGCGGCAGCGGCTTGCCCGCGTCCAGCAACTCCTTGAGCTTCGCGTGCGCGATGTCTCGCGCGACCACGAGCGTCCCGGACAGTGACAGGCGCGTCTTGACCGGGTACTTCGCCAACTCCGCGCGTACCTCGCTCATCGGCCGGTTCAGGTCGACGCGCACTACGTCATCGTCTAGGTGTTCATCTGTCGTCTCGGGCAGATAGCGCGCCGGGTCCGTCTCCAGCTGTTCCAGGAACACGCCTTCAGCGGTGATCTTTCCCAGCGCCTGGCGGTCCGCGGAGCAGGAGACCGCGATCGCCACCGGGCAGGACGCGCCGTGCCGCGGCAGCCGGACCACCCGCACGTCGTGGCAGAAGTACTTCCCGCCGAACTGCGCGCCGATCCCGATGTGCCGGGTCAGTTCCAGCACCTCGGCCTCCAGTTCCAGGTCCCGGAAGCCGTGCGCCAGCATCGAGCCCTCGGTCGGCAGGCCGTCCAAGTACTTCGCCGAGGCGTACTTGGCCGTCTTGAGCGCGTACTCCGCGGACGTGCCGCCGACCACGATCGCCAGGTGGTACGGCGGGCAGGCCGAGGTCCCGAGCGAGCGGATCTTCTCCTCGAGGAACCGCAGCATCGCCTTCGGGTTCAGCACCGCCTTCGTCTCCTGATAGAGGAAGGACTTGTTCGCCGAGCCCCCGCCCTTCGCCATGAACAGGAACTTGTACGCGGATCCGGACGTGGCGTACAGCTCGATCTGCGCCGGAAGGTTGGAGCCGGTGTTCTTCTCTTCCCACATGGTCAGCGGGGCCATCTGCGAGTACCGCAGGTTCAGCCGGGTGTAGGCGTCATACACGCCCTGCGCGATGTGCGCCTCGTCGCCGCCGTCGGTAAGCACGTTCTGCCCGCGCTTACCCATCACGATCGCGGTTCCGGTGTCCTGACACATCGGCAGCACGCCGCCGGCCGCGATGTTCGCGTTCTTCAACAGGTCGAGCGCGACGAACCGGTCGTTCGGCGAGGCCTCGGTGTCGTTCATGATCGAGGCGAGCTGCGTGAGGTGCGCCGGCCGCAGATAGTGCGCGATGTCGTGCATCGCCGTTTCGGTCAGCAGCCGCAGTGCCGACGGCTCGACCTGCAGTAAGGTGCGGCCGGCCGCGGATACCGTGGAGACGCCCTCGTTCGTCAGCAGCCGGTACTCGGTCTCGTCCGGCCCGAGCGGCAGCAGATCTGAATAAGCGAACTCGGGCATGAACAAGCCTCCTGTGACCGTACGTCTTAACGAGCCCGCGGCCTCACGGCGTTGCCGGCTACAAAGGAAGCCTATGCCCGCGCGTTACGCGCCACGCGCCGGGTAGCGTAGCGGCGTGACTTCTCCTGCGATGCGTGGCCCGGAAGACCGCAGCCTCGGCCTACGCGCCTCCGACGCCGACCGCGAACACGTCGCCGAACTGCTGGGCCGGGCCTTTGCGGAGGGCCGGCTGAGTTCCGAGGAGCACAGCGAGCGGCTCGAGGCCGTCTACGGCGCGAAGACGATGGGCGAACTGCGGCCGCTCGTGGCCGACCTGCCGGTCGTGTTCGCGCCGCCGACCGCCGCCGCCACCGCCACGCTTCCCGGCGCCGGGCTCGCCGACCTGTCCGCCGCGGATGCCGCGGCGCGCTACAGCGGCGGAGAAGCGGTGGTCGCCCTCTTCAGCGAAACGAAGCGGACCGGCCGGTGGATCGTGCGCTCCGGCCTCAACGCGCGCGCCATCTTCGGCTCGGTGGAGCTGGACCTGACCGAGGCCATGCTGGAGCAGCGCGAGATCACCATCATCGCGAATGCTTTGTTCGGCGAGGTCATCATCCGGGTGCCCGACGGCGTCATTCTGCACGACGAAGGCAGTGCGATCTTCGGATCGCGCAAGCTCGCCGCCAGACCCGGCACGCAATTCGGCCCGGAGACGCCGGTCGTGCACGTACAGGGCGTCGCGGTATTCGGCAACGTCGAGAGCAAAGGTCCGAAGAAGAAATGGCTCAAGGGCCGATGAGCAGCGAGACGACAAGCGCCGATTCGCCGGGCAAGCCGCTCTACGTGCTCCGGTCCACGGTCTGGTTCGACGAGCTCGACATGGTGGGCGTCCTGCACAACGCGCGCTACGCGATCCATGTGGAGCGCGCCATGACCGCGCTCTACCACTCGCTGACCGGGCTCGATCCCTCGGACAGCTATGTCGTGGTCAAACACTACGAGATCGAGTTCCTGCGGCCGTTCACCCGCGAGCGCGGCGAACTCGTCGTCGAGGTCGGACTCGGTCGGCTCGGCCGGACCAGCGCCGTGTATACGTTCCGTTGCCTGTCTGAGGGCGACGATGGTGCGGAGGTCGAGCACGCGCGCGGTACCCGCACCATCGTGAAGGTAACGCGCGGAGACCTGCGTCCCACGCCGTGGTCTGACGGATTGCGCGCTGCGGTAACTCAGCTCTGACGTGACATCACGTCCCGGTTCGGCGCGTCCAGCGAGTTGTCGGCGAGCCGGTGCAGCATCGCCAACAGGTCCGCGTGCTGCTCAGGTGACCAGCCGGCCAGCTGCTCCTGCAGGATCTCCGACCGTGCGCTGGAGAGCTGGTCGATGATCTGCACGCCGGCCGGCGTCAACGTGACCAGACCGGCTGCGTCGCGCTGCGCGAATCCGCCCGCGATGATCCCGTCGATCTTCGTGCGAATCTGCTCAACCGGCAGGCCAAGCCGCCGCGCCGCCGCGTCGTCGGTGATCGGACCGGCGTGGTAGAGCCGGAACACGCCGTACGCCTGCGGGATGGTGATGGCCACGCCGGCCCGCGCGATGACGGCGTCGTACCGATCCCACAGGTTCTGCCGGCCGGTCAGCCGGGTCAGCGCGCGCTCGATCTCGTCCAGCGAGCTGCGGAACGTCGGCAGGCCGGTGGCCTCGCCGAGCTCCGGCGACGCGGTAGCGCCACGCAGCGGCACTTCGCGCAGGAAGAGGGTGAGCACGAACGCGACGAGCGTGATCGGCACCGCGATCAGGAACACCGTCTGCATCGACAGCGCGAAGATGTGCAGGAACGGTGCGGACTGCGCATGCGGCAGCTGATGGACCGAGGTCGGCGATTGGAGCGCGCGCTGCACCGGAAAGTCGCGTGGGAGCGTGCCGTTGGCCAGCCCGCCGGTCACCTTCGAGTGCAGCTGGTTGTTCAGGATCGTGCCGAAGATCGACGCGCCGAACGAACCGCCGATCGAGCGGAAGTAGGTGGCGCCGGAGGTCGCCGTGCCGAGGTCGGCGTAGTCCACCGTGTTCTGCACCGCGATGATCAGCACTTGCATGGTCAGGCCCAGGCCGAAGCCGAACACGGCCATGTCCACGCCCATGAGCGTCGCGCTGGACTGGTCGTCGATCCGGGAGAGCAGAAAAAGCCCGCCCGCCATCAGTGCAGTGCCGACGATCGGATAAATCTTGTATTTGCCGGTCCTGCTGATCAGCTGTCCGCTGCCGATCGATGCGATCAGCAAACCGCCCATCAGCGGCAGCAGCCGCAGCCCGGACACGGTCGGCGAGTTGCCGTTGACCACCTGCATGAGCAGCGGAATGAACGACAGCGCGCCGAACATGCACAGGCCGACCACGAACCCGATCGCCGAGCACATCGAGAACACCGGATTGCGGAACAGACGCAGCGGCAACACCGGCTCCACGACGCGCTGCTCCACGAGTACGAACCCGAACAGCAGCACCACGGCGCCGATCCCGCAGCCCCACACCTCGGCCGAGTTCCAGGCCCAGGTGGTGCCGCCGAGGCTGGTGATCAGCACAAGGCAGGTCGACGCCGCGGCGAGCAGCGTGGTGCCGGCGTAGTCGATCCGCGGCCGCTGCTGCGGCGCCTTGGACCGCAGCGCGGCCGCGATGACGCCCAGAGCCACCACGCCGACCGGCAGGTTGACGTAGAACACCCAGCGCCAGGACAGGTTGTCCACCAGGAAGCCGCCGAGCAGCGGCCCGAGTACCGACGAGACGCCGAAGACCGCCCCGATCACGCCCTGGTACCGGCCGCGGTCCCTGGGCGGCACGACGTCCGCGATCACCGCCATGGCGAGCACCATCAGCCCGCCGCCGCCGATGCCCTGGAAGGCCCGGAACGAGATCAGTTGCAGCATGTTGTGCGCGATCCCGCACAGCACCGAGCCGACCAGGAAGATGACGATGCAGACCTGGAAGACGGTCTTGCGGCCGAACAGGTCGCCGAGCTTCCCCCACAGCGGCGTGGTCGCGGTGGAGGCCAGCATGTACGCGGTGACCACCCAGGACAGGTGGTTCGCCCCGCCCAGGTCGCTGACGATGGTCGGCAGTGCGGTGGACACGATCGTCTGGTCCAAGGCGGCGAGGAACATGCCGAGCATCACGCCGGCGAACACCAGCCGCACGCGGCCGGCGTTCTCCTCGATCGGCGCGACGTTCGCGGCGGTCTCTGCCATCTGACCCGACATCAGCGCCTCCGCGGCGGTCGCGAACCAATGAAGATAGTTGTTCCCTCAAACAGAGGTAACACCCGTATCTGCCTGGTGCCCGTTGGAAACGCTGAACGGAGGAGTCGAAAAGCGTCTCCAAGCAGGCCTACCCGCGCACCCTCTCAGCCGAAGTCGATGGCGCTGAACTTGCGCAGCTTGTCCAGCCGATGCTCCGAGTCGATGCGGCGCACGGTGCCGCTCTTCGATCGCATCACAAGCGAGGACGTTATCGCCCCGCCGGCGCGGTACCGCACTCCACGCACCAACTCGCCGTCGGTGATACCGGTGATGGCCACGAACGCGTTCTCGCCGGTGACCAGGTCGTCCGTGGTCAGCACCCGGTCGAGATCGTGGCCCGCGTCCAGCGCCTTGCGCCGCTCCGCGTCATCGCGCGGCCACAACCGGCCCTGGATCACGCCGCCGAGGCACTTCATCGCGCAGGCGGCGATGATCCCCTCCGGCGTTCCGCCAATGCCGAGCAGCAGGTCGACGCCGGTGTCCGGGCGCACCGCCATGATCGCGCCGGCCACGTCGCCGTCCGAGATGAACTTGATCCGCGCCCCGGTCTCCCGGACCTCGCGCACCAGGTTCTCGTGCCGCGGCCGGTCCAGGATGACCACGGTCACCTCGGAGGGCGTGCTGCCCTTCGCTCGCGCGACTGCTCGCACGTTGTGCTCGACCGAGGCGGTGATGTCGACGGCGTCGGCCGCCTCCGCGCCGGTGACCAGCTTCTCCATGTAGAAGACCGCGGACGGGTCGTACATCGCGCCGCGCTCGGCCAGCGCGATGACCGCGATCGCGTTCGGCATGCCCTTGGCGTTGAGGGTGGTGCCGTCGATCGGATCGACGGCGACGTCACACTCCGGCCCATCGCCGTTGCCGACGCGCTCGCCGTTGTACAGCATCGGCGCGTTGTCCTTCTCGCCTTCGCCGATCACCACGACCCCGTCCATCGAGACGGTGTTGATCAGGTGCCGCATGGCGCCGACCGCCGCGCCGTCCGCGCCGATCTTGTCGCCGCGGCCCACCCAGCGTCCGGCCGCCATCGCGGCGGCCTCGGTGACGCGTACCAGTTCCAGGGCCAGGTTCCGGTCCGGAAGCTGGGGGTTTTCGGTCTCGGACGTGCTGCTCATGGTGGTGTCCTTCCGCACGGGACATCAGAAACGCGGCGGGCCGTTGAGGGGACGGCCGACTAGTCCGCTGATCTATTGATCGTAGCGACGCGGACAACCCGCCCCCGGTGGCTGGGAGTCTCGGTCGATCAGAGACGATGGAGCCATGGCGAATCCGGTGGACATGACGCACCCGCGCCCGCGCAACTCGCGGCTGCGAACCACCGTCCGGGACATGGTGCTTTCCCTGGCGGTGATCGCGGTGCCGCTCATCCTGGTGCTCGTGCTCAAGCCCTCGAAGGCCGGGAACCCGGTGCACCCGGTGGACGCCACGACGTACCAGACCACGCTCAGCGCCGCCCGCGCCGCCGAACCGTTCGCCGTGCGCGCGCCGGCCGGCCTCCCGGCGAGCTGGAAGCTCACCTCGGTCTACTACAACCCGGCCGGCTCGGGCCCGGCCGAGTGGCACCTCGGCTATCTCACCCCGAGCGGCGGCTACGCCTCGCTGGAGCAGACCACCGAATCCTTCGCCGGCTACCTGAGTGACCAGCACTCGAACGCGAGCCAGGAAAGCGCGGTACAGATCGCCGGCGCGACGCCGAGCGAATGGCAGCGCTACAGCGGTACGGCACCGGCCGGACTGCCCACGCTGCTCTACGCGCAGGACGGAAAGTCGACCGTGATCGTGGCCGGCAGCGCGCCGCTCGCGGACCTGGAGCGGTTGGCCGCCGCGCTGCACTGATCGGCGCCCACTGATTGGCCAGGTCTGTAATGGGTGAGGCTTAGCCCTCTTCCCGGGCGGCGACCGCGGCGTCAAGCCGGGCCCGCGCGCCGTCGAGCTTGGCCTGGCAATGCGCGGCCAGCGCCTCGCCGCGCTCCCACAGCGCCAGCGAATCCTCCAGCGAAAGCCCGCCGGCTTCGAGCCGCTGCACCGTCGCGACCAGCTCCTCGCGCGCCTGCTCGTAGCCGAGCCCGTTCAGGTCCCCGCCGGTGGAACCCGCGCCCGCGGAATTCGCTTCTTCAGCCATGAGGACAACGATAGGTTGCCGGGGCGACAGCTACACGCAAGGAGTCCGACTGTGGGAATCGCGGCACGTCAAGCGGTGGTCGCCGACGCCGAGGAGCTGACCAGGCTGCGCGAGGTGATGATGTCCATCTTCGGCCCGATCCTCGACCACTCCTGGCGCGGGCCGTGCATCGAGGCGTTCCGCTCCGCGCTCGCCGACCCGGACGGCCCGCTGCAGGCGTTCGTGACCGACGCGCCGGACCAGCCCGGCATGCTGGCGGCCTGCTCGGTCGGTGTGATTCAGCAGCGGCTGCCCGGCCCGGCCAACTCGACCGGCCAGACCGGCTACATCCTCAGCGTGGCGACCGACCCACGGTTCCGGCGGCAGGGTCACGCCCGCGCCGTCGTCTCGGCGACGCTCGATTGGCTGCGGGCCCGCGGTGTCCCGCGCGTCGACCTGCACGCTTCGGACCAGGGCGAATCGCTCTACCGCGACCTCGGCTTCCACGAACCGCGGGGCCTCGCGCTCACGGCCTGGCTACCGTCCAGGCCCTAACGCACCCTCGCGTTCAACGCACCGTCGCGTTCAACGAACCGCCGGCCAGCCGCACCGTCAGCGCGTCGCCCGATTCCACCTCCTCCGGCTTGCGTACCACCGCCCCACCTTCGCGTTGCACGACCGCATAGCCGCGCTCCAGCGTCGCCAGCGGTGAGAGCGCGCGCACTCTGGCCAGCGTTTGCGCCAGGACCTCGTCGTCTCGGGTGACCTTGTGGCGCGCGCACCGATAGGCCCGGTCCCGCAGCGCCGCGATCTCTTGCGTGCGCTGGTCAAGCATCGCGTACGGCGCAGCCAGCACCGGCCGGGACCGGAAGCCCTCCAGCGCCCGGTACTCCCGGTCCAGCAGCTGGTTGATCGTGCCCCACAGCCTGCGCCGCGCCTGCGCGACCCGTTCCATCTCCTCGCGCACATCCGGCACGATCCGCTTCGCCGCGTCCGTCGGCGTCGAGGCACGCAGGTCGGCGACCAGGTCCAGCAGCGGCGAGTCGGGCTCGTGGCCGATCGCGGAGACCACCGGCGTCTGGCAGGCGGCCACCGCACGGATCAGCTGTTCATCGGAAAAAGGCAGCAGGTCCTCGACCGAGCCACCGCCACGCGCGATCACGATCACGTCCACCTCGGCATGCGCGTCCAGCTCGGCCAACGCCGCGGTCACGCCGGCCACCGCGCCCGCGCCCTGCACCGCCGTCTCGCGCACCTCGAACCGGACGCCCGGCCAGCGCCGCTGCGCGTTTTCCAGCACGTCCTTCTCGGCCGCCGAGGCCCGGCCGCAGATCAGCCCGATCAGGCGCGGCAGGAACGGCAGCGGCTTCTTCAGCGCGGGATCGAACAGCCCTTCCGCGGCCAGCCTGCGCTTGAGCTCCTCAAGCCGGGCCAGCAACTCGCCGATGCCCACCGGCCGCAACTCCTGCGCCTGCAGCGAGAACTGGCCGCGCGGCCGGTAGAAGGTCGGCTTCGCCCAGACCACGACACGCGCGCCCTCGGACGGCGCCGGCACGACCTTCTCGAACACGCTGCGGTAACACGTCACGCTGACCGATACGTCATGCGACGGATCACGCAGCGTCAGAAATACCATCCCCGCGCCCGGCCGCCGGCTGATCTGCGTGATCTGACCCTCGACCCAGATCGCGCCCAGCCGGTCGATCCAGTCGCCGACCATCTTGGTGAGGGCCGAGACCGGCACCGGTTGCTCGAACGAGGTTTGCAGGGCCATGTCACAACGGTATCGGCCGGCGCCGACACGCAGATCAGATACGCGCGGGCGAGAAAAGTGTGCGGGAGATGTAAAGATCGGCTCTCCCGCGCTGGGGCGCCCACGGCGTCCGCGAATACCATGGAGACATGGTCACCGCCTCCGGTTCCACCCCGGCCACCTCAGTGTCCGACTCCGCCTCGAGCGCAGCCCCGGCCGACGCCCCGCAGCGCAAGCGGGTCCTGCTCGCCGCGCCGCGCGGCTACTGCGCGGGCGTGGACCGCGCGGTCCAGACCGTCGAACGCGCGCTCGAGCAATACGGCGCGCCGGTTTACGTGCGCAAGCAGATCGTGCACAACAAGCACGTCGTGCAGACGCTTGAGGAGCGCGGTGCGGTCTTCGTCGAGGAGAACGAGGAGGTGCCCGAGGGCGCGATCGTGATCTTCTCGGCGCACGGCGTGGCCCCGGAGGTGCACGACCAGGCATCGCGGCGCAGCCTCAAGACCATCGACGCGACCTGCCCGCTGGTGACCAAGGTGCACAAGGAGGCGGTGCGCTTCGCCGACGAGGGCTACGACATCCTGCTCATCGGCCACGAGGGCCACGAGGAGGTCATCGGCACCACCGGCGAGGCCCCCGAGCA
>DASUAR010000180.1:0-16292 GCA_035763685.1 Actinocrinis sp. | reverse complement strand
CCAGACAACGTCGTCTTCGGTGTCGGCGTCTCCGGCACCGCAGCGCAGGAGATCGCAATGACCCGCACCCCCGTCAACGTCACGGTCACCGGCGCCGCCGGGCAGATCGGCTACTCGCTGCTGTTCCGGATCGCCGCCGGCGACCTGCTCGGACCGGACGTCCCGGTCAAGCTGCGGCTGCTGGAGATCCCGCAGGCCGTCAAGGCGGCCGAGGGCGTCGCCATGGAACTCGACGACAGCGCCTTCCCGCTGCTGGCCGGGATCGACATCTTCGACAACCCCGCCGAGGGCTTCGCCGGGGCGAACGTCGCGCTGCTGGTCGGCGCGCGGCCGCGCACCGCGGGCATGGAGCGCGGCGACCTGCTCTCGGCCAACGGCGGCATCTTCAAGCCGCAGGGCGAGGCGATCAACGCCGGCGCCGCCGAGGACATCAGGGTCCTGGTCGTCGGCAACCCGGCCAACACAAACGCGCTGATCGCCGCGAGCCACGCGCCGGACGTGCCCAAGTCCCGGTTCACCGCGATGACCCGGCTTGACCACAACCGCGCCCTCGCGCAGGTCTCCAAGAAGGCCGGCGTGCCGGTCACCGAGATCAGCAACGTGACCATCTGGGGCAACCACTCGGCCACCCAGTACCCGGACCTGTTCAACGCCAAGATCTCCGGCAAGAACGCCGCCGAGTACATCGGCGACCAGCAGTGGCTGGAGAGTTCCTTCATCCCGACCGTGGCCAAGCGCGGCGCCGCGATCATCGAGGCGCGCGGTTCCTCCTCCGCGGCTTCGGCGGCCTCGGCCGCTCTCGACCACGTCTTCACCTGGTTCAACGGCACCGCCGAGGGCGACTGGACCTCGATGGGCGTCGTCTCCGACGGCTCGTACGGCGTGCCGGAAGGCCTGGTCTCCTCGTTCCCGGTGACCACCCGTGACGGTGACTTCGAGATCGTCCAGGGCCTGGAGATCAACGAGTTCTCCCGCGGCCGGATCGACGCCTCGGTCAAGGAACTGTCCGAGGAGCGCGACGCGGTCCGCGAGCTCGGCCTGATCTGACCATAGGGTTTTCCCTCATCATCGCCGACTGTCCGGGAAATTGAGCAGCCCATCCCGGGCAGTCGGCGCTAGCGTGCGGTCACATGAGCAACATCAACGAGATCGCGGACGGGTATGTCGAGCGTGCGGCGACGCTCAACCCGCTGGAGGCCACGTACGCGGGTATCCCCGGGTACGACGACCGCATGTCCGACCTGAGCCCCGAGGGCTTTCGGGCGCGGGTGGACCTGGACCGCGAGACGATCGCCGCGTTGAACGCAGTTGCCGCGAACGACGAGAGCGAGCAGGTCGCCAAGGACGCGATGCTCGAACGGCTCGGTCTCGCGGTCGAGTTCTACGACGCCGGCGAGGCCACCAGCGATCTCAATGTGCTGGCAAGCCCGTTGCAGGCGGTGCGCCAGGTCTTCGATTTGATGCCGGTCGAGGGCGAAGAGGCACAGCGCAATCTCGCGCTGCGGATGGCGGCGGTCCCGGACGCGTACGCGGGCCTGCGCCGCACGCTGCTGGAGTCGGCGAAGAACGGGCACGTCGCGGCGCGGCGGCAGGTCGTCGAATGCGCAAAGCAGTGTGCTGAGTGGTCGGGCCGTGCGTCCGCGGCGGCTGAACCGGGGGACGGGACCGGTGCCGAGCGCGCGGGCTTCTATGCCGGGCTGGTCGGCCGCACCGGGGCCGAAGGCGCGCTGCGCGCCGAGCTGGACCGCGCGGCAGAGCAGGCGCAGGCCGCGACTTCCGAGTTCGGTGCCTTCCTCGAAACCGAGCTGCTGCCCTACGCCCCCGAACAGGACGCGGTCGGCCGCGAACGCTACGCACTCAACTCGCGCTACTTCCTCGGCGCGGCGGTGGATCTCGACGACGCGTACGCCTGGGGCTGGTCCGAGGTCAAGCGGCTGGAAGCCGAGATGAACCGGGTCGCCGGACTCATCGTGCCGGGCGGCACGGTCGACGACGCGGTGGCCGCGCTCGACAACGAGCCCGGCCGCAAGATCGCCGGAAAGGCGGCCTTCCGCGACTGGATGCAGGAGCTGGCCGACCGCACCATTGCCGACCTGCACGGCAGGCACTTCGACATCCCGCAGCCCGCCCGGCGGATCGAGTGCATGATCGCGCCGACCAGCGAAGGCGGGATCTACTACACCGCGCCGAGCGAGGACTTCACCCGGCCCGGCCGGATGTGGTGGGCGGTGGCTGACGGCGTCGAGGAGTTCTCCACCTGGCGCGAGGTCACCACCGTGTTCCACGAGGGCGTCCCCGGTCATCACCTGCAGATCGCGCAGGCCGTCTACCAGCGCGAGAAGCTCAACCGCTGGCGCCGGCTGATGTGCTGGGTCTCCGGGCACGGCGAGGGCTGGGCGCTGTATTCCGAGCGGCTGATGGAAGAACTCGGCTACCTGGAGGATCCCGGCGACCTGCTCGGCATGCTCGACGGCCAGATGCTGCGCGCCGCCCGGGTCGTGGTCGACCTCGGCGTGCACCTGCGACTGCCGATCCCCGCGGGCACCGGCTGGCACGAGGGCGAGACCTGGGACGCGGAGCTGGCTTGGGAGTTCCTGCGCGCGCACGTGCGAGTCGGCGACGAGTTGCTGCGCTTCGAGCTCAACCGGTATCTCGGCTGGCCGGGCCAGGCGCCCTCCTACAAGCTGGGCGAGCGGATCTGGCTTCAGGCCCGCGCGGACGCGAAGGCCCGCAAGGGCGCGGCGTTCGACCTCAAGGAGTTCCACAGCCAGGCGCTCGCGCTCGGCAGCCTCGGCCTCGACCCGCTCCAGGCCGCGCTGGCCAGGCTGTAGCTTCCACGGCTGTAGCTTTCACGAACGGCGGCGGCGTGCCGCGCGACGAGCAGCGAATCAGTGCTCGACGTGCGGCGCGCTGTTGCCCGACGCATCGCTCCGACGTAGCGTGACGACGGCTCATGGGGCTGTTCGAACGCGGGTAAGGGAGAACTCTGATGCGTACACGGGGTAAGCGGAGCAGGGCGTTTTCGGCCGGAGCGCTGGCCATCGGACTGGGGCTCGCATTGGCGCCCTCGTCCGCGTCGGCGGCGGCGTCGGTAAAGGCGTCCGCGTCGGCAAACGACACCGCCACATACTCATGCCGCGCGACTGTCACGTATCCGGTCGAGTGGAACGGCGGATTCGACTTCCAATTCGTCGTCACCAACACCGGGACCGCGACCTTCAACAGCTGGGTCATCACCTTCGACGCGCCGTCCGGCGACATCGCCTACACGGTCTGGAACGGCACCGTCGTCCAGACAGGTCGGCACGTCGTGGTGCACAACTACAACTCCGGCCCAGTCGCGCCCGGCGCGTCGGCGAACAGCGTCGGCGGCGTTGTCGAGGGGCCGACGCAAGGCGGTTTCACGAACATCACCTGCACCGCCGGCGTGGCGCTGACCCAATAGCGCCGGGCCAGGCGGTGTGCTGCTACCGCCGGTCGATCAGCCGGGAGAGCACCAGCACCGACTTGGTCTGCTGTACGAAAGGCGCCATCCGCACCCGCTCCAGCACCGTTTCCAGATGCGCGGTGTCCCGAGTGCGCACGTGCAGCAGCGCGTCTGCCTCGCCGGTCACCGTATAGGCCGCGATGATCTCCGGATTGTCGGACATGGCCGCGCGGATGGTGTCCGGCGAGGTGCGGCCGGTGCAGTACAACTCGACGAAGGCCTCCGTCGTCCAGCCGAGGGCGGCCGGATTGACCAGCGCGGTGAACCCGGTGATCAGGCCTTCGGCGCGCAGCCGGTCCACCCGCCGCTTCACCGCGGGTGCGGACAACCCCACCTGTGCGCCGATGTCGGCGTACGCGGAGCGGGCGTCACGCAGCAGGCAGCCGATGATCCGCTCGTCCGTCTCGTCGGTTCGCATTCCGGGATTTTAAGGCCCGTTGAGAATTCATTGCCGTTTCCGGGAGCTCCCGGGATCTTCGGGGACGGCCCGCACACCAGCGGATCGGTAGACTTTTCCCATGGGCACAAGTACCCAATCCTCGGGCGGCCTGGACCCGGGCGCACATAGACCGGCGTGCGCGCCACCGCACAGCCTCCGGCGCGGCCGCGTTCCGGAGCGAACCGGGCTGGTGCAGCGCACGCCGTGAACCCGACCGTAGTCTCCTGTCTCGTCGTCCTCGCCCTGATCCTGATCGAGGCGCTGTTCGTCGCCTCCGAGATCGCGCTGGTCTCGCTGCGCGAGGGGCAACTCCAGTCGCTCGCCGCCTCCGGCCGGCGCGGCGGCATCGTGGCGCGCCTGGTGCGGGACCCCAACCGGTTCCTGGCCACCGTGCAGATCGGCGTCACGCTCACTGCGCTGCTCTCCTCCGCGTACGGCGCGACGACCCTTTCGGAAAGCGCCAAGCGCGCGCTGGTACGCGCCGGACTCGGTTCGGGCCTGGCCGGCTTCGTCGGCCTGGTCGGCGTGACGATGATCATCTCGTTCATCACGCTCGTGATCGGCGAGCTGGCGCCCAAGCGGCTCGCCCTGCAACGGGTCGAATCCACCGCGAAGGCGGTCGCGCCGTTCCTGCAGGGCATGGCTCGGATCTGCCGGCCGGTGATCTGGCTGCTCTCCGTGTGCACCGACGGCGTCGTGCGGCTGTTCGGCGGTGACCCGGACATCGGCCGCGAGCAGGTCAGCGAGGCGGAACTGCGCCACCTCGTCGCCTCCACCGACACCCTCAGCAAAGACGAGCGCCGACTGATCGAGGAGGTCTTCGGCGCCGGCGACCGGCAACTGCGCGAGGTGCTGGTTCCGCGTACCGAGGTGGTCTTCCTCGACGGGGCGATACCGCTGGAGGAAGCCGCCGCGCTGATCGGACGCCGGCCACACTCCCGTTATCCGGTGACCGACGGATCGTCAGACAACATTGTCGGATTCGTGCACGTGCGCGACCTGCTTGCCCCGGACGCCCGCGACCACGCCCGGCGGGTGGCCGACCTGACCCGGCCGGTGATATTCCTGCCGGAGACCAAGCACGTGCTCTCGGCGCTCTCCGAGATGCGCCGCGACTCCTTCCACCTGGCCATCGTGCTCGACGAATACGGCGGCACCGCCGGCATCGTCACGCTGGAAGACCTCGTCGAGGAGGTCATCGGCGACATCCGTGACGAGTACGACGTGGCCCGCGCCCGGGTGACCCGGCTGCGCAACGGCGATCTCGAACTCGACGGGCTGATCAACCTCGACGACTTCCACGACGAGACCGGCGTCGAACTCACCGACGGGCCCTACGAGACGCTGGCCGGGTACATCGTGGCCCGGCTCGGTCGGCTGCCCGCGATCGGTGACCAGGTCGCGTTCGACGGGCTGCGGCTGGCGGTGCACGCGATGGACGGACGCCGCATCGCCCGGGTCCGGCTGATCCGCACCGAACCCGCATCCGAGCCCGCACCCGAGCCCGCGTTCGAACCGGCGCCCGAGTCGACGCCCGAACCAATGCCCGAATCAGCCGTCGAATCAACCCCTGCGCGCACCGCCGACGCGACTCAGGGGGCGCGGAAAGAAGGGTGAAGCCCTGCGGCACGGTCTGCGACAATGGAACGCATGTCGTCCGATCAGTCGCCTCAGCCGCAGACCACCGCGCAGGCCGCCCGGCCCCGGGTCTTCAGCGGCATCCAGCCCACGTCCGGCTCGTTCCACCTCGGCAACTACCTGGGTGCGATCCGCAACTGGGTGGCGATGCAGGATGACTACGACGCGCTGTACTGCGTCGTCGATCTGCACGCGATCACGGTCGAGCAGGACCCGGCGACCCTCAGGCACCGTAGCCAGGTGGCTGCCGCACAGTTGCTCGCCGCCGGCCTCGACCCGCAGCGCTGCACCCTGTTCGTGCAGAGCCACGTGCCCGGACACGCGCAGCTGGGCTGGGTGATGAACTGCATCACCGGGTTCGGCGAGGCCTCCCGGATGACCCAGTTCAAGGACAAGTCGGCCAGGCACGGCGTCGGCGCGGCCACGGTCGGCCTGTTCACCTATCCGATGCTGATGGCCGCCGACATCCTGCTCTACCAGGCCGATTACGTTCCGGTTGGCGAGGACCAGCGCCAGCACCTCGAACTGAGCCGCGACCTGGCCCAGCGCTTCAACAGCCGCTACGGCGAAACGTACACGGTCCCCAAGCCGTACATCATCAAGGACACCGCCAAGATCCTCGACCTGCAGGACCCGACCGCGAAGATGTCCAAGTCCGCGGAGTCGCAGGCCGGCCTGATCGAGCTGCTCGCCGACCCGAAGGTCAACGCGAAGAAGATCAAGTCCGCGGTCACCGACGCCGAGCGGGAGATCCGCTTCGACGAGGTGAACAAGCCCGGCATCTCGAACCTGCTGCGCATCTACAGCGCGCTGGACGGCCGCGGCGTCCAGGACTTGGAGCGCGCGTACGAGGGCCGCGGCTACGGCGACCTGAAGAAGGACCTGGCCGAGCTGGTCGTCAGCACCTTCGGCGCGTTCAAGGAGCGCACCGAGGCGATCCTGGCCGAGCCGGACAAGCTGGACGCGATCCTGGCTGAGGGCGCGGAGAGGGCGCGCGATCTGGCGGCTCCCACCGTCGCCGCCACCTATGACCGCATCGGTTTCCTGCCCGCTGCCCCGGCCGCCGTGCGATCGGCTACTGTGCTGACTCGATGAGTACGATCGGCATACTCCTTGCGATCCCCGAACCGTACGGCGGCGAGCTTCGCGCGCGCCGCCGGGCTTACGGGGACCCGCAGGCCGAGATCGTGCCGATGCATGTGACCCTGCTGCCGCCGACCGAGGTCGACCCGGCGGCGGCGGCGCAGATCGAGGGCCCTCTGGCCGCGATCGCCGCGCGCGGCCGGCCGTTCTCGATGCGGCTGCGCGGCACCGGCACCTTCCGCCCGGTCTCACAGGTCGTCTTCCTGCGGGTCGAGCGCGGCCTGCTGGAGTGCGTCGAGTTGGAGGCCCAGGTGCGCGCCGGGGTGCTGGAGCGCAGATTGCAGTTCCCGTACCACCCGCACGTGACGATCGCGCATGATCTCGGCGACGCCGCGCTGGACGTCGCGCAGGCCGATCTGGCCGACTATGCGGCCGAGTTCGAGATATCCGGATTCGGCCTCTACGAGCTGCAGGCGGAGGGGATGTGGCGCGCGGTGCGCACCTTCCCCTTTCCCTCCGTGGTGCGCGCCGCCGCCTGAGCACACCCTCGGCGGGCCTTAACCTTGGCGCGTGGCAGCCCGCGGCATCAACACCCGAATCAGGTCATTCATCTCGGCGCTGCCGATATCGCGTAGAACACTGCACGTCGGCTCGCGTGTCAAAGCGCGCGTCACGCCCTGGATCGACCGCGTCAACCGCACCACCGCGTGGCGGGCCTTCACCCGCTACCGGGCTCAGCGCGGCAGCCGCCTGGCCGCGGCGATCACTTACTCGGCCTTCCTCTCGCTCTTCCCGTTGCTCGCGGTCAGCGTCGCGATCACCGCCGCGCTACTCGGCAACTCAGGGATCGAGCATCTGCGCGACCGCATCGAGCAGAACGTCCCGGGTATCGCCGACAAACTTCCGCTGGACGGTGTCGTCAGCAACGCGGCCACCATCGGCTTGGTCGGCGGCGCGCTGCTGGTGTGGACCGGTCTGTCCTGGGTCAACGCGGCGCGCGGCTGCCTGCGCACGATCTGGCAGGTCGAGGACATGCCGGGCAGGTTCGCCGCCAGGAAGTTGGCCGATCTCGGCTCGCTGGTCGGTCTCGGGCTCACCGTGGTGATCTCGCTCAGCGCTTCCGCCGCCACTTCCGCGCTCGCCAGCAGCGTGCTGCATCACCTCGGTATCGCCGACACGCCCCCCGCGCGGGTGTTCCTTTGGCTGCTCGGCACGCTCGTCGGCCTGGTCGCATCCACGCTCATGTTCGCATTCTTACTCGCGGGCATCCCGCGCCTGCGCGTCCCGCGTATTCTCCTGCTGCGCACCTCCCTCGTCGCGGCGATCCTGTTCGAAGTCACCAAACGGCTGGTGGCCGCGTACCTGGACGGCGTCGCGGGCAAGACGCTATACGGCGCGTTCGGCGTCCCGGTCGCGCTGCTGCTGTGGATCAACCTCACCTTCCAGCTCGTGCTGTTCCTGTCGGCATGGACCGCGACCCGGACGCTGGACCAGCGCGACGCACCAGCCGAGGAGTGACGTTCCGTTCGTGAGACCCTGGGCTGTGCCGATCACTGTCACCGCCTACGACCCGCACTGGCCGCTGCGCTTCGAAGCCGAGCGCGCGGAGCTTGACCGCCTGCTCACACCGTGGCTGGTCGACGGCGTGCACCACATCGGGTCGACCGCGATCCCCGGGCTGTCCGCCAAGCCGATCCTCGACATGATGGCGGGCGTCAGAGATCTGTCAGCGGCGCGAGCCGCGATCCCAGTCCTCGAAGCGCGCGGCTACCGGCACGCTCCGCATCGCCCCGAAGCGCTCTGGTTCCACAAGCCGCAGGACGATGAACTCGCCGCGCGCACGCACCAGCTGCACCTCACCGAGCCCGGCAGCGCGCTCTGGCGTGAACGGCTGACCTTCCGCGACGCGCTACGCACCGACACCGCCCTGCGTGACGAATACCAAGAGCTCAAGCTGCGGCTCGCCGGCGCCCACGGAGACGACATCAAGGCGTACACCGCCGACAAGCGCGCCTTCGTCACGCGCGTGCTAGCTATGCACGGCGTCACCCTCGGCTGAGAGATCAGACCGCTGCTACTGCCTCCGCTACGTGCGCCGCGTCCGCCGCTCACCCCGGCGCAGGACCGGCCGCGAGTCCGGATACCATGGTTGACATGCAGTTATCCCGTCGCGCGTCCTGGTTCCTGATCGCGTTCGCCGTATGGTCGTGGTTCATCTGGGTGACGCTGGTCAAGAACATCTGGCACGACTCGCGGTCGTGGTCGCACGGAGCCACCGGGTTCTTTATCGTGCACGTGGTGCTCGCGGCGATCTCGCTCGTGCTGGGCACGGCGATCGGGTGGCTCGGCTGGCGCGGGCTGCGTGCACGTCGCGCCGCACCACCCGCCTCGTCCTGAGCGTATGGACCACCGGCGCGGGCTGCGTGCACGTCGCGCCGCTACACCCGCCTGGTGATCAGGGCCCGCTTGACCTCGGCGATGGCCTGAGTGATCTGGATGCCGCGCGGGCAGGCCTCGGTGCAGTTGAACGTGGTGCGGCAGCGCCAGACGCCCTCGCGATCGTTCAGGATCTCCAAGCGCTCGTCGGCGGCGTCATCGCGCGAGTCGAAGATGAAGCGGTGCGCGTTGACGATCGCCGCCGGGCCGAAGTACTGGCCGTCCGTCCAGAACACCGGGCAGGACGTCGTGCAGGCCGCGCACAGGATGCACTTGGTCGTGTCGTCGAAGCGCTCGCGCTCCTTCTGCGACTGAAGCCGCTCGCGGGTCGGCGAGTTGCCGTGCGCGATAAGGAACGGCTTGACGTCCCGGTACGCCTGGAGGAACGGCTCCATGTCCACGACCAGGTCCTTGATCACCGGCAGGCCCTGGATCGGCTCGACCGTGATCGGCTTGGCCCGGCCCGTCTTCTTGTCGACCGTCATCAGGTCCTTGACGAGCGACTTGCAGGCGAGGCGGTTGCGGCCGTTGATGCGCATCGCGTCCGAGCCGCAGACGCCGTGCGCGCAGGAGCGGCGGAAGGTCAGCGAGCCGTCCTGCTCCCACTTGATCGCGTGCAGCGCGTCGAGGATGCGCCACGTCGGCAGCGCGTCCACCTCGAACTCATCCCAGCGCGACTCGTCGGTGTCCGGGTTGTAGCGGCGGACCTGCACGGTGATCGTGAGGAACTGCGGCGCGCCGGCCGCCGACTCCTGCTCTGCGTTCCCGGCCGACTGCTGCTCGAGGGTTGCGGTGGCCATCAGTACTTACGCTCCATCGGCTGGTACCGGGTGACGTTGACGGGCTTCCAGCCCAGGCGGATCTCGTATGAGCCGTCCGCCGTGGGTTCCCGGTACGCCATCGTGTGCTGCATGTAGCTCTCGTCGTCCCGCTTCTGGTAGTCCTCGCGGGCATGGCCGCCGCGCGACTCCTTGCGGTTTCGCGCGCCCACGACCAGGATCTCGGCCAAGTCGAGCAGGAAGCCCAGCTCCACTGCCTCAAGCAGGTCGGTGTTGAACCGCTTGCCCTTGTCCTGGATCGCGACGTTCTTGTACCGCGCTTGCAATGCCTTGACGTCCTCGTAGGCCTGCTTAAGCGTCGTGTCGTTGCGGTACACGCCCGCGTTGTTGTCCATCGTGTCCTGCAGTTCCTTGCGGATCTGCGCGACCTTCTCGGTGCCGGTCGCGTTACGTAGGTTGTCGATGAGCTCGACGACATACGCGGCCGGGTTGTCCGGGAGCTCGGGGAGTTCGGCGGTCTCGGTGAACTTCGCCGCGGCGATGCCCGCGCGGCGGCCGAACACGTTGATGTCCAGCAGGCTGTTGGTGCCGAGGCGGTTCGCGCCGTGGACGGACACGCACGCGACCTCGCCCGCCGCGTACAGGCCGGGGACGACGGTGTCGTTGTCGCTGAGCACCTCGGCCTCCACGTTCGTCGGGACGCCGCCCATGGCGTAGTGCGCGGTCGGATAGACCGGGACCAGTTCGGTGGTCGGTTCGACGCCCAGGTACGTGCGTGCGAACTCGGTGATGTCCGGCAGCTTCTCCTCGATCTGCTCCGCCGGAAGGTGTGTCAGATCGAGGTAGACGTAGTCCTTGTTCGGACCCGCGCCGCGACCCTCGCGCACCTCCAGCACCATCGAGCGGGCCACGATGTCACGCGGCGCCAGGTCCTTGATCGTCGGCGCGTAGCGCTCCATGAAGCGCTCGCCGGCCGCGTTGCGCAGGATGCCGCCCTCGCCTCGGGCGCCCTCGGTCAGCAGGATGCCGAGTCCGGCCAGGCCGGTGGGGTGGAACTGGTAGAACTCCATGTCCTCGAGCGGCAGGCCCTTGCGCCACACGATGCCCATGCCGTCGCCGGTGAGCGTGTGCGCGTTGGAGGTGGTCTTGAAAACCTTGCCGAAGCCGCCGGTGGCGAAGATGACGGCCTTGGCCCGGAAGACGTGGATCTCGCCGGTGGCGAGTTCGTAGGCGACGACGCCGGCGGTGCGGCGGACGCCGGGGCCGTCGGTACCGTCGGAGTCGCCGTCATCGGGATCGGTGAGCAGCAGGTCGAGGACGTAGAACTCGTTGAAGAACTCGATGCCCTCCTTGACGCAGTTCTGATAAAGCGTCTGGAGGATCATGTGACCGGTCCGGTCGGCCGCGTAGCAGGAACGGCGTACCGCGGCCTCGCCGTGGTTACGCGTGTGCCCGCCGAAACGGCGCTGGTCGATCCGGCCTTCCGGGGTGCGGGAGAAGGGCAGACCCATCTTCTCCAGGTCGAGCACCGCGTCGATGGCCTCACGGCACATGATCTCCGCGGCGTCCTGGTCGGTCAGGTAGTCGCCGCCCTTGACCGTGTCGAAGGTGTGCCACTCCCAGTTGTCATCCTCGACGTTGGCGAGAGCCGCGCACATGCCGCCCTGCGCCGCCCCGGTGTGCGATCGGGTCGGGTACAGCTTGGTGAGTACCGCAGTGCGCGACCGCGTACCGGCTTCGAGGGCCGCACGCATGCCTGCCCCGCCCGCGCCGACGATGACCGTGTCGTAAGTGTGCGTGTTGATCGCCATCGTGTGCGCGCCCTTAGGCCTTGATGTTCGGGGTGAAGGTGAAGATGACCAGGCTGCCGAGGAAGATCATCAGCAGCGCCGCGGTGTACAGCAGCGACTTGAGCGCGAGCCGGGTTCCGTCGCGCTCGGCGTAGTCGTTGACGACCGTACGCAGGCCGTTGACGCCGTGCAGGGTGGCCAGCCAGAGCGTGAGCAGGTCCCAGACCTGCCAGAACGGCGAGGCCCAGCGGCCGGCCACGAAGGCGAAGTCGATCTTCTCCACGCCGCCGTCGAGCACCAGCATGATGAAGAGGTGGCCGAGCACCAGGAAGGTCAGCAGCAGGCCGGAGAACCGCATGAACAGCCAGCTGTAGAGCTCGAAGTTGGTGCGGGTGGCGCGCGGCGTGCGGCGGCTGCGCAGTCGTGGGCTGCCGGAGCCGTGCGGCGAGCGCGGCGCTTCGATCGCGGGGGAGGGGGCGGTGGAAGCGGACGTGACGGGAGCGGACATGTGCGTGGGCCTACTTCCCGAAGATGGTGTGCCAGGAGTGGGCGGTGATCGGGTAGAGCATTCCGGCCATCAGGGCGATCCAGACGCCGACCACGATCCAGAGCATCCGCCGCTGGTAGCGCGGTCCCTTCGCCCAGAAGTCGACCGCGATGATGCGCAGCCCGTTGAAGGCATGGAAGACGATCGCCGCGGTCAGGCCGTACTCGAGGAAGTTGGTGACCGGGTTCTTGTAGCTGTCGATGACCGTGTTGTACGACGACGTCGAGACCCGGACCAGCGCGGTGTCGAGCACGTGCGCGAACAGGAAGAAGAAGATCAGCACGCCGGTGATCCGGTGCGCCACCCAGCTCCACATCCCCTCGCGGCCGCGGTACAGCGTGCCGCCTCTACCCTTACGGCCGGTGGTCTCGGCGGAGCTGCCGGAGGTGGGTGCGTTACGCCCAGGTGCAGTGCCTTGGGCGTCGCTGGTGCCGACCTTAGGCGTGGTTATAGCCATGGGCGTTGCCCGGCCCTTTCCGGTTGTCGCTCAGGCGGAGTGATCCTGCCTGTCTACCCACAGGTTAAGCAGGCGGCTGCCCCTGAATTCGCCACCAAAGGGGCTACTGTGAGCGATCTCGCATCCGACAATAAGGACAATTCACCCCAGGCGTGGACGGCACCGCGGTGTGATTCGCGCGACAACAGGGGTGTGCGGGTGCTGAGCGATCCGCAATACTTCGATACAGAGGCTGCAACCCGAACGGGTGCGGACCCCACGACTTCCGACTGCGCGAGGTATCAACATGCCGTCCGAGCGAGCACAGTCCGAGCAGGCCGCGACGAGCGAGTCCGGCCTGCCGATCCGCCCGGTGTACCGCCCGGCCGATCTGGCCGAGTGGGACCCGGCCGTGCAACTCGGCGAGCCCGGCGATTACCCGTTCACCCGCGGCGTTTATCCGACCATGTACACCGGTCGGCCCTGGACCATGCGCCAGTACGCGGGATTCGGCACAGCCTCCGAGTCCAACAAGCGTTACCAGCAGCTGATCGCGGCCGGATCCACCGGGCTCTCGGTGGCGTTCGACCTGCCGACCCAGATGGGCTACGACTCCGACGAGCCGATCGCGCACGGCGAGGTCGGCAAGGTCGGCGTCGCGATCGACTCGATCGAGGACATGCGCACCCTGTTCGGCGGCATCCCGCTGGACAAGGTCTCCACCTCGATGACCATCAACGCCCCCGCGTCGATGCTGCTGCTGCTCTACCAACTGGTCGGCGAGGAGCAGGGCGTCGCGCCGGCCGTGCTCACCGGCACGATCCAGAACGACATCCTCAAGGAGTACATCGCGCGCGGGACGTACATCTTCCCGCCCGCGCCCTCGCTGCGGCTGGTCTCGGACGTGTTCGCGTACTGCAACCGCGAGATCCCGAAGTGGAACACCATCTCGATCTCCGGCTACCACATGGCCGAGGCCGGAGCGACGCCGGCGCAGGAGATCGCCTTCACGCTCGCGGACGGCATCGCGTACGTGCGCGCCGCCGTCGAGTCCGGACTCGACGTGGACGAGTTCGCCCCGCGCCTGTCCTTCTTCTTCGTGGCGCGCACCACGCTGCTCGAAGAGGTGGCCAAGTTCCGTGCCGCCCGCCGGATCTGGGCGCGGGTGATGCGCGACGAGTTCGGTGCGAAAGACCCCAAGTCGCAAATGCTGCGCTTCCACACGCAGACCGCCGGAGTGCAGCTGACGGCCCAGCAGCCCGAGGTGAACATGGTCCGGGTCGCGCTCCAGGCCCTCGGCGCGGTCCTCGGCGGCACCCAGTCGCTGCACACGAACTCCTTCGACGAGGCGATCGCGCTGCCCACCGAGAAGGCCGCCCGGCTCGCCCTGCGCACGCAGCAGGTGATCGCGTACGAGACGGATGTGACGAAGACCGTGGACCCGTTCGCGGGCTCATACGTGGTCGAGAAGCTCACCGACGACCTTGAAGCCGAGATCAATACACTGATGGAGCGGGTCGAGTCGCTCGGCGGCGCGGTGGCGGCGATCGAGTACGGCTTCCAGAAGGCCGAGATCGAGCGGTCCGCCTACAGCATCGCTCAGGAGATCGACGGCGGGCAGCGGGTCGTGGTCGGCGTCAACCGGTTCACGCTCGACACCGAGGAGCCCTACGAGCCGTTGCGGGTGGACCCGACGATCGAGGCACAACAGGCGGAACGGCTGGCCAAGCTGCGGGCGGATCGCTCGCAGTCGGACGTCGACCGGGCTCTCAACGCGGTAAAGCGCGCGGCGTCGGGTAGCGACAACGTGCTCTATCCGATGCGCGAGGCACTGCGCGCGCGGGCTACTGTCGGCGAAGTCTCACACGCGCTGCGTGACGTCTGGGGTACATACGTGCCGCGCGACGCGTTCTAGGCGATGCTGCGGTGGCGGCGAGCGTTATGTATGACCTTTCGCTAGTCCGATGACCGCAACCTGCGGAGCTAGTCCGCACGTGCCGGGAGCCATAGCCCTTAAGTGTCATCTTGGTCAACTTCAAGGTCCCATATGGCGAAACTACTGGGATTCCCGGGATTAGACGGACTACCGTGGGGGAATGAACTTAAGTCTTCCGCCGGAGGGCCAGGACCGAGCCGCCGATGACGCCGCGTCGTCGCGGCTCTCCGCGTTCCTGGGCCGGCGGGAGCCCGAACTGATCCGGTTTCGGCGCGACATGCACTCGCATCCGGAGCTCGGCCGCCGCGAGTTGCGCACCACCGGGCTGATCGTCGAGACACTGCAGGCGGCCGGTCTCGCGCCGAAGATCCTGCCCCTCGGCAGCGGCGTCATCTGCGATATCGATCCGGTGGTCGACGAGTCGGCGCTCGCAGCCGGCGGACAATCGCCCTCCGCACATTCACACAGGACGCACCCACGCGGCCGGTTTGCGCTGCGTGCGGATATCGACGCGCTGCCCATTCAGGAAGCGAGCGAGCTGCCCTTTCGGTCCGTGATCGAGGGCGTCTCCCATGCCTGCGGGCACGACGTGCACACCACGACCGTGCTCGGCGCCGGGCTCTTCCTGGCCGAGGAGGCTCAGGCCGGGCGGCTGACCCGCCCGGTGCGGCTGATCTTCCAGCCGGCCGAGGAACTGCTGCCCGGCGGCGCGATCGACATGGTCGAGGCCGGGGCGCTGGACGGGGTCGGCTCGATCATCGGCGTGCACTGCGACCCGAAGGTGGACGCCGGGAAGATCGGCCTGCGTTCCGGCGCGCTGACCGCGGCCTGCGACACGCTCACGCTGCGCCTGTCCGGCCCCGGCGGCCACACCGCCCGCCCGCAGCTGACGGTGGATCTGGTCTACGCGCTGGCCGCGCTCGTCACCGAACTGCCCGCGGCCCTCTCCCGCCGGATGGACCCGCGCGCCGGGGTCTCGCTGGTGTGGGGCGCGATCAACGCCGGCAACGCGGCGAACGCGATCCCGCAGTTCGGCGAGGTGCGCGGCACGCTGCGCGCGATGGACCAGCGGGCCTGGAGCCTGGCCCCGGATGTGATCCTGGAACTGGTCGACTCGATCGCCGCGATCTACGGGGCCAAGACCGAGCTGGAATACGTGCGCGGCGTGCCCCCGGTGGTCAACGACGAGCATGTGGTCGAGCTGATGCGGGAGGCCGCGCACCGGGTGATGGCGGCTCCGGGCGGTGCGGGCGGCGAGGGCATCGTGCCGGTCGAGCAGTCCATGGGCGGCGAGGACTTTTCCTGGTATCTCCAGCAGGTTCCCGGCGCGATGGCCCGGCTCGGCGTGCGTACACCGGGTGACCCGACCCCGCGCGACCTGCACCAGCCGACCTTCCACGCCGACGAGGCGGCCATCCCGGTCGGCGTGCGCTTCCTCGCGGACGCGGCCCTCGCCTCCGATCTCGCCGCGGTCTGAGGCGCCGACACCGAGGCGCCGACGCCGAGGCAGAGCGAGCGGGGCACGAGCGCGCGGGTGCGCGCCGCGCGACGGCGGCGGGTTCGCCCGTTTACAGTCACCAGGAGTGCTAACGCCCTGGCTTTGGGCGATGCTGGCGGCATGGCCGCGACCGCCGCATCACGGTTTCATCTCGGGTTCCAACCGGAGCCGTTGCGTTCCGCGCAGTGGGAAAGAACTCGTCGGGAAGCCCGGTCGCCGCGAA
>DASUAR010000179.1:0-25729 GCA_035763685.1 Actinocrinis sp. | reverse complement strand
CGCGTCTGAGCGAGAATAGAGCCCATGGTCAGGGAGCGCGGGCAGAAGACGATCGCCCAGAACAAGAAGGCACGGCACGACTACTTCATCGAGGACGTCTACGAGGCGGGCCTGGTGCTCACCGGCACCGAAGTGAAGTCGTTGCGTGAGGGCCGCGCGTCCCTGGTCGACGGCTTCGCGCAGATCCGCGACGCCGAGGTGTGGCTCCACAACGTGCACATCCCGGAGTACAACCAGGGCACCTGGAACAACCACGCCCCGCGCCGGAAGCGCAAGCTGCTGCTGCACCGCCAGGAGATCCAGAAGCTGATCGGCAAGTCCAAGGAGTCGGGACTGACGCTGATCCCGCTGGCGTTGTACTTCAAGGACGGCAAGGCGAAGGTCGAGCTGGGCCTGGCCCGCGGCAAGAAGGACTACGACAAGCGCCAGACGCTACTGGAGAAGCAGATGAAGCGCGAGGCGGAGCGGGACATCTCGGCGCATCACCGCCGGTACCGCTAGCGAGGCCGCAGCGCGGCGGCTCGACAACGGCGCGCGCGGCCGGTGATCAACCGGTTTTACCGAGCCGCACTCGCGCGAGTATCCTGAAGTTGGCGGGCACTGCGGTGTTCCGCCGCTGTTTGAGAACTGCACACATACTGCTCACTGTCGCGCCGAAGCTCCGAGAGGGGCGGGATGGCGTGTCCGTGCGCTGCCGTGTGCGTTCTGCCACGGGGGTGAACGGTTTCGACATTGGACGTCGAAGCAGGGGAAGCGGGCCGAGGAAGCTGTGATGATCTCGTTAACCATTAACACAGCAAAAAAACAAATGCCAATCAGAAGATGGCCCGGGCGAACTTCGCCCTCGTTGCCTGATCTAGCGATCAAGTAACGGGCGGATAGCCCTGTCGGCCCAGGATCGCCCCCGACCTGGGATCCGGCATCGCTAGGGGGCTCAACCTCAGAATCAGGTCACGGGAGACTGAGGGAAATTCACGTGGCTGGGCTCGTCGCGGACTCGTCTCAGGGATCCGCGGAGCCGAGAAAAGCGCACTGAGACTACGCCCGTAGAAGCTCTGTTCCCTCGCCAATGGACCCGGGTTCGATTCCCGGCACCTCCACTGCGACATGAATTGTGCCGCTTTGGCCGCATTGTCCCGCCTGGGACGGTGCGGCCTCTGTCGTCTGCGGTGACGGCTGTGCGTCCTGCCGCGCGCTTATCGTCGTTTTCCGTCCTGGCTGTCTCGTAGGCCGCCTTTCCTGCACGATATCTGGGCGCGGACGACTCCAACGGCGCCGGCTATACCGGTCAGCCCGCCGTCGCGTCCTACTACGCATGGGAATAGGGCACTTCAACTTGGCTGACTATGATCATTGTCGAGTTTGAGTAGGCCAGCGTCATCTCCACTGCCTCCGGCCGATCCTGCTCGCGCGGGGCGCTCGCCGGGTCGGCCGTCGTCTCTCTGGTCGCTTCACCCGCCGATGTAGGCCGCCAGGTGCTCGCCGGTGAGCGTCGAGCGGGCGGCGACCAATTCCGCTGGCGTGCCCTCGAAGACGATCCGGCCGCCGTCGTGTCCGGCGCCAGGGCCGAGGTCGATGATCCAGTCGGCATGCGCCATGACCGCCTGGTGGTGTTCGATCACGATGACCGACTTTCCGGAGTCGACCAGCCGGTCGAGCAGGCCTAGCAGCTGTTCGACGTCGGCCAGGTGCAGGCCGGTGGTCGGCTCGTCGAGCACGTAGACGCCGCCCTTCTCGGCCATGCGCGCGGCCAGCTTCAACCGCTGCCGCTCGCCGCCGGACAGCGTGGTGAGCGGCTGGCCGAGGCTGACGTAGCCGAGCCCGACATCGGCGAGCCGGTCGAGGATGGCCTGCGCGGCCGGGACGCGCGCCTCACCGGCGCCGAAGAATTGCGCCGCGTCCACTACCGGCATCTCCAGCACCTCGGCGATGTTGCGCCCGCCGAAGGTGTACTTGAGCACCGACGCCTGGAACCGCTTGCCCTCACAATCCTCGCAGGTCGTCGCGACGCCGGCCATGATCGCCAGGTCGGTGTAGACCACCCCGGCCCCGTTGCAGTTGGGGCAGGCGCCCTCGGAGTTGGCGCTGAACAACGCCGGCTTGACCCCGTTGGCCTTCGCGAAGGCGGTGCGGATCGGGTCGAGCAGGCCGGTGTACGTCGCCGGGTTGCTGCGGCGAGAACCCTTGATCGGGGCCTGATCGACCGACACGACGCCGTCCCGGCCGGACACCGAGCCGTCGATCAGCGAACTCTTTCCCGAGCCTGCGACGCCGGTCAGGACGACCAGCACGCCGAGCGGGATGTCGACGTCGACGTTCCGCAGGTTGTGCGTGTCGGCGCCGCGGATCTCCAGCGTCCCGGACGCCTTGCGCACCGAGGATTTCAGGCGCGCTCGGTCGTCGAGGTGCCGGCCGGTCAGCGTGCCGCTGGCGCGCAGCCCCGCCACGGTGCCCTCGAAGCAGACCGTGCCGCCCGCCGTGCCGGCCCCGGGGCCGAGGTCGACGACGTGGTCGCCGATCGCGATCGCCTCCGGCTTGTGCTCGACGACCAGCACCGTGTTGCCCTTGTCGCGCAGCCGCAGCAGCAGCTCGTTCATCCGCTGGATGTCGTGCGGATGCAGGCCCACGGTCGGCTCGTCGAAGACGTATGTGACGTCGGTCAACGGCGAACCGAGGTGGCGGATCATCTTGACGCGCTGCGCCTCGCCGCCGGAAAGCGTGCTCGACGATCGGTCGAGCGAAAGGTAGCCCAGCCCGATCTCCACGAAGGAGTCGAGCGACTGCCCCAGCGCCGTCAGCAGCGGCGCGGCTGACGGCTCGTCAAGCCCGCGCACCCACTCGGCCAAATCGCTGATCTGCATCGCGCAGGCGTCCGCGATGCCGACGCCCCTGATCTTCGAGGATCGAGCCGCCTCGTTCAGCCGGGTGCCGCCGCAGTCCGGGCACGAGGTGAAGGTGACCGCGCGCTCCACGAAGGCGCGCACGTGCGACTGCATCGACTCCTTTTCCTTGGCGAGCATCGACTTCTGGATCCGCGGCACCAGACCCTCGTAGGTCATGTTGATGCCCGCGATCTTCATCCTGGTCGGCTCGCGGTAGAGGAAGTCGGCCAGTTCCTTCTTGGTGAACTCGCGGATCGGCTTGTCCGGGTCGAAGAAGCCGGACTCCGCGTAGAGCCGGGTGTTCCAGCCGCCGCCGGTATAGCCGGGGACGGTGATCGCGCCCTCGCTGAGCGACTTCGTCCCGTCGTAGAGCTGGGCCAGGTCGATGTCGGTTACCGCGCCCCGGCCCTCGCAGCGCGGGCACATGCCGCCGGTGATGCTGAAGGCGCGGCGTTCCTTGACGGTCCGGCCGCCGCGCTCGAGCGTGACCGCGCCCGCGCCGCTGACCGAGGCGATATTGAACGAGAACGCCTTGGGCGAGCCGATGTGCGGTTTTCCGAGCCGGCTGAACAGGATGCGCAGCATCGCGTTGGCGTCGGTCGCGGTGCCGACCGTCGAGCGGATGTCCCCGCCCATGCGCTGCTGGTCCACGATGATCGCGGTGGTCAGCCCCTCGAGCACGTCCACCTCGGGACGCGCCAGCGTCGGCATGAAGCCCTGGACGAACGAGCTGTAGGTCTCGTTGATCAGCCGCTGCGACTCGGCCGCGATGGTGTCGAACACGAGGGAGCTCTTGCCGGATCCGGAGACGCCGGTGAACACGGTCAGCCGCCGCTTGGGGATCTCGACGCTCACGTCCTTGAGGTTGTTCTCGCGCGCCCCGTGCACGCGGATCACCTCGTGGCTGTCCGCTCCCTGCGGCGCGGGCGAGTGCGTGTGCGTCGTCGTGGCCTTGCTCATGGCGTCTCCGTCTCTTGCGCATCGGCTCCTCTGCGATGCTACGAGCGGCCGGGGTGACTCCGCTTCTCGATTCCTGACCGGCCCAGGCGTCGCGTAGGGGCCGGGCTCAACCGACGACGACTGTCAGCTCGACCTCGACCGTGTCACCGAGTTCGACTGATTCGGCGCGGCGCACCGAGTCCTTGAGCGGAAGCACGTACCCGCCGGCGACACGTGCGCCGTCCGGGCGGAGCGCGGAAAGGCCCGGCGGACATCCGCCGGGCCTCTGCGTTGCCGCTCGAGCGGCGGCCGCTACTTCACCGAGCCGGCGGTGAGGCCGGAGACCACCTTGCGCTCGATGAGGGCGAACAGGACGATCACCGGTATCGTCGCGATCACCGAGCCCGCGAACAGGTGCTGCCAGTCCACCGAGTAGGCGCCGATGAAGTTGTTCAGGCCGACGGTCAGCGGCTCGTTGCTCGGCGTCGAGGTCAGCGTCAGCGCGACGATGAACTCGTTCCAGGCCGCGATGAAGGTGAAGATCAGGGCCGTGACGATGCCGGGCAGCGCCAGCGGGATGATCACCTTGAACATCGCGCCGAGCCGGGTGCAGCCGTCGACCAGCGCCGCCTCCTCCAGCTCCTTGGGGATCGCGCCGAAGTAGGCGTTGAGGATCCAGATCGCGAAGGCCATGTTGAAGCCCGCGTTGACCAGGATCAGCGCGGTCGGGTCGTCGATCATGCCGAGCTGGTTGAACTGGCCGAAGATGCCGACGACCAGGGCGGTCGGCTGGAACATCTGGGTGACCAGCACCAGCAGCAGGAAGGCCGTGCGGCCGCGGAACCTGCGGCGCGCCGTGTAGTACGCCGCGGGGGTCGCCACGAGCAGCACCAGGGCCGTCGCGCCGCCGGCGACCATCAGCGAGACCCGCAGATTCGAGCCGATGCCGGTGGACCACAGCGAGGTGAAGTTGGACCAGGCGAAGTGGTGCGGGATGTAGTTCGCGTCCAGCAGTTCCTTCGGCGGGCGCAGCGCGGTCAGCGCCATCTCGAGGTAAGGCAGGATGAAGATCAGGGCCACGACATACGCCGCGGCGGCCAGGATGACGGTGCGCAGCCTCGGCGGGTTGCGGCGGGCCTGCGGTGCGCGGGCGCTTTCGGGGACGGTGCGCGCGGCGGCGGGGGCGGTGGTCGCGGCCATGCTCAGGCCACCTCCTTCTTCCAGTTGCTGACCCGCAGGAACACCAGCACCATCACGATGATCACGGCGAAGTTGACCACCGACATCGAGGCGGACTCGCCGATGAAGTTCTGCTTGAGGTTGAACATGTAGACGGTCGAGGTGTTCGTCTCGTAGCCGGGCCCGCCCCGGGTCATCTCCCAGATGATCGGGAACGAGTTGAACACGTTCATCACGTTGATCAGCGTCGCGACCAGGATCGCGGGGCGCAGCAGTGGCAGCGTGATGGCGAAGTAGGTGCGCAGGTGCGAGGCGCCGTCGATCTTCGCCGCCTCGTACACCTCGCCGGGGATCGTCTGCAGCCCGGCCAGGATCGTGTAGGTGGCGAACGGGACCGAGACGAACACGGCCACCGCGATCATCCACAGGAACGCGGCGTCGGGCCGGCCGAGCCAGTCGGCCTGGCTGGTGCCGAGCTTGGAGATAAGGCCGAGATTGCGCAGCACCAGGTTGATCGCGCCGGTGTTCGGGTCGAGCATCCAGCGGAAGATGATCGCGGTCATCATCACCGACGCCGCCCACGGCGCGATCAGCGCCCAGCGCGCGATGCGCCGGCCGGGGAAGCGCTGGTTGAACAGCTGCGCCACGCCGAGCGAGATGGTCATGGTCAGGCCGACCACCGCGACGACCCAGATCACGCTGCGCACCATGATCGGGCCGAAGTTCGGGTCCTGGAACAGCTTGGTGTAGTTCTTGAATCCGGCCGAGCCGAGCAGGAAGCCGTCCGGGCTGTAGTGCTGGAACGAGATCCGGAACATCTCGTAGACCGGCCAGATCACCGCGAAGCCGATCAGTGCGACGGCGGGGCCGACCCAGCCGAGAGGGGCCGCGGCTCGGCCGAGCCGCCGCAGCGGGGGGTTGGGGGGTAGTGACATGGGTCTCTCCGCCGAGTTCGGGAAGGGCCTGGGCGGCCGGGCGGTCGGTCGGCAAGTGCGTCCCGCCGGACGGTTTACCGCGCCGGACGCACAGTGCGGGTGCGTCCGGCGCGGCGCCGGTGGAGCCATGGTTCAGGAGCGTGATACATCAGGAGCCTGATGCATAAGGAGCCCGGTGTATCAGGGGCCTTCGGGTCCCGGCCGATCGTGCCGCCCGCGCCGAGGGGAACGCGGCCGGGACCCGAAGCTTTGGCGGGCCTCGTCCTTACTGGCCGGAGGTGGCGGTCTGCTGGATCTGGCCGAGCACCGACTTGGGGTCGCCGGTGATCGCGGTGCCGATCTGCTTCTGAATCGCGGTCAGCACCGTGCTCCAGTTGGCCTGCGAGCTCGGGTACAGCGTCGCGGTGCCCAGGTTCTTCACGAAGCCGGCGAACTGCGGGTTGCCGGACATGCTGTTGGTCGCCGAGGTGGTGGCCGGCAGCAGGTCGTACTCGTTGTCGAAGGCCAGCTGGTTCTGGTCGTTGTAGGCGAAGTCGAGGAAGGACTTGATCGCGGCCTGGTGGTTGTTGTTGTTCAGCGCGACGACGTAGTCCGCGACGCCCACGGTCGAGGTCAGCGGGGCGCTCTTGCCGGGAACCGCGATCACGCCGTAGTCGGAGCTCTGCAGCACCCCGGCCTTCTGGATGATCGGGATCAGCGCCGGGGAGCCGTTGATCATGCCGACGTTGCCCTGCGCGAACTGCTGCCACAGGTCGGTGCGGTTCTTGGTGGCCGGGTCCGGCTCGGTGGCGCCGGACTTCACCAGGCCCTGCAGGTACTGATAGGTGGCGATGTTCGCCGCCGAGTTGATCGCGTACTTGCCCGAGGCGTCGGTCAGGCCGCCCCCGTTGCCGAGGAACCACAGCAGCGACTCGGCCTGCGCCTCCTCGGAACCGAGCGGCAGGCCGAAGCCGGTCTTGCCGGTCTTCGTCGCGATGCTCTGCGCGTCGGCCTTCAGCTGGTCCCAGGTGGTCGGCGGGGTGGTGATCCCGGCCTGGGCGAACAGCTTCTTGTTGTAGAACATGGCGCGCGACGAGGTGGTCCACGGTATGCCGTACCCGGTGCCGCCGACCTCGCCGGCCTTGCTGAAGATCGGGTTGATGTTCGACAGCGTCGAGGCGTCGAGGACGTCAGAGGCCTTGTACGCGATGCCGTCCTGGACGTACTGCGCGTAGGTCAGGCCCTCCAGGACGTCCGGGTACTGCTTGTTCTGGATCATCGTCTGGACCTTGGAGCTCAGGTCGTTCCAGTCGATGGTCTGCACCTGGACGGTGACGTTCGGGTTCGCCTTGTGGAAGGCGTCGGCCACACCCTGCCAGTAGGTCTGCGAGGAGTTCGACGCGCCGGTGCCGTAGTCGGCCGCGACCAGCTTGATGGTGACGGCGCCGGAGGCCGAGCCACCCGAGGAGGAGGATTTCGACGAACTGCCGCAGGCGGCGAGCGCCAGCGTTGCGCTGAGCCCGAGGACCGCCGCGGCCGCGAGACGTTGCTTCATGGGGATGCCTTTCACCGAAGGTGGCGTCAGTCCGGACCGGGAGAAAGATGGAGCGCCGAATTTTCCGGAGTGCGGTCACCGTAGGCCCGCCGGTTCGGTCTGGTCTAGACCAGAAGGCGGACCGGTCTATACCAGTTATCAAACTGTGACCTTTGGCCGAAGGCGGTGCGACGGGCCGGTGAAGGGCGGTGGAGATCCACTGTTGAGATGCACTGTTGAGATGCACAGCTGAGATCCACTGCGCGATGGCCGCGCGGCGACGAATGCCGCAAGCATGACGACGGCGCGGCACCCGGCCGAAGAGCCGAGTGCCGCGCCGCGTCGCAGCGCAGATCAGATGACGTGCGTCAGCGCAGAGCGGCCAGGTCTTGCGCGAGTGCCTGGAAGGCCCGGGTGCGATGCGAGATCGCGTTCTTCTCGTCGGCCGGCATCTCGGCGGTGGTCTGCTCGTAGCCGTCCGGGAGGAAGATCGGGTCGTAACCGAAGCCGTTGCCGCCGCGCGGGGCGTGCAGCAGCGTGCCGTCGATGCGGCCCTCGCGCACGACCTGGGTTCCGTCGGGGCGGGCCAGCGCGGCCGCACAGGCGAAGTGCGCCCGCCGGTGTTCGTCCGCGATGTCGGCGAGCTGAGCGAGCAACAGATCCAGGTTCGCCTTGTCCGCGCCGTGCCTTCCGGCCCAGCGCGCGGAGAAGATGCCCGGAGCGCCGCCGAGCACATCGACGCAGAGCCCTGAATCGTCGGCGATGGCCGGAAGCCCGGTGCGGCTCGCCACGTCCACGGCCTTCAGCAGCGCGTTCTCGGCGAAGGTCACGCCGGTCTCGGCCACGTCGGACAGGTCCGGGAACTCGGCGACGCCGAGCAGTTCGACCTCGACGCCGGTCGCCGCGAGGATCGCCCGCAGCTCGTCGATCTTGTGCTTGTTGCGCGTGGCGAGCACCACCCGCGGCGCGTCACTCACCACCCGAGCGCCTTGCGCTGAATCGCCGTCAGATCGCCGCAGCCGGCCGCCGCCAGGTCGAGCAGCGCGGTCAGTTCCGCGCGGTCGAACGGCGCGCCCTCCGCCGTGCCCTGCACCTCGACGAAGCGGCCGTCGCCGGTGCACACCACGTTCATGTCGGTCTCCGCGCGCACGTCCTCCTCGTAGCAGAGGTCGAGCATCGGCACGCCGCCGACGATGCCCACGGACACCGCCGCGACCGAACCGGTCAGCGGCTCCTTGCCGCCGCGCAGCGCGCCGTTCTTCTTCAGCCAGGCCACCGCGTCCGCGAGGGCCACGTACGCGCCGGTGATCGCCGCCGTGCGCGTGCCGCCGTCCGCCTGAAGCACGTCGCAGTCCAGCACGATCGTGTTCTCGCCGAGCGCCTTGTAGTCCACCACGGCCCGGATCGCCCGGCCGACCAGGCGAGAGATTTCGTGCGTGCGCCCGCCGATGCGGCCCTTCACCGACTCGCGGTCGGACCGGTCGTGGGTCGCGCGCGGCAGCATCGCGTACTCGGCGGTGACCCAGCCGAGGCCGGACCCCTTGCGCCAGCGCGGCACGCTCTCGGTCACCGACGCGGCGCACAGCACGCGAGTACGGCCGAACTCGACAAGCACCGAGCCCTCGGCGTGATCGAGCCAGCCGCGGGTGATGGTCACCGGGCGCAGCTGGTCGGCGCAGCGGCCATCGCCGCGGCCGCCGGACGCGGCATCCGATTTCGAAGCAGGCTTCGATGCAGCGTTTGATAAAGGGCCAGTCGAAGGCTGCCGCGCAGCGGGGGAAGATCCCTGGGTCATGAGTCGAGCGTAGCCGCCGCGCAGACCCGGCTCAGTTCGGGTCCGAGAAAACGGCGCCCGATCTCCTTGAATCGCTCCGGGTCGCCGGTGGTGTGGAACTCGTGCGCCGGCGCGGGCAGCGATTCGTCACGCATGAGGCCGAGCTTGGCCAGCCGCCGGTAGACGTCCTTCGCGGTCTCCTCGGCGCTGGAGATCAGGGTGACCCCCTCGCCCATGACGTACGAGATCACACCGGTGAGCAGCGGGTAGTGAGTGCAGCCGAGGATGAGCGTGTCGACTCCGGCCGCGGCGACCGGGTCGAGGTACTCGTGCGCGACCTTGATCAGCTCCTCGCCGCCGGTGACCCCGTCCTCGACGAACTCGACGAAGCGCGGGCAGGCCTGCGTGGTGAGCTTGATGTGCGGGGCGGCGGCGAAGGCGTCCTCGTACGACTCGGAGGTCTTGGTCGCCTGGGTGCAGATCACGCCGACTTGGCTGTTGCGGGTGGCGGCCACGGCGCGGCGGGCCGCCGGGTGAATCACCTCGATCACCGGGACCGCGTAGCGCTCCCGGGCGTCGCGCAGCACCGCGGAGCTGGCCGAGTTGCACGCGATGACGAGCATCTTCACGCCCTGATCCACCAGCGTGTCCAGGCATTCGAGCGAGTATTTGCGAACGTCGGCGATCGACTTGGTGCCGTACGGCTGCCGCGCCGTATCGCCGAAGTAGAGGATCGGCTCGTGCGGCAACTGGTCGAGAACGGCGCGCGCGACGGTCAGTCCGCCGTAGCCGCTGTCGAAGATTCCGATCGGTGCGTCAGCCACCGGGAAACCATAACCGCACAAGGGCCGGCTCTAACGCGCGGATGGGGAAAGACACGTGCGGTCCTACGCCCACAACTGGCCTTCGAGCCGGTCGCCGGCCTCGTCGAGCGTGCCTTCGTAGGCGCCGGTGGACAGGTACTTCCAGCCGCCGTCCGCGACGATGAACGCGATGTCGGCGCGCTCGCCGGACTGCGCGGCCTTGCGGGCGATGCCGAGCGCGGCGTGCAGCGCGCAGCCGGTGGAGATCCCGGCGAAGATGCCTTCGACCTCGAGCAGTTGCCGGGTGCGGCGTAGCGCGTCGGTCGAGCCGACCGAATAACGGGTCGTCAGAACCGACTCGTCGTACAGCTCGGGGACGAAGCCCTCGTCCAGGTTGCGCAGTCCGTAGATCAGATCGTCGTAGCGCGGCTCGGCGGCCACGATCTGAATGCCCGGCACCTTTTCGCGCAGATACCGGCCGACGCCCATCAGCGTGCCGGTGGTGCCCAGGCCCGCGACGAAGTGCGTGATGGTGGGCAGGTCCTCCAGCAGTTCCGGGCCGGTGCCCGCGTAGTGCGCGCCGGAGTTGGCCGGATTGCCGTACTGGTACAGCATCACCCAGTCCGGGTGCTGCGCCGCGAGACCCTTGGCGACGCGCACCGCCTCGTTCGAGCCGCCGGCCGCCGGGGAGGGAATGATCTCGGCGCCCCACATGCGCAGCAGCTGGCGCCGCTCCTCGCTGGTGTTCTCGGGCATCACGCAGATCAGCCGGTAGCCCTTGAGCTTGGCCGCCATCGCCAGCGCGATGCCGGTGTTGCCGCTGGTCGGCTCGAGAATGGTGGCTCCCGGGGTGAGCCGGCCGGCCGCCTCGGCGGCCTCGATCATGGCCAGCGCGGGGCGGTCCTTGACCGACCCGGTCGGGTTGCGGTCCTCAAGCTTCGCCCAGATGCGCACCTCGGGACTCGGGGAGAGCTTGGGAAGGCCGACCAGGGGCGTGTGCCCGAGCGAGTCGAGCAGCGAGTCGTAGCGCATCGGATCGGCTAGCGCGCGCCGCCGGCGACCGCCGGGAGCACGGTGACCGCGTCGCCGTCGGCCAGCGGGGTGGTCAGCCCGCCGGTGAAGCGCACGTCCTCGTCGTTCAGGTACACGTTCACGAAGCGGCGCAGCTCACCGTTCTCGATCAGCCGGTCGCCGATGCCGGGGTGCCGCTGGTCGAGGTCGGTGATCAGCTCGCGCAGCGTGCCGCCCTCGGCCTCGACGCGCTTGGCGCCGTCGGTGTAGGTGCGCAGGATGGTCGGGATAGAGACCTGGACGGCCATGAATTCAGCTCCTGGACGGTATCGGCTCTTGGCGCGTTGGCGGCCATAGGCACACCTGGCAACGCCAGAAGCCATGCTATCGATTCCCGCCGGGGCGGCCGTTCGGTGCTCGCAGTGTGGTCAGCATTGTGGACAGCCGTGTGATCAGCGTTGTGGACAGCGCTGTGGTCAGGAGTTCGCCCACGGCGCGGGGCCGCCGCCGGAGGAGTGCATGAGCGCGAGGAACACCGTGACCAGGGTCAGCCATCGGGTCATCGGGTTGCGCGGCAGCAGCGCCAGGACGACCCAGGCCAGCGCGGCGTACCACGGCAGCGACCAGGGCGCCACCACGATCCAGGCGAAGCAGAGCGCGAACGGCGCGGTGACCATGGCCGGCTGGTCCGGGGAGAAGCGCCGGTAGATCAGCACCGCGACCACGATCATGAGGATCGGCCAGAGGATCGAGGTGGCGACCGAACCGATGCTCTGCCCAAGATCCCCCTGCCCGAACACGGCGAAGGCGCCCTGCAAGGCCAGCTGCAACGCCCGCCACGGCGAGGGGGTGGCCACCAGGCTGGAGGCGGTGAGCAGCTGCTTGAGCGCGTGCAAGCCGTAGAACGAGTAGAAGAACACCACGGAGCCGACGCCGCCGAGCGCCAGCCGCCCGAGGTTCCACCAGTCGCGCCGCATCACCAGCGCCCAGGCGAGGCCCGCGCCGACCAACCCGGCATTGATCTTGAACGCGCAGGCGATGCCGACCGCGAGCCCGGCCGCCAGGTAGCGCCAGCCCTGCGTGCCGCGCCGGGCGATCTGCACGCCGACGACCACCGCGGCGGCCGCGTAGGTGTCCAGGTGGCCGCCCGCGACGAGCTGCTGGATCAGCACCGGGTTGGCGACCCACATCAGGGAGGCGCGCACCGGGTCGTCCGCCGTCTTGAGCAGGAAGTAGCCGACGCCGAGGAAGACCGCCCCGTTGAAGATCATCAGGTAGTGCACGGTCGAGCCGGGGCTCAAGCCGCCCAGCCAGGCCGCGAGCTGCTGCACCCAGGTGGCCATCGGCCCGTACACGGAGGGGGTGCGGGTCCACATCGGCCCGACCGACCGCGTGTACGGGTTCTGCTGGCCGAGGATGTCCGGGCCGTTCGTATACGGATCGAAGCCGTGATTGGCCACGTGCCCGTAAGCCGCGTAGCTGGCCGCGTCCGAGGAGCCGACCGGGGTGATGTTCACCATCACCGCGACGATCGCGCTCACCGCGAGGAACAGGTGCCGCGGGTTCGGTCGCCAGCCGCGGCTGTTCGCCCACAGCAGCCCGGCCAGGCCGAGGCACTGGAGCACGATCGCCAGGTACGTCAGCGGGAAGGAGACGAACCAGGGCAGCTGCCACAGGTGCCCGGACAGCGGCAGGACCAGCGGCTTGAGGTTGGCCGGGTCGCCGGTGTGGTTCGGCGGCAGCGTGTTGAAGTTCGGCGACAGGATGCCGACGAGCATGATCAGCAGCAGTCCGGCCAGCGAGACGCCGACCGCCACCCGCGGCGTGGCCAAGGTCGATCCGGCCAGCCGGTAGATGAACTCGATGAGTTCGCTGATCAGGCGGCGCGGCCCGGCCGACCGCGCATTGCGCGGCGAGCGTTCGCCGAGCGGTCCGGGCAGCGCATTCGGCGAGGTGGCGGTCCCGCCTACTGGCCGCGCGGCCGATTCGCTCATCGCTCCCTCACACGTCCCGCGACCCGGCGCATCCACGGTCGAGACCCGCGCGTGATGATAGTCCCTACGTGGTTGAGGCGCTCCTGGGTTCTGCGCCGCCTGGCGCCTGGCCGGCCCCCGCGGCTTGCAGGGCGACCAGGTCGGCATCGGGTTCCGTGATCGCGTCGGCTCCGGCGGGTGCGCCCGCCGTGGACCGCGCTCCGGGCGACGCGGCTCCCACCGAGTCGGCCGGCTGCGCCGGCGCCGGTTCGTCCGCCACCGCCGTGGTCGCCGACCACAGCTTGCGAAGGGCGATGACCGTCGCCGCCAGCAGGACCAGGTTGCGTGCGGCCACCACCGCGGTGCCGAGGAATCCGTGGTGCATGACCTGAAGGAACAGGATCGGGAATTCCAGCTGGCTGACCAGGGTGCAGCCCATCACCATGCGCGCCGGCAGCGCCATCAGGGTGCCGCGACGCCCGCCGATCTCGTTGACCGGCCCGCCCTTCTTAGGCGCCGCCTCGGCGAGGCAGAGCGCGGAGAGGCCGATCAGCCAGATCAGGTACTGCGGGCTGAGCACTCGGCTGGTCACCACCATGACCAGCAGCACCGTGAACCCGGCGTCATACATCAGCGCCGGCGACCAGCGTTCCGGGTGGAAGCGCCGCAGCCGCCACCACAGCACGATGCCGAATCCGAGCAGCGTGGTCAGGATCGCGCCGGAGGCCACCAGGCTGGTGCCGGGCCCGGCGAGCTGGAAGTTGCCGTCCTCGTGCACCGTGCTGACCGGGTAGCCGAACCAGGAGGCGATCATGAACGGCGAGGCGAACACGGCCTCGACCTCGATGCCCCGGCTGGACTGATGGCCGAGGAAGGACAGCGCCCCGGAAAGCCCCGCGGCCAGCAGCCCGCAGATCACCACGACGCCGACGATCGCCGAGAGCACCGCCCGCGCGCCGCGCCTGCCGCCCGGCAGCCCGGCGAGCAGCACCACCGGCCAGACCTTCACCACCGCGCCGAGCCCGAGCAGGACGCCGCGCAGGCTCCAGGTCCACTTGTCGGCCTGCTCCGGCGTGCGTCGGCCGACCGCCTTGACCGTGCCGATCATGCCGCCCACGGCGAGCGCGGTGACGATGACGTCGTACCGCATGAACAGGATCGGCCCGAGCGCGAAGCCACCGAGCACCCACGCCCACACGCCGGACAGGTGCGGTTCCCGGCCGGTCTCCGCCGAGATCCGGTCCGCCTGCCCGATCAGCAGCGCGAACACCACGGCGTCCGCGGCCAGCGCGAAGAAGAAGAAGGAGTTGACGTACCCGATGCCCACCCGCGCGATCAGCTTCGGGAACAGCATCACCAGCGCGGCGGCCGGCGGGTACTGCCACTGCGGATCGCTCGACGGGAACGATCCATGGACCATCGTGTTGGCCCAGCCGTTGTAAATGTTCACGTCGCCGATTACCGAGCCGCGGGAGAAGTACGGCATGGCCTGCAGCGACCAGAGCATCAGCAGGAAACGCGACCCGGCCCACCAGAACGAGACGCGCCGGTAACGCGGCGCGAAGACGGGCGCCGAGGCGAGCCGGCGCACGGCGCTCGTCCCTGGGCTCGTCTGTGGCTTCAACTCTCGCTCATTCCTCCGCGGTCACCGGCGGTCCGGCCGTTGGCTGGCGGGGCGCGCCCGCGTTCCCGGCACCGCCCCAGTCGATGGTACGGGCGGCAATCGGGGTAAATCGGCCCCGTACCGGCTCAGGACGGGACCGTTGCCGAACCGTCATCCATGATTCGCCACGCGAAAAGCCGGGCGGCGGCTGACCGCCTACCCGACTACGACTTCTTCCTCCGAGACGACTCCGTCCACGATGCGGAACGAGCGGAACTGAAACTCGCCTAGTCCGTCCGCGTCACGGGTGGAGACCAGCACGTAATGCGCGTTCGGTTCCGAGGCGTAAGAGATGTCCGTACGCGACGGATATGCCTCGGTGGAGGAGTGCGAGTGGTAGATGACGACCGGTTCCTCGTCGAGGTCGTCCATCTCGCGGTACAGCTTCAGCAAATCGGCTGAGTCGAACTCGTAGAACGTGGGTGAGCGCGCCGCGTTGGCCATCGGGATGAATCGCTGGGGCCGGTCCGAGCCGGCGGCTCCGGCGACCACGCCGCAGGCCTCGTCGGGGTGGTCGGCGCGGGCGTGCTCGACGATCGCGTCGTAGATGGCCTTGTCGATGGTCAACACGGGACCAGGGTAGGGCACGCGACCGCCGACAGGCCGTCCCGGCCGTCAGGCGAGGGTCGTCGAACGGGTCATCCGGACAGCGCCTCGACCAGCGTCTCCTGGAGGTAGCCGAGGTAGTAGTAGACCGGGATGTACGCCGTGCGGGGGTCGCTCGGGCCGAAGTCCTGGCCGGGTTCCTGGTCGTCCGCGGTGATCTCCAGCCGGGTGCCGAGCACGAGCCGCAGGTCGTTGAGCGCGCCGAGCCAGGCGGCCGCCTCGATCGGGATGAGGCTCAACCGCCCGCCGCCCTTGATCCGTTCGAGGCTCTCCAACGCCACGTTGGCCCGGCGCCGCCGCTCGGCGGTCAGGTCGGCTTGGGTGTACCTGCGGAACTCCGCCGTGGCGTCGGGGTCATCCGGATACGCGTCGGGGAACAGGCGGGCGAGCGCCGGGTCGTCCGGGCGGGCCGTGGGTGTGTCGTCGCCGAGCCCGTCGAGGCCGAGTTCGGCGGCCAGCGGGTCGACCTCGTTCGGCCGCAGCGGCCGCGAATCGTCTTCGGCCAGCAGGTCCAGCAGGTCGCCGAACAGGTCGGCGAGCAGTCGCGCCTCGGCCGAGCGCAGGTCGACGAGCACGGTCCCGTTGGGCCCGCCGGTGAACGCCGCGATCACGGCACGCCTGTCCTTTCGAAAGGGCACTAGTCGCTCACGCGCGCTGCATCGTGGCCCACAGGCCGTAGGAGTGCATGGCGGAAACGTCCCGCTCCATCTCCTCGCGGGTACCGTTCGCGACGACGGCCTTACCGCGGTGATGGACGTCGAGCATGAGCTTGTGCGCCTTGGTCTTCGGATAGCCGAAGTAGCTCTCGAAGACATAGGTGACATAGCTCATGAGGTTGATCGGGTCGTTCCACACGATGGTGGTCCACGGCCGGTCGGTCTCCTCGGCGACCTCCTCCTCGCCGCGGACGTCCGGCCGGTCGACTTCAACCGGTGCGCTGGTCACCATCCCATCTTCGCATCATCTGAGAGTGGCCTCACACCACGGATCGGGCGCTTTGGCGAGACATACCCGGCGCGCCGGAGTACACTTATCGTCATGATGACGATAAGTGGGGGTCGGGGCAGTGCCGAGCGCGGCACGAAGGCCACGGCCTCGACGGCGCTGCTGACGGACCACTACGAGCTGACGATGTTGCGGGCCGCGCTGCGCAGCGGGGCGGCGAACCGGCGATCGGTCTTCGAGGTCTTCACGCGGCGGCTGCCGGACGGCCGGCGCTACGGAGTGGTCGCGGGAACTGGACGGCTGCTGGACGCGATCGCGGCTTTCCGGTTCGGCGACGAGCAGCTGGCCTTTCTGGAGCGGACCGGCGTGGTCGATCGCGTCACGCTCGATTGGCTGGCCGAGTACCGATTCCGCGGCACCGTGCGCGGATACGCCGAAGGCGAGGCCTACTTCCCGCAGTCGCCGATCCTTGAGGTCGAGGGCACGTTCGCCGAGGCGGTGCTGCTGGAGACGCTGATCCTCTCCGTGCTCAACCACGATTCGGCCATCGCCGCCGCGGCCTCGCGGATGACCTCGGCGGCGGCCGGGCGCCCGTGCATCGAGATGGGCTCGCGCCGAACCCACGAGGAAGCCGCCGTCGCGAGCGCGCGAGCGGCGTACTTGGCCGGGTTCGCATCGACCTCGAACCTTGAGGCGGGATTCCGGTACGGCGTGCCGACCGTCGGAACGAGCGCGCACGCGTTCACGCTCGTGCACGACACCGAGCGCGAGGCGTTCCAGACCCAGGTGGACACGCTCGGCAAGGGCACCACGCTCCTGGTCGACACCTTCGACGTGACGGAGGCGGTGCGCGTGGCGGTCGAGGTGGCCGGGCCCGACCTCGGCGCGGTGCGCCTGGATTCCGGCGACCTGCTGTGGATGGCGCACAGGGTGCGCAAGCAGCTCGACGAGCTCGGCGCGCGCAACACGAAGATCGTGGTCACCAGCGACCTCGACGAGTACGCCATCGCGGCGCTCGCGATCGCTCCGGTGGACGCTTACGGGGTCGGCACGCAACTGGTCACCGGGAGCGGCGCGGCTACCGCATCGATGGTCTACAAGCTGGTCGCGCGGTCGGAATCCGAGGAGCCGGACGGCGCGCTGGTACCGGTGGCGAAGCGGACACCGGACAAGCCCAACCAGGGCGGCCGCAAGTACGCCTACCGGCGCGTCGATGGGGACGGCGTAGCCACCGCGGAAGTGATCGGCGTGGGCGAGCCGCCGGCCGACCTGGACGATCGCGGCCGCAGCCTGATCAGGACACTAATGGTGAATGGGGAGCCGGTGGACCGGCAGACGTTGGCGGACGGCCGGGAGCTGCACCGCCGCGCGCTGGCCGAATTGCCGATCTCTGCGACGCAGCTCTCGCGCGGTGACGCGGTGATCCCTAGCTTTTACGAGAACGCGTGAACGACTGAACGCCCGCATGCCCGCATGCCTTACTGCCTTAACGCATAGCCGAAGTAGAAGAGGACGAACGCGCTGATGAACAGGGCACTGATCGTGGTGGACGTGCAGAACGACTTCTGTGAGGGCGGCTCGCTGCCGGTGGCCGGGGGAGCCGCCGCGGCCGAGCTGATCTCGCGGTATGTCGCGGCCGGTTCCGGCGGCGCGCAGTTCACCGTGGCGACCCGTGACTACCACGTGGATCCGGGTGCGCACTTCGGCACGCCGCCGGATGGGCCGGACTTCGTCGACAGCTGGCCGGTGCATTGCGTCGTGGGGACCGCGGGCGCTGATTTCCATCCCGCGGTCGCGGGCTTGCCGTTCGACGCCGAGTTCCGCAAGGGAGCGAACGAGGCGGCGTACTCGGGCTTTCAGGGTTCGACCACCGATGGCAAGTCACTGGCCGCTTGGCTGGGCGAGCATGACGTGACCGAGATCGACGTTGTCGGCATCGCCACGGATCATTGCGTGCGCGCGACGGCGCTGGACGCTGCCGAGCAGGGCCTCGCGGTGCGCGTGCTGCTGGATAAGACCGCGGCCGTCTCACCGCAGACGCTGGCCAGGACGCTTGCCGACTTCGCGAAGGCCGGGGTCGTCGCGGTGCCCTGATGTCGCGCTGACGCCCGAGCGCGCCCTCTAAAGCTCGGCGAGCTTCGCGAACGAGCGGGCCTTGTCGATCGAGCCGACCGGCAATTGCACGTTCGGATGCTCGAGCAGCCACAACGCGGCGTCGATCTCGCGCGCCAGCGCCCAGGCCGCAAGCCGCCGCACGTCCTCACCGGCCATGCCGGCGACCAGCGTCATGCGCTCAGTGAGGATGCGTTGCGCGTCGTCGTACGCAAACGGATCGTCGATCTGCGATACCAGCGGCCACACGTCGTAGCCCGGGTCGCCGATCATCGGCTTGGCGTCGATCACGAGCCACGGCTTGCGCCGGGCCGAAAGGATGTTGCCGGGGTTGAAGTCGCCGTGCACGACCACCTCGCGCTGCGCGCCGCGGGGAAGCTCGCGCAGCAGTCTCGCGGCGAGCGCGACGAGGCCGGGATCGAAGTCCGGCTTGAATCGCGCCATCCGCGCCTCGACCAGGTCGGCCCACTCGGCGGTCACATCGGCAAGCGACTCCAGGCTGGTCGGCCGCGGCGGTGGGACAGACCACAGCTCGTAGAGCAGTTGCGCGCCGATCAGCAGTCGTCGATCCGGGGTGAGCTGATCCGACTCGGCGAGCGTGACTCCGGGCTCGCACCGCTCGACGAGGACCGCGAGGTGGTCCCGGTCCTCTTCGAACAGAAGCACCGCTGCGCGGCCGGACCACAGCCGAAGCCCCTCCGCTTCGCCCATCGCTTCGCGGTGCGGCCAGGTGACCTTGAGCACCGCGGGTTCGCCATCAGGCAGCCACGCCGGCGCGACCCACGAGCAACTACCGCCGTGGAAAGGCGCGCCGATCCGCAACGACCAGCGTTCGCGCAACTCCTCGACGACGCTTGGCAGCTTGGCCAACCAGGCCGGACCGCCGTCCTGACCGTTCACGGTGGCGACGACCGGAAGGGAGGGAGGGAAGAGGTCGAGGTCCACGTATTCCTCCCGAGACGGTCGCGGCTGGGCGAGAATGGGCCCCATGTTGAGCCAGATCAGAATTCTCGTCGACGACTTCCCTGCCAGCTACCTCTTCTACCGCGACGTGCTCGGGCTCACGCCGCAGGAACACGGCGGGGACCCCGCGCAGGCGCAGGCCGGTCCGTACGGCAACTTCAAGGACGCGAGCGGCGGCACGGACCTGGCCCTGTTCGACCGCGCCCTGATGGCGAAAGCGATCGGGGCGGACCAGGCCGAGCGCGGTTCGTCGGATCACGCGGTCCTCGCCTTCCGGGTGCCGGACGTGGACGCCGCCTACGCCGACGCGATCGGGCGCGGCGCGCAGTCGGCGGCGGCGCCAGTGGACCAGCCGGCCTGGGGCATGCGGGTCGCTCACGTGCGCGCACCGGAAGGCACGTTGATCGAGTTCTGCGCTTGGGACGACTGAGTTTGGGGCGACCGAGTTTGGGATGACACAGCCTGGGATGACACAGCCTGGGACGACAGAGCGCCCGTGCCGACTGTCAGTGGCCGGGTCTAACGTGGTGAAGGTTCCGGAAGAGGAACGGGGCAAGCGGAATAGAGCAGAGCGCCAGCAGAACAGGGGAGCACCATGACCACTCTGGAGAACCGGCCGAACACCGCACTGCTGGTCGTCGACGTGCAGAACTGCGTCGTCGAGCACGCCCACGAACGCGACGCGGTCGTCGCCAACGTCGGTGGCCTGGTCGAGAAGGCGCGGCAGGAGCAGGTGCCGGTGGTCTGGGTGCAGCACCATGATCGGGGTGAAGACGGCGTCGTGCGGGGCAGCGATGGCTGGCGAATAGTTCCCGAACTGGTGCCGGACGAGTCCGAGCCGTTGGTGGAGAAGACCTATGGCGACTCGTTCGAGGACACCGCGCTGGAGTCGGTGCTCTCCGTTCTCGGCGTCGGGCGGCTCTTCGTCGTCGGCGCGCAGACGGACGCCTGCATACGTTCGACGCTGCACGGTGCGTTCGTGCGCGGGTACGACACGGTCTTGGTGAGCGACGCGCACACGACGGAAGACTTGTCGAAGTGGGGCGCCCCGTCGCCCGACCAGGTCATCGCGCACACGAACATGTACTGGACCGATCAGGACGCGCCGGGCCGCACGGCCGGGACCGTGAAGACCGAGCAGGTCGACTTCAGCGCCTAGCCCGAGCCGCTGCTCGGGGTCAGGATTGCGGCCAGCATCTTGATGGTTGTCAAGCCTAGCCGACGCACCTATTTCGACCTGGGATGATGCCGCGTCGCTGGTCACGGGCCATGCTAGCGGGCCGCGCCCATGGCTGGGGCTGAGGTCGGGGGTATCTCCTCGGCGGCAGTTTGTGACTTGCCGGGCGGCGGGCGGCCCTGTCAGGACACGTACCCCCGTCTTGTCAGGGCCGCCCGTTGTCCGGCACCCTGCGGGGCCGCTGAGGAGATGCACCCGACCGACCCACCCAACCACCCAGATACCGGTGGCGGCCGACAAAAGCGGCTGCGCGGCTATATCTCCGAGTGCGGCAGCTGCGGGTTTGGAAGTAGGCGTGTGCCGGACGGTCGGCGGTCAGCGGTGCGGCGCTGTGCCGACCGTCCGGGGCTTGGGTGCTGGTTACGGGAGCAGGGTGGTTTCTAGCGGCCCGTCGAGGGTGGGTGGTCGGCACAGGGTGAATTGCAGGTGGCGGGAGTGGCCGGGGTCGGCGGGGGTACTGACGTCGTGGGCGAGTCCCTGCGGAATCAGCAGGATGTCACCGGCCGTGGTGGTCAGTGTCCTGGTGGGGCCGGTACCGTCCATCACGCCGTGTCCGAGCGTCCAGACTTTGGCTCCGGTCAGGTGGACGATGGCGCTGTACCACACGTCCCAGTGCGGCCCTAGATTCTCGTCGCCGTGGTCTGATTCGTAGAGGGAGACCAGAACCTCAAGCTCGCTGGCGGACAGGCGTTGCAGGTGCTGAGAGACCAGTGAAAGCCAGTTGCAGCTGCGCTGCACGTTCTCGAACGAGCGGCTGCGCGGGCGGGCCTCGTGGGCTTGCTTGAGAGCGTCGCCATTGAGATACCGGTCGTACTCGCCTGGCCGGATGAGGGCTACCTGTTGGGTGGGCGGCCCGCTATCGAGGGTGGGCAGTGGCAGCGCCGCGAGCCAATCGGGATGGTAGGCGGCCGGGATGTGGTGGTAGCGCGGTTCGCTTGGGCGTGGTCCGTCGCTGGCGCGGATGGCGGCCCACAGGATGCCGGTGAAGGTGGCGGCGAGTGCCTGCGGGGTGCGTGTCTCGGTGGCGGTGAGGGTCATCGCGGGGCAGTTCACACGGCCCAGTGCGCGCCGGAGTCGCACTTGCTGTAGCCAGCGGCCTGGGTGGTGGTGGCCTCGAACGGCTGACACAGCGTAGCCAGTTCTTGAGCGAGCGCATTCGACTCGACGGCGGGGCTAAGCCGCCGTGCCGTGGTGGTGGCGGCGGTGAGCATGAGGCCGTATTCGTGTCCGGATACGCCCGGCTGGGTGGTTGTGGTGGGGTCGAGTGTGGCGGTGGCCTGCATGGTGGTGAGATTCCTCTCGTGGTGTCGGGGCGTGGTGGAACCCCCGCCGCGCACGGGCCGGGGATGCGGGTGCGCGGCGGGGAGCTGGGGGGCCGTGGCTCGTCCGGTGCTGTGCCGGGTGCACTTCGGCTGTGTCAGGCTCGGTGTGTGTTCGTGCCGCATTCGCGGCCGAGGCGTTCGAGTCCTGCGATGATGCGGCGTAGGGTGTCTTGGTCGACGGGCGGGGGCTGTGCTGGTCTCCAGGGGTAGGGCAGCGGTGGCCGGACTGCTTCGCCGATCTGGGGCCACCACGGATTCACGGTGGGGGCTGGGCGTGCAGGCTCGCGGCCACCTCGGCGAGGGTTTTGAGTGCGTTGGCGGGGAGAGGTTCGCGTCCGTGGTGGCGGCGGTCCTCCCAGAGGGCGAGCACGTCACGTGTGATCTCGATGCCTAGCGGTGCGAGCGCGGCACGCAGTTGGTTGAACGCGCATATCAGGTCGGTCACGCTCGGCCTGCCGGGTAGGCGGCCCACGCCGCGTCATAGATGGCATTCTGTGTAAGCGCGGTCGGGTCCCGTATCGGGATGGGGCAGGGTGTACCGGTACTCGGGATGACCTCGACGATCGCCCAGTCAAGCGCATTCGCATGCTGATAGTGGGTGGCGTTGTACTCGGCGCGTTCGAGGTCGTCTTTCGTGCAACCCCAGATTCGGAGCCTGATGCGGCGGGATCGCAATGCCTCGGTTGTGAGGCTCATCTGCGTCCCGCTGTGGGGCGTTCGATCCGGCCGTCTGCCCAGACCACGATCCCGTTGCAGAGCAGGTAGCGGCCTTCGTCGGCGCGAGAATCGACGACGCGGGCGGCTGTGGCATCGATGGCGTCTGCGTCGGGGCATCGCGGCGCGTGTCGGCAGGGAGGGCGCACGGCGGGCGCGTGTGGTTCGCTGAAGACTGCTGCACTCATCGTCATCTCCGTAGAGCAGAGTGTGGTACTACAGTTATCTCACGGAGAGTGAGTGTAGTACCACACTGGCGCGATCGCTTGACGAAACCTTTACCCATACGATCTGCCGGTGTGGTGCCACACTCGAAAGGATCTACACATGCCGTCATCGAGAGAGATCGCCGACGAGTACGCGGCCCGAATCCTGAATCAGGAGCTTGAGCAGGGAACGCGCCTGCCGTCGGTCCGTGACCTCGCTGCGGCCAAAGGCATCTCCACGAAGACGGCGCATGCGGTGATCCGGGACCTGCAAGCGCGCGGCTTGGTGTTGTCCCATGCGCGCGGCACGATCGTCAGCTCGCGGCTCTCTATCGCAGGACCGAACGAACGTTTACAGCGGCAGTTGGCCGGTCTGGGGCCGCTGCGGCATCGCGAGCGCGCCGAGATCTCATTTGCCGGATGGGTGCCTGAACCGGATCACGATGACTGGTATGCGCAGCACGTTCCGATTGCGGTGTGGGACGCTTTGGAGCTTCCGCCAGACACTCGGGTCGGGCGTCGCGAGTATGTGATCTGGTGGGCCAAGCGGCTGATCAGCCTGACAGTCTCGTGGCATCCTCCCCGCATGGTTGAGCTGGTGCCCGCGCTGGTAGAGCCACAGCCGATCTCAGCCGGAACGATCGGCGCAGTCAAGAATGCGGGCGTTGAAATCAGCACCTCGTGCCAGACGCACGTGTTGGCAAGGGCTGCGGACGAACGCGAAGCACGCTTGATGCAGTTACCCGTTGGCGCTCCGGTGCTCGCGGTTCTCTCCCTGCGCACAGACGTTGATGATCGGCCAATCGAATACGTAGAGAGCGTCTATCGGACGAACGAAGTCTTGTCGTTCATCTGAAAGATGACGCCACGTATACAGCTCGTCACCGCCGAGGCTGCCGACCCCGCTGCCCCGTGCGTTATGGGGCCGCGGGGCCGGCGGCCGGTGGTGACCCTAATCGCGGTGACCAGCGGCGGGACGTGGGCTGACAACGCGGTGAGCACGTGGGGAGGTTGGCCGGATCGCTTGCCGGGCGGGAGTCGTTGATTGCGTCACGCGCCGTGTCCGTTCGCAGAGCGGTGGCTGTCGCGCGTGACGCAGTAGGGAGCCGGGCGCTCGTCTTGGCTTGGGTCGGGTTGATCGTGTAAGACGTGATCGGGTGTGGCGGGGTCGCGCGTTCGCGCCGCGAACGGCCGAAGGCCGCATGCGCAAGGCGCGAGGGCGCGCGGGTCCGCCGCGTGCCCGAGCGACGATCACCAACCGTCAACGGCCTGACACGTGGCTGGGCTGGTTCCGCCGCTTCTTAGTGATCATGCCCGGTTGCGCTCAGAAGATCGCGCGCGTGGGCGGGGCGCGGGCGCGCGCTTGCGCGCGAACGGCGCCCCAGCGCCGCATGCGCAAGCGCAAGGGCGCGCGCACGGGTCCCGTCAGAGGGCGGGCTGAAAGTTGATGTCTGATTCGTCCTTGGGTTCGGGTGAGGCCGGCTGGTTGGGGCTCAGTCGCCGGTTCGAGGGCGCGGCACGGTGAACAAGCCGGGCTCGTTCTCGATGACCAGGCGGGTGGCGACCAGGCGCTTGAGCTTGGCCCGCATGCCCTCGATCTTCGCGGGCTGGTCGCCCAGATCCAGGGCGTGGCACAGGTCCTTGGCGCGCAGCGGGACCTGGGCGTCGGTCAGGACGGTGAGAACGTGCTGGTAGACGGGATTGTCGGGCAGACCGGGGCGGGTGGCCGGCGCGGGCTCGTCGTCGCCGAGGGCGAGGATGACTTTGCGGGCGACGGCCAGCTCGTGCAGTTCGGCGTTCAGTTCGCGCTGTTGTCCGGTGAGCGCTTCGATCTGCGCGCTGATGTGATCGCTGGCCTCGGCGACGGCCCGTTCCCGGTCGGCGATCTTCTCCAGAGTGGTGGTCACGGCCGTCTCCTAGGCTCCGCGCCAGGTGGGGGTGGTATCGCCGGTGATCCGGCGGGTCATGTGGCGGGTTATCGCCCAGTACACCCGGGACTCGGCGGCGGCCGGGTCGGCTTCGTAGCAGCGCACCAGGCGCCGGTCGAGCATCAGGGTCCCGTTCGTCTGCTCGACCACCCACCGCTTGGCCTGGGGGACGAAGCCGACGTCGTCGGGGTTGCGCTTGACGACCTCCACGTCGATGCCGTGCTCGGCACCGTGCTCGACGACGGTGGTCTTGAAGCCCTGGTCCACCCAGGCCTTGGCGATCGTCCCGACCGTGGCGACCTTGTCCAGCAGTCGGGTGCCCACGGCGTTGTCCTGCGCGCTGGCGGCCATCACTACCACGGCGATGACCAGGCCTATCACGTCCACGGCGAGCCCGCGTTTGATCCCGGGCACCTTCTTGTTCGCGTCCTTGCCGGTCGCGGTGGCCGGGACGTTGACCGCGGCGTGCAGGCTCTGAGTGTCCAGCACGACGGCCGACGGGTCCTCGGTGCGCCCGGCCTTCTCCCGCACCTGCGCCCGCAGCAGATCGTGGATCACCTGGTCCAGGCCTTCGTCGCGCCACCGGTAGAAGTAGTACTTCACCGCCGAGGCCGGCGGGAACTCTCGCGGCAGCAGGGACCACTGGCAGCCCGACCGGTTCTGATAGAAGATCGCGTCGACGATCGCGCGCATCTCGTAGCGGCCGCCATGGCCGGAGACCGAGGGATGTTGCGCCTTCCACGCCGTGATCACCGGCCCGACCAGCGCCCACTGCTCATCGGTCGTGTCGGTGTAGTAGCCGCGCCGCTCGCTCATCGAACCAGTCCAACGCCTCGCCTGTGGCGACTGCACCAGGACCGGTCCACTTCACCGGAACGCGTGACGCCGAAACCACTGCGAAGCGGTGAAATCCCCGCAAGCCGACCGCCAGGCCGAGCCCAAGGACGAATCAGACATCAACTTTCAGCCCGCCCTCTGAGGGCTACGGCTTGCAGGGCGAAGCCGCAGACGCCAGGTCGCAGCC
>DASUAR010000178.1:0-92093 GCA_035763685.1 Actinocrinis sp. | reverse complement strand
GTTCGACGGGGTGAACAGATCCCTGAACCATGCGGCCAGCGTGCTCGCCCAGTCCGCGTCCGTGCTCACGATGCTGTTGCCACCGTTCGCGCCGACGAGGACGAAGATGATGTGCAGCACGATGATCGCCGCGATGACGATAGCGGCGAGCTCCACGATGCGTCCTGCGGAGCTGCGGGTCGTTGCGTATCCGGCCATGCCAGCGGATGCCCGCGAAAGAACTATCGAAACGCGCGATTCGCCTGCTGGGATCAGGGATTTTCGGCCGTCGTGATCGTATTCTGATGCGCTGCGTACCGGATCGGCGACCGTGCGTCCCAAGCGAGGTGCCGAGGTGGTCGACGGGAGCTGATCCGGCGTCAGGCGAGCCGCCGGCGACAGGGTACGTCAGTCGCGTGCCGAGTGCTCGGTCGGCTGGCGTAGCGCCACGGCGTCTGCCGGCGGCATCGGGTTCGGACGGCGCGGTTCGCGCACGCCGCTCAGGCCCGGGTCGTCCGGGAACAGCCGCTCGTTGAGGCCGTCCCAGCCGCGCCGCCGCGCGGCCCGGCTGCGCAGGGCCCACCGCACGCGTCGCCGCAGCGCCCGCAGCCGTGGCCTGGCCCAGCGCGCCGGAGCGGTCAGCGCGATGACGACCGGATGCATGCCGAACTGGAAGACCGCGAGGTTGAGCCGATGATTCTGCGCCGCGAGCCAGCCGCCTTCGCCGCGCACGATGTTCCCGCGCCGGTGCCGCTGGAGCACCGGATCTCCGGCCAGCACCACGACGGGCGCGAGCAGCAGGGCCAGCAGACCCATCGCGACAAACCAGCCCAGACCGGCGAATCGGTTCATGGCCTCATCGTGACTCTGATTCCGGGTTCTGTGGCGTCCTGCTCGCGCAGAGCGAACGCTTCGCGACCGAAACGTGATAAACATGCCGTCATGACGGCTCACCAGAACCTGCTCGGCGGACCGCCGCCGACCCTGCTGCCCGAAGACCCGGCCGCGGCCGAGTTGCTGGACGGCGCGGCGGATCCGGCGAAGGTCGCGGCCGGCCACCCGACCTCGTCGCTGGCCTGGGCCGTCCTCGCCGAGCGCGCGCTGCACGAAGCCGAACCGGTTCAGGCGTACGCCTATGCGCGCACCGGCTACCACCGCGGGCTCGACGCGCTGCGCCGCAACGGCTGGAAGGGGCATGGCCCGATCCCGTGGGAGCACGTCCCGAATCGCGGGTTCCTGCGTGCTCTCGGCGCCCTTGCGCGGGCCGCGCAGGAGATCGGTGAGCAGGATGAGGAGCAGCGCTGCGTGCAGTTCCTCCGGGACAGCGACCCGGTCGCCGCTCAGGAGCTCGGCCTGTGACTGAGGCTGGGCGGACTCACCGAAGCTGCTCTCACGACGGCTGACCGTGATCGACGCACGGCGCCGGTAGGTCGCCGATAAATCACTGACCGGCCGCCGCGCCATGGCTAGGATCGCGCCATGGACGAGATCGCCAGCCACCCGAATGTGCGCGCCGTCGAAGCGGCGCTGCGCGCGGCCGGAATCGAACCGCGGGTGCGTGTGCTGCCTGAGACCGCGCCGACGGCGGTCGCCGCGGCCGAGCAGATCGGCTGCCCGGTGGCCGCCATCGCCAACAGCCTGATCTTCGACGCCGCGGGTACGCCGCTGCTCGTGCTCACCAGCGGCGCGCATCGCGTGGACACCGGAAAGCTCGCGGCGCACCTCGGCGTTCCCAAGCTTTCCCGGGCGAGCGCCGATTTCGTCCGCGCGCACACTGGACAGGTCATCGGTGGCGTCGCACCGCTTGGGCATCCCGCGCCGATCAGGACGCTGATCGACGAGACGCTGGTCGGCTACGACGAGATCTGGGCCGCGGCCGGGCATCCGCACACGGTCTTCCCGACCACCTACGATCAGCTGCTCGCCGCCACCGGCGCCGAATCGGTCGCGGTGAACTGAGGCAAGCTGATCAACTTCGGGACCGGCAGCGCTTCCGCTTGAGCTTGCGCTCGCGTCAGCCGACCTGCACCGAACGCTTCGCCAAGCCCATCCAGAACCCGTCGATGACGCTGCGCTGCGAGGACAACTCGTCCGCGGCGGCGCCCAGCGTCACGAACAGCGGCGCGAAGTGCTCGGTGCGCGGATGGGCGAAACGGCCGGCCGGGGCCTTGTTCTCGAAGTCGAGCAGCGCGTCGACGTCCTGCGCCGCGAGCGCGCGCTTGCCCCAGTCGTCGAACTCGGCCATCACCGAGGAGACCGCGCCGCCCTGGCTCAGTGCCCTGAGGTTGTGGGTGAAGAAGCCGCTGCCCACGATCAGCACGCCCTCGTCGCGCAGCGGCGCCAGCTTGCGCCCGATCTCCAGCAGCCGCCGCGGATCGAGTGTCGGCATCGAGATCTGCAGGACCGGGATGTCAGCGTTCGGATACATCTCGACCAGCGGCACGTACGCGCCGTGATCCAGGCCGCGATCCGGCACGTCCTGCACCGGCGTACCCGCGCCGCGCAGCAGCTTGCGCACGCTGTCGGCCAGCTGCGGCGCGCCCGGCGCCGCGTAGGTGACCTCGTAGTAGTGCTGCGGGAAGCCCCAGAAGTCGTACACCAGCGGGATGGTCGTCGTGGCGCCGAGGGCCAGCGGCGCGTCCTCCCAGTGCGCCGAGACCATCAGCACCGACTTCGGCCGCGGCAGGTCCTTTGACCAGTCGGCCAGCTGCCCCGGCCAGATCGGGTCGTCCGCGAGCGGCGGCGCGCCGTGGCTCAGGTAGATCGCCGGCATGCGGTCGCTCTGCCGGGCTGTCGCTGTCTCGGTCGCCGCTGGCTCAGTCGTCACGGCCTCGGCGGTCGTCTCGTTCGTGTTCGTCTCACTCATTGCCGTCTCGGCTCCCTTCCGCACTCTTCCATTCCGTCACGCGGGCAGGTCGAGGGAGTGGTGCGTGTGCGAGACCTTCGCCTGCAGGTAGCGCAGGTTGGACGCGGACACGTGCACGCCGGTCGGCAGCTGCTCAACGATTTCGATACCCATGGCGTCGAGCTGCAGCGCCTTGTCCGGGTTGTTGCTCAGCAGCCGGATGCGGTCCGCGCCGAGCGTGTGCAGCATTTGCGCTGCGGCCGTGTAGTCGCGCTCGTCGTCGCCGTGACCCAGGGCCCGGTTCGCGGCGTACGTGTCGAGCCCCTGGTCCTGCAGCGCGTACGCGTCCAGCTTCGCGTACAGGCCGATGCCCCGGCCCTCCTGGCGCAGGTACAGCAGGTAACCGCCGGCCTCGGCTATGCGCTCGGCGGCCTCACGCAGCTGCGGACCGCAGTCGCAGCGCTGGGAGCCGAACACGTCGCCGGTCAGGCACTCGGAGTGCGGCCGCACCAGCGGCGCCGTGCTCGTCGCGTAGTCGCCGAGCCCGAGTGCGAGGTGCTCCCTGCCGTCCGCCAAACCGGTGAAAGTGAAGACGTCGGCCACGGTCTCCCAGCCGTCCGGAAACCGCAGCGGCACGCGCACGCTGGTACGTACCGCGGCAGCCGGAACCGCCTCAGTGGTCGTGGGCTGGGACGGCGCCGGCGCGGGCTTGAAGCAGGGTCGGCGCTCGGCGACCGAGGTGACTAGCGACATGCTCACGGCTCCTTAGCCCAAGACGGTTCGACTTCCACGCTGCTGCAACCGCAGCCTAGGCGGAAATATTTCAACTCTCAAGTTTATTCTTCCCGGCCACTCGGGGCACTAGGGTTCCCTCGAAGGCGCGGGCGCCCGGCGGACGTCCGCGTCCGCAAGCCCGTAGCCGAGAGAGGACCGACCCGATGGCCGAGCGCGCGCCCAACCCGTACGACTACCTTCCACAGCAGCCCTCCTTCCACCTGGCCAGCGACGATATCGCCGAGGGCGGCACCATCGCCGAGACTCATGTGTTTAACGGATTCGGGCTCACCGGTGGAAACAGCTCGCCGCACCTGCGCTGGTACGGCGCGCCGGACAACACCGAGGGCTACGTCGTCACCGTGCTGGACCCGGACGCCCCGACCGGCAGCGGCTTCTGGCACTGGGTCGTGGTGAACCTGCCCGCCCACGTCTCCGAGCTGCCGCAAGGCGCCGGCTCGGGTGATGAGAAGCTGCCCGGGGGCTTTCACGTGCGCAACGACTACGGTACCCGGGGGTACGGCGGCCCCGCTCCGCTGGCCGCGCCGAAGCGGCATCGCTACATCTTCACCGTGCACGCGCTGGACGAGCCGCTCGAGGTCGACGCCGACACCTCGCCGGCCGCCATCGGCTTCAACCTGTTCTTCCACACGATCGCCCGCGCGCAGCTGACCGCCGAGTACGAGGTGCCCGGCTCGTGAGTGCTTGGGCGCCCCGCCTAGGCGGCCACGCCTAAGCAGTGCACGTTTAACCGGTGGCGGCCGGGTCGCGGCGCGGCGTATTAATAGGTCCACATGAATATGAGCGACAAGCAACTCGTACGACTCTCCAAGTGGATCTCACTGCGCCTGCGTCACGACCCGGCGGGCATCGGCCTCGCCGTCGACCGAGCCGGGTGGGCGGCAGTCGATGACCTCATCGCCGCCTCCGCCCGGCATGGCGTGCGCTTCGACCGCGCGTCCTTGGCGAGAGTGGTCGAGCAGAACAACAAGCGCCGGTTCGAGTTCGATGAAACCGGCGAGCGGATCCGGGCGCGGCAGGGGCACTCGATCGACGTCGAACTCGGATACGCCGACGCCGCGCCGCCCGACCGGCTCTACCACGGAACCGCCGACCGATTTCTGCCTGAAATCCGGCTACGCGGCCTGCTCCCGATGTCCCGGCACGACGTCCACCTCTCGGCGGATCTCGCGACGGCGCATGCAGTAGGCGTGCGGCACGGCAAGCCGATCGTCCTCAACGTCGATGCGGCAGCGATGGCTGCGGACGGGCACACCTTCCGCGTCACGGGCAACGGCGTATGGCTTACGGCCGCCGTCCCACCGCAGTACCTGCGCGAGCCCGCCGCGTGATCCCGGCGGCGCGCTGACCGCGCGGCCCGGTCAGCCGATCAAGCCGGTCGCGCCGTCGGTGAGCTCGCGAAGAATGTCGGCGTGTCCGGCATGTCGGGCGGTTTCCTCGATCATGTGCGTGTAGATCCAGCGCAGCGAGACCTGGCCGAGCTGTTCTTGCGGCACCGCGTAGTCGAGCTCGAATTTCGCCGCGATCTCCCGCGACCGGGCGCAGGCCGCGTCATACGCCGCGATCAGTTCCTCGACGGTCTCCTGATCGGCGACCGCGAATGTGGCGTCGGGATCAGGCAGCGGCGACGGCTGCTGCGCCAGGATCTGCTCGAACCAGACGCCTTCGACGATGGCCAGGTGCTTGAGCAACCCGGCGATCGTCGTCGCCGACGGGACGAGGCTGAGCCGGGCTTGTGGTGCGGACAGCCCGCCGGCCTTGCGCCTTATCACCGCCCGCTGGAGGTCCAAAGACGCCTCCAGCACTTCGCGTTCGCCGCCCACCGCGGAGCGCGCGGAGGCAAGCACATCAGGGTACATCGTCACTCCCCGTGAATTTGCGATTCGACGATGCTAAAGCTACCCCGCGAGGAACGAGATGCGCAGCGTGCGCGTCCGGTTGTCCGTGTTCGAATCCACGATCACAACGCTCTGCCATGTGCCGAGTTGCGGCTCTCCGCCGAGCACCGGAATGGACAGGGAGGGGCTGATGAACGCGGGCAGCACGTGGTCGCGGCCGTGACCGGTCGAGCCGTGGCGGTGCCGGTAACGGTCGACCGGCGGCAGCAGGTCGTCGAGGATGCCGGACAGGTCGTCCTCGGTGCCCGAACCGGTTTCGATCAGCGCCAGCCCGCAGGTCGCGTGCGGCACGAAAAGGTTCACCAGGCCGTCGCCGCGTCCACGGCAGGCTTCTGCGACGTGTCGCGTCACATCGGTGACGAGCCGGCTTCCGGTCTCGATCTTCAGCGTCCGGCTGTCCATCGCTACCACCGCTTCGACATGCCGCGGCTGACCCGCGTCGTGATGGCGCGCGGTACATAACGCGACGCTGCGGTAAGCGCCTTGTACTGCGCGCCAGGGATGCTCACAGGTACGCCACGCCGCAGATCACGCAGCGCCGTCTTCACCACGTCGTCCGCTTTCAGCCACATCCAGCCTGGGATGTCGCCGGTCTCGATCTCCGCGCGCTGATGGAACTCGGTGTGCGTGAAGCCGGGGCACAGCGCCATACAACGCACTCCGCTGCCACGTACTTCAGCGGCGACGCTCTCGCTGAACATCACGATCCAAGCCTTCGCCGCGCTGTACGTACCGCGTGGCGCGAACGCAGCAACCGACGCCACGTTGATCACCGCGCCACGGCCGCGCTCGATCATCCCGGGCAACGCGACGTGCGTGAGGCGCATCGTGGCGCGGATGTGCACGTCGAGCAGCGTCTCCTCTTCTTCCACGGTGCTCTTCAGAAAACCGTGCCCCATGCCGAATCCGGCGTTGTTGACCAGGATGTCGATGGGCGGCGCGTCCTCTGAAGCCCCCTCACCCCGCAGTCGCGCCTCGACCTTCGCCCGGCCCGCCGTCGTGGACAGGTCCGCGGAAAGCGTCTCGACCTGCGTGGCCCCGAGCCCGCGCAGTTCCTCGGCGACGGCGTCCAAGCGCGCCGGATCGCGGGCCACGAGCACCAGGTGGTAGCCGGAGCCTGCGAACTCGGCGGCGAAGGCCTTGCCGATGCCGGCCGTGCCGCCGGTGATCAATGCCGTCGTCATGGCGACAGCTTCGCATGCTCCGGCGGCACGGCGCGAGGGCACATGACGGACGAGAGCCTCGGCGCGTCACCCGGCCCCTGGAGGCGCGCCATCGCGGTGCCCTGCCCGTTCTCTTTCACTCGCTTTCCGCATTGGCCCGTCCTCCGCGCCGGTGTCGCAGGGCACGTGTGACGAGCCGTCAACCGCTAACCGAGGTCGGCGAACTGGCCGTCGGCCATCCCGGCCACGAAGGCCTGCCACTCGGCCGCGTCGAAGACCAGCGCGGGCCGGGAGCGGTCGGTCGAGTCGCGGACGGCCACGTGCCCGGCCGCGAGCGCGGCCAGCTCCACGCAGCTGCCGCTGCCGCTGCTGTGGCTGCTGATCCGCCACTGCGCGCCGGCCAGGTCGATGTCGTACTTGCCCCGGTCCGGCGCGTCCGGATGGTTGGCCGCGCCGGCGGCGTCGGAATGAGTTCCCTTGCTCATGTCAACTCCTTGGTTACGTCGTGAATCAGGGTGCGTGACTCCCGCGGGCCGAGTGCCGAGGCCCGCAGATGATCGAAATATACGTTATAAAGCTTTACGTCACCTTCGTCCTCGACGTAGCACGCGGTGGTGTGCTGCTCCAGGTAGACGACATCGGGGTCCTCATCTGCCGGGAAGGACAGGATCGTGAACGGCATGTCGAGGCCGGTGTGCTCGCCGGCCGTGAACGGGATCACCTGCACGACCGTGCCCGGATCCACGGCGCGCTCGAGCAAGCGGTTCAGCTGGCTGCGCATCGCCTGCACACCGCCCACCGGACGGCGTATCGCGGCCTCGTCGAGGATCACCCACAGCTGCGGCGGATCCGCGCGCTCAAGCAGCTTCTGCCGATCCAGCCGCAGCTCGACCAGCCTGTCCACCTCCTCGGCCGGCGCCTCGGGGCGGCAGCTGCGGATCAGCGCCCTGGCGTAGTCCGGGGTCTGCAGCAGGCCCGGAACCAGCTGGTTGTGCATGAACCGCATCGCCGAGGTCTCCGCCTCGAAGTCGAGGATCGGCGTGATGTGGCCGGGCAGCACGTCGCGGTAGGACTGCCACCAGCCGCGCTTGCCGCTCTCGCGGGCGATCTCGATCAGCTCGTCGCGGGCGGGTCCGGCGTCGAGGCCGTAGAGGTCCAGCAGGTCGGCGACGTCGCCGTGGTGCACGGCGACCTGACCGGTCTCGATCCGGGAGACCTTGGAGGCCGACCACCGGCCAAGCGGCGCGAGCCGTTCGGCCACCTGCTCGCCGGTGAGCCCGGCCGCGATCCGCAGCCGTTTGAGCTCGCCTGCCAGGCGCCTGCGACGCACGGTCGGGTAGCGGCCGGGCATCACACCCGCGCCCTTCGGCACTGCATCTGATAAGAGCGCGTCCGATGCGAGCGTGCCGGTAGCGATCGTGCCTCATGAGACTGCGTCAACACGGCGCCGATCCTGACGTCTCAGGAGCCCCCGGGTGAGCGGACTACCGCGTATTCACCTGAAAGAGTTGCAGTAGTGCAATTTGCATCGGCAATCGCGTGAACGCTTCGTAGCATTCCGTGCAGGCCGCGTAACGCGCGCCGTAACAGTACGCGCAGCTTCAGGACACGACGAGCGGGACCTAAGGTGGCAGCCCGATGAGATCGGCAGCGGCGGCGGAAACGGACCATTCCGCGTGGACCCCGGCGCTGCCGGGCCGCAATCCTGGCCCGGAGGCGCCCGAGTCGAGCGCGGTACCGGAACAGCGCACCCCAGCCGCGTTCCCGCCGCGGGCCACCGCGCGCTGGCAGTTCCCGGCTCAGCCGGTGCACGCACGGATGGCCCGCGTCTGGCTTGAGGCGTGGATCGCCGACCGCGGCCTGGGCGAGGAGGCCTGCTACTGCGCCGCCGTGGCCTTCAGCGAGCTGGTGACCAACGCGGTGTTGCACGGCGCGGGGCCGGTCACCGTCGAGGTCGCGATCGCCGCGGGCCGGATCGAATGCGAGGTCAGCGACGGGGCCTGCGACCTGCCGGTGGTCTGTCAGGCCGGCGACGACGACGAGCATCACCGTGGCCTCTCGCTGGTGGAGGCGCTGACCGCCGACTGGCGCATCCGGCTGCGGCCCGAAGGCGGCAAGGCGGTCACCTTCGTCGTCGAGGCCTGACGCGCCCTCCGCCCTCCGCAGTATCCGTATCCGAGTCGGCGTGATCCCTTCCGGCCGTAGGCATACAAGCCAAGTAGCTGTCGAACACTCGATCGAGCCCTGCAATTGCAGACGCTTCACTCGAACGCTCTTGCGTTCAGTGCGGAAACGGCTACGCTGCGCAGCGATTCACCTAGAATTCACGCGCGGCCGACTCCACGGATCCGCCGGCGTCGACTGCGCGCCATCACGTCGTTGAACCCCAGGGGAGGGGCGGAACTTGGCTGTCAGCGGTACTCCGGAGCTGTGGAACGGCACGGACACCACGAAGGCGCATCCCGCACGCGTGTATGACTACTGGCTCGGCGGCAAGGACCACTTCGCCGCCGACCGGGTCGTCGCGGAACGCGCCATCGCCAACGCCCCGGAGGTGACGCAGGCCTGCCGGGAGAACCGCGCCTTCCTCGGCCGGGCGGTGCGCACCCTCGCCGAGCGCGGCGCCCGCCAGTTCCTCGACATCGGCACCGGCTTCCCGACCATGGGCAACAGCGACGAGGCCGCGCACGCTGTCGCGCCCGACGCCCACGTGGCCTGCGTCGACAACGACCCGGTGGTGCTCGCGCACAGTCGCGCGCTGCTGGCCCGGCGCAGCGCCGAACGCACCACGGTGCTCGCCGGGGACCTGCGCGAGCCGGCCCGGATACTGGCCGATCCGCAGCTGCGCGAGGCGATCGACTTCGACCGCCCGGTCGTGCTGCTACTCATGGCGATCCTGCACTTCATCCCGGACTCCGCCGATCCGGCCGGGATCGTGGCCACGTTCTTCGAGGCGCTGGCGCCGGGCAGCCACCTCGTGCTCTCACACGCCACCTACGACTTCAACATCAAGGTGCTGAACAACTCCCGCGTGTACAACGACGCGACCGCGCCGTTCATCCCGCGCAGCCGCGCCCAGATCGCCGAACTGCTCACCGGATTCGAACTGCTGGAACCAGGTCTCGTCGACGTCGCCCAGTGGCGGCCCGACGGCAGCAGGCCGATTCCGCCGCAGCACTTGAACATCTACGGCGCGGTCGCCCGCAAGCCGTGACCGTCCGTGACCAGCCGGTCACCATGATCGCAATGGCGGCAGGGCACTGATCCGCCCTGCCGCCGAGCGGAGACCGTGTATATACGCAGGCTACGATGCGGACCATTGCCGATTCGCCCATCTCAGGTATATAGTCCCGGCAGCGCTTTATACAGTAGTTGCACGGTCTCGCTGCGTATGCGCGGCAGGAATCCCCGGGCTGCGCGACCTCGTTCCACGGCGACGCAGGGCGAAGCCGTCCGAGTACGGGTCCGCACCGCGCCGTCCCTCGAGGAGGTTCGACCGTGTCCACCCTCGTCCGACCGGTAGCGATCAGGGCTGCCCACGGCCGGGGCCCCATGCTCGCGCCCAACCTCCCGCAGCCGTTGGCTGATCCGCCGATCGGCCGCGAGGAGCTGCTGCGCCAGGCGCGCGAAAGGCTGCGTCAGGGGCCCGGCGCGCTGCTGCACGGACCGGCGGGGATCGGCAAGTCCAAGCTGCTCACCGTGCTGGCCAACGAGGCCGCGGCCGCCGGGGTCAGGGTGCTGCGCTGCACCCCGGCCGAAGCGGAGCTGCGGCTGCCGTTCGTCTGCCTGATCGACCTGCTCGGCCCGGTCTCCGACGAGACCATCGCCCGGCTGCCCGGCGGCATGGGCACCGCGCTGCGGGCGGCGCTGCTGCGCGGCACCGTGCCGCACAGCGACCAGGACCGGCTCAAGGTCCAGCTCGCGGTCTTGCACCTGCTGCGGGAACTGTCCGCGCGCACGCCGGTCTGGCTGGTCATCGACGACTTGCAATGGGTTGACCGGCCGACCGCGCAAGTGCTCGGATTCGTCGCCCGCCGCACGGCCGACCTGCCGGTGCGGGTGCTGGCCGCGGAGCGAGCGCCCGAGGGCGGTTCGCCGGCCTACGTGGACCTCGTCCCGCCGGACATCGCCGAGTTCGCCGTCGCGCCGCTCGGCCTGTCCGACGTCGCCGCGATGCTGGACCAGTACACCGGGGCCAAGCTGCCGCCGCCGACTGTGCGTCAAATACACCGGGCGTCCGGCGGTAACCCCTTCTACGCGCTCGAATTGGCCCGCGCGCTACCGCCGGACCAGTGCGCCCTCGCCCCCGGCGAACTGCTTCCGATACCATCCCGGCTTCGCGCGGTGCTGCTACGCCGACTGCGCGAGCTGCCCGACCCGACCCGGTCGGTGCTGTTGCTCGCCAGCACGGCAGACCGCCCGACGCTGACCCTGCTCGGCAAGGTCGACGGAGAGGCCGACTTCGCGCACCACCTGGCCGTCGCCGAACGACTCGGCGTCATCAGGGTCGGCGCGGACGGCCTGATCCAGTTCGAGCATCCGCTGGTGCGCACCGCGATCTACGCCGACGCCTCGTCCAAGGCTCGCCGCGCCGCACACGCCGACCTGGCCGCGGCGGTGGTCGAGCCCGTAGAACGCGCCCGCCACCTCGCGCTCGCTCACCCGGCCGAGAACGAGCAGGTCGCGACGACCCTCGCCGAGGCCGCCGCATCCGCACGCCGCCGCGGCGCCCCCACGACCGCCGCCGAACTGGCCGCGCTCGCCGCCCAGCGCACCCCGTCCGACGAGGGCACGCTGCGCACCGAACGCCTGCTCGCCGCCGCCGAATACGCCTGCGACGCCGCTCTGCGCGGCGAGGCGCGCCGTCTGGCCGAGCAGGTCCTGAGTCAGAGCGCTTCCCCGTCGCACCGCACGGCCGCCCGCATCCTGCTGCTGCGCTGCGCCGGCAACTCGCTCGGCGAGGTGAGCCCGATCATCGCGCAGGGCCTGGCCGAGGTGGCCGGGGATCCGGGGCTCGAGGCGAAGCTACGCTGCTGGTCAGCCCGCGTGGAACTCATCGTCGGGCACGTGATGGCCGCCGCGGTGTTCGCCCGCGAGGCCGCGCAACTGGCCCGCCGCGCCGGCGACCCGCTCACCGAGATCTCCGCGCTGACCACGCTCGCGCACAGCCACGGCCTGACCGGCGACCCGGCCGGCCGCGCCGCGCTTGAGCAGGCCTTCGAGCTGGCCGCGCACAACCCGGCCGCCGCCTGGGGACCGGCCGGGCTGTGGGAGCCGGTGCGCCGCGAGGCCCTGTACGACATGCAAGCCGACCGGCTGGCCTCCGCCGAACGCAAAGTCGCCGCGCTGCTCGACCGGGCCGGTGACGCGATCGGCGTCGAGGACCTGTGCACGATCCTGATCACGCAGACCGACATCCGGGTGCGCGCGGGCGCCTGCCGTGGCGCGACGCAGAGCGCGCAACGGGCCCTGCGGCTGATCGAGGACTTCAGCGACGCCTGCGGCCCGGTGTTGTTCGCGGCCGCGCTGGCCGAGACCGCGGGCGGCACCCTGGCCCGCGCGCTCTACTACGCTGAGGCCGGGCTCGCCGCCTCCCGCGCCGACGGCGACCACCACGGCCTGCTGCGCAACCTCGCCGTGCTCGGCCGCATCCACCTGCTGGCCGACGAGCCCGCGCGGGCCGTCGAGCCGCTGCGTGAGGCGGAGGAGATCGAGCGGCGCATCGGCATCACCGATCCCGCCTCCGGCAACTGGCACGCCGACCTGGCCGAAGCGCTGGTCGCGATCGGGGAGCCGGAGGAGGCCGCGCAGCTGATCGCGACGGTCGGCGAGCAGGCCCGGCGGCTCGGCCGCCGCAGCGTCATCACCGCGCTAGACCGCTCCGACGCGCTGCGCCTGGCCGCGCTCGGCAACCTCGCCGAGGCAGCGGTGCGGCTGCGCGCCGTCGCCGAACAGCAGAGCAATCTGCCGCTGGAGCGGGTGCGCACGCTGCTCGCGCTGGCGCAGGTCGAGCGCCGGCGCAGGCACCCCGGCGCCGCTCGCGACGCGCTTGCTGAGGCGCAGCGACTCGCGGCAGGCGCGGGAGCGACGCTGTGGGCGGAGAAGGTCGAGCGCGAGCGCGGCCGCCTCGGTGAGCCGATCGCGCAGGCCGGAGCCGGCGTGGACAACGCCGCGCTGACCGGGGCCGAGCGGCGCTGCGCCGAACTGGCCGCGGCCGGGGCGACCAACCGGGAGATCGCGGCGGCGCTGTTCGTCAGCGTGAAGACGGTGGAAGCGACGCTCTCGCGCAGCTACCGCAAGCTCGGCGTGCGATCACGCACTCAGCTGGCGCGAATGTTGGCCGATGCGGCGCCGCCGGCAGCCCGGCTGCGCGCTAGCTGAACCGCGGACCCAGATTTAGGATTTAGATGCAGGCCTAAGAGCAGTATTCGCAGTCGTATCGGGCGCGTCGGTGATACCGGCGCGCCTTTGCGTTCGCCCGCCTTGTGAACTGGGCGGCGCCTGGTCCGGATAGCGCCGACGGGATGCGCAGATTACCACGATGTTTCGTGATTTCCGTGGGCTCGGGATCAAGACAAGGGTTTTCCCGCTTATGGCACGAGTCTGTCGCGCATAGCGTAAAACGCGTGTTCACCGGCTTGCGCCAGCCGACCGGACACTCCTGGCAAGACCCGCCCGCCGTGCCCACCCTGGAGGAGCCCCAGTGAAAGTCCGTCATCGGCTGCTGAGCGCACTCGCGGCGCCGATACCCGTGCTGGCCCTGGCCGCCGCACCGTCCCACGCCGCGCTCGCTCCGCGCCTCGCCCTCACCGGCGACGTCGTCGGCGCGGTCAGCCACTCGACCCGCGTCGGCGACCTGGCCGCGAACGCGCCGGTCTCGGTCGCCGTGACCCTCGCCCCGCGAAACCCCGCCGCGCTCGACGCGTTCATCGCGGCGGTCAGCGACCGCACCAACCCGCTGTACGGCAAGTACGTCACCCCGGCGCAGTTCGCCGAACGCTTCGGCCCGACCGCGGCCACCGTCAACCGGTTGACCAGCTACCTGCGCTCGCAGGGCCTGAAGGTCGGCAACATCTCCAAGGGCAACCTGGTGGTGGACGCCTCCGGCAGCGCCGCGCAGATCGCCAAGGCGTTCGGCACCCACCTGTCGAACTACCGTCAGGGCTCGAAGTCCTTCTACGCGAACGACGCGGCGCCGACGCTGCCCTCGGACGTCGCCTCCAGCGTGGTGGACGTGTCCGGCCTGAGCAGCTACGTGAAGCTCCAGCACCAGTCGGTGACGCCGGCCGCGGTACAACCGCGGGCGACCAACTTCACCCCGGCGAAGATCCGCAGCGGCTACAATCTCAACTCCCTGATCAGCGCGGGCTACAAGGGCACCGGCAAGTCCGTCGCCCTCGTCGAGTTCGATGACTACGTGCAGTCGTACATCACCACCTACGACAACAAGTACTCGCTCGGCGTCTCCTCTAACCCGGCCCGTGTGAACGTGGACGGCGGCGCGGGCGGAGTCGGCAGCGGCGAAGTCGAGGTCGAACTCGACATCGAGGTCGTGCAGGCCATCGCGCCCGCTGCCCCGATCAAGGTGTATGAGGCCCCGAACACCGACGCCGGCGAGCAGGACCTCTACGCCGCGATCGTCAGCGCCGACGTCCCGGTGACCTCCAGCAGTTGGGGCGCCTCGGAGCTGGACCGCACCAGCGCGAACCTGAACGCCGTGCACACCGTGCTCCAGCAGGCCGCCGCGCAGGGCCAGTCGATCTACGCGGCCTCCGGCGACAGCGGTTCGAAGGACGCGCAGAACGGCGCGACCGCGGTCGACTACCCGGCCTCCGACCCGGACGCGACCGGAGTCGGCGCGACCAACATCACCGAGACCTCCGCCGGCGCGTACAGCAGCGAGGCGGCGTGGTCCGGCAGCGGCGGCGGAGTCTCGGTGAAGTGGGCGAAGCCGAGCTTCCAATCCGCGCTCTCGGGCAGCTACCGCTCGGTGCCGGACGTGGCGACCGACGGCGGCCCGAACAGCCCCTGGTACATCTACTCCGCTGGCAGCTGGCAGCAGGTCTGGGGCACCAGCGCGGCGGCCCCGAGCTGGGCGGCGTTCACCGCGATCTACGACCAGTACGCGGCGGCCAAGGGTAAGGCAGCGCTCGGATTCGCCAACCCGACGCTGTACTCGATCGCCGGCGGCTCGAAGTACTCGAGCGCGTTCCACGACGTCAAGAGCGGAAGCAACGGCGGCTTCAGCGCGGGCACCGGCTACGACCGGGTCACCGGCTGGGGATCGTACAACGCAGGGAACTTCATCACCGACGAACTCGGCTGATGCCTGCGCGCTGATTCGTCCCGAAAAGGCATGCGCCTGCTGAAGACCTCCCGATAGCTGTCGTCGGTCGCGGCACATGCACCCGAGCGGCCCCCGGATTCCGGTCCGGGGGCCGCTCGGCGCTCGCACAAGGCTCGAGCGACGGAGAAGGCCACGGGTCAACTGAAACGATCAGTAAGGCCAAAGGATGAGATGCTGCCAGGGGCAGCGGGCACGACACTGGTGAAGGCACCAGCGCGCGGCACAGGAAAGGGCACCCATCCATGGCACGAGCGATCGTCTACGACGAGTACGGCGGACCGGAAGTACTGCGCATCGCCGAACTGCCCGACCCCGAGCCGGGCCCCGGTCAAGTGCGCATCAAGGTGCACGCCGCGGGCGTCCAGCCCGCCGACACCAAGCTGCGCAGCGGCGCCTGGCGGAACTGGGCGCCGGTCACCTTCCCCGGACGGCTCGGCAACGAGGCCGCCGGGGTCATCGACGCGATCGGCCCCGAGGTCACCGGGTTCAACGTCGGTGACGAAGTCCTGGGACCGGCGAACGGCGCGTACGCGGACACGATCGTCGCCTCCGCCAAGCTGCTCGCGGTCAAGCCCGGCGCGCTGACCTGGAGCGAGGCCGGCGCGCTGTCCGCCTCCGGCCAGACCGCCTCGACGGTGCTCGAAGACCTCGCGGTCAAGCCGGGCGAGACGATCCTGGTCAACGCGGCGGCCGGCGGCGTCGGACTGATGGCGGTTCAGATCGCCGTCGCGCGCGGCGTGCGCGTGATCGGGACGGCGCGCGAAGCGAACCACGACTTCCTGCGCGAACTCGGCGTGATCCCGGTGACCTACGGTCCCGGCATGATCGACCGAGTTCGCGCTGCCGCGTCCGGAGGCGTGGACGCGGCGCTTGACGCGGCGGGCGGCGAATCGCTCGAGGCCTCGCTGGAGATCGTAGGCGACCCTGAGCGGGTCGGCACGATCGTCGACCAGGCCGCAGCCACCCGGCTCGGCGTCAAGGCATTGGGTACCCGGCGGTCCGGTTCGCGGCTCGCCGAGCTCGTGACCCTGGCCGCCGCCGGCGAGCTGCGCGTCTTCGTCTGGAAGGAATTCCCGCTCGAGCGCGCCGCCGACGCGCATCGGGAGAGCGAGGCGCGTCACCTGCGCGGCAAGATCGTGCTCGTGCCCTGATTCCCGCGCCGCCGCCATGTGACCGGCGTCACGTGGCGGCAGCGCGAAAACGGGCTTGAGTCTCCAGTAGCTGGAACCGGAACCGTAGAGACATGGAAGACCGCAGCACGCAGCGATTGCTGACGATCGGGCAGTTGTCCCAGCTGACCGGGGTGCCCGTGCGCACCATCCGGTTCTACTCGGATACCCGCATCGCCGGCGCCGCGCTCGTCGAGCCAGCCGGGCGCAGCCCGTCCGGCTACCGGCTCTACGACCTCGAGGCGGCCGCCCGCCTCGAACTCGTGCGCACCCTGCGCGACCTGGACATCGACCTGCCGACCATCGCCCGCGTACTGGCGAAGGAGGTAAGTGTCGCCGAGGTGGCCCGCGCCCATGCGGACGCCCTCGACGCCACGGTTAAGGTGCTCAGGCTCCGGCAGGCGGTGCTGCGTGCGGTCGCGGTCCGCGGATCCGACTGGATGGAGATGGAAGAGATGCACCGACTGGCCAAGCTGGACGCCGCCGAGCGCAAGCGCATCCTCGACGGCTACCTCGACAAGGTCTTCGGCGGCCTGGACGCGGAGGACTCCGGGCGCGGCGCCTTCGAGCGGATGATGCGCGCCGCCTTCCCCGACCTGCCCGAGGAACCGACCGCCGAACAGGTCGAGGCCTGGGTGGAACTGGTCTCGCTGATCCAGGACGAGGACTTCGTCGCCCGCTGCCGGCAGATGGCCGAGCACGGCGCGCAGAAGCGCCAGCGGCTCTCCGACGAGAAGTGGAACCGGGTGCAGGCCGCGTTCGGCACGGTCCTCGCGCCCGAGGCGCAGAAGGCGTACGCCGAGGGCGTCGACCCGGTCTCGGCCGAGGGGCGCGTCCGCATCGAGGCGATCATCGCCGCGTGGGGCGAGGTGGTCGGCGTGTCCGACCTCGAAGCCGGGCGCAAGGAACTGGTCGAGAGCATGGAGGCCAACCTCGACCGGCGGGTCAACCGCTTCTGGGAACTGGTCGCCGCCGTCGCGGGCAAGCCCGACCTGGCGTCGCAGGGCGCTCCCTCGTTCGAGTCGATGGAATGGCTTCTCAAGGCGCTGCGATCTGCGTCCTGAGATGATCCTGACGCGACGTCAGGATCCCGCGCCGGGCTCGTCCGCCCCGTGTTCCCGCATCGTTATCCGGCGCGGGCGCACGGGGCTGGACAACGTGCCCTGCGATACGTCAATCTGCCCTCTGCATCGCGCGGATTGTGGGTTTCGCGCGCAACCTTGGGGTGGGGAAATGAACGGTTTCTTCAAGTTCGTCATCCGCGGCAACGTGATCGGGCTGGCCGTGGGCGTCGTCATCGGCGCGGCCTTCAGCACCCTGGTGGCGGCGTTCGTCTCGGCGTTCCTCTCGCCGCTGGTGGACTGGGCGACCAGCAACGTGGGCAACTACGGCAACATGGCGTTCCACCTGGGCCGCAGCACGTTCACCTACGGCGCGTTCATCAACGCGCTGATCGCGTTCTCGCTGACCGCCGCCGCCATCTACTTCCTCGTGGTGCTGCCGGTCAACAAGATCAGCGAGGAGCTGAACCCGCACCACGACCTGACCAAGGCCAAGCGGACCTGCCCCGAATGCCTGACCCAGATCCCCGCGATGGCCCGGCGGTGCAGCGCGTGCACGGCCCACGTCGAACCGATCGTCGACGTGGACTCCGACAAGCTCATCGAGGCCGTGCCCGGCGAGATAGAGCTGAGCGGCGCGCTCTCGCTCAAGGCGGTCGGCGCGGCGGCTAAGGCCGAATAGCCGCCGCGACCGGCGGCGGCGTCACAGCACCTTGTTTCCGTACATCTCGCCGAGCGGATCTGCCAGCAACTCGATCCGTGCGCCGTCCGGGTCGCGGAAGTAGAGCGAGACGCCGCTTTCGACCTGACACGGCACCCCCGCCTCGGCCAGCTTTCCGCGCAGCCGCTCCCAGCGCTCGGGCTCCACCGAGATCGCCAGGTGGTGCAGCCCGCCCAGCACCTCGGCGTACGCGCCGAGGTCGAGGCCGGGCAGGTCGAAGAAGGCCAGCAGATTGCCGTTGCCGATGTCGAAGAAGAAGTGGTTCGAGCCCCGGTAGTCGCGGTTCTCGAAGATCTCGGTGAGCGGGAACTCCAGCAGTTCCTGGTAGAAGCGCACGGTGCGCTCCACGTCCGAGCACAGCAGCGCCACATGGTGCACGCCCCGCGCGCTGCTGCGCGGACGCTGCTCGCGCAGATACGTCGTTCGGATGCGCTCGCGCTCCGCCTCGATCCGGTCGTAGTCAATCGCCGCACTGCCAGGTGTCATCTCGCGCTCCTTCACGCGTTCCCCCTGCTTGGCGCGACTCTACCGCTCGCCGCGGCGGTTAGGGCGTGTTGAAAAGCATCCCGGGGGCCGCGGCGCCTGCCGCGCACGCTCGCTGCGTTGTCGGATCCCCGGCACTCCCACTCCGCGCACCCTCTTATCCGACGCCACGTTTCACACACGCCCTAGGATGGTTCACATGACCGGGGCAACGGGCACGCCCGAGACGGGCACCCCCCAGCCGCGCTGGCTGACCGCCGAAGAGCAGCGCACCTGGCTCGCGCTGCTGGCCGCGATCAACCTGCTCGACGAGGACCTCGACCGGCAGCTCCAGCGCGATGCCGGCATGCCGCACACGTACTACATGGTGCTCGCCGCGCTCTCCGACTCGCCGGGCCGGCGGATGCGGATGAGCGACCTCGCCTCCATCAACCACGCTTCGCAAAGCAGGCTCACCCATGCGGTCAACCGGCTGGTCGCGGCCGGGTGGGTGCGCCGGGAGAAGTGCACCGGCGACCGGCGCGTGGTCTACGCCGTGCTCACCGACTCCGGCTTCGAGATGCTCAAGGCCGCGGCCCCCGGACACGTCGAGGCCGTGCGCAACTCCCTGTTCGACCAGTTGACCCCGCAGCAGGTCCAGCAGTTGCGCGAGATCAGCGAGACCCTGATCGCCCGGCGCGGCGGTTCGCCGCGCTGGCCGCATCCCGACGACGCCGCCGTATGGGAGGCGCAGGCCGAAGCGCAGGCGGCCGCGGGCGGGTGCGGGTAGCGGGAGCGGCAGCGGTGGGGGCGGCGCGGGTCAGGATTCCAGCGTCGCCGGGTCCGTGTTCGCGCCGCCGATGACGACCACGACGCGCTCGTACACGTCCGGCACGTAGGCGCCTGACTGGATCGCCGCGAACGCGGCCGCCGCGCCGTACTCGGCCGCGATCCGGCGCTGATCCCACAGCGCGTGCCGGGCGCGGGCGATCTCCTCGTCGGTGACCTGCACCGGGACGCAGCCTGCCGAGCGCGCCAGGTCCAGCGTCAGTTGCGAGACGCGATGGGCGCCGAGCGAGTCCGCGGCCAGCGTCGTCGCTCCCTCGGCGCCCGGTGCGTCGATCGGGAACCCGGCCTCGAGCGCGGCGCTCAGCGTCCTGCTGCGCTGCGACTCGACCGGCACGACGCGGATCCCGGTGTGTTCGAGCGCCGCGCAGGTGCCCGCCAGCAGTCCGCCGCCGACCGGTAGGACGATGGTGTCGATCTCCGCGCCTATCAGATCGTTGATCTCGGCGGCCAACGTGCCCGCGCCCATAGCGATAAGCGGATTGTCCGACGAATGCGAGAAGAGGCCGCCGATCCGCTGTGCGTGATCCGCGGCCGCCCGCGCCGCCTGCTCGCTGTCGCCCTCGACGCTGTGTACCTCGGCCCCGAACTCCATCAGCCGCCGCATCAGCCGGGCCCTGGCCGGGCGGTCCCGCTGCGCGGCCAGATCCGAGAGCTGCGGATCGGGCTCGTCGGTGGCGAAGACCGTCACCCGGCTGCCGGTCTCGCGCGCCGCCCACGCGCAGGCCAGCGCCGCGTTGCCGTTGCCGCACACCGCGGTGACCATGCCCGCCTCGGGAAGCGCGCCGTGCTCCAGGTGATAGAGCGCCAGATTCGCCGCGCCGCGCGCCTGGAAGCTGCCGGTCACCTGAGTCGTTTCGCAGGCCAGATACACACTCGACTCATCGAAGGGTTTGGCGTCCGCCGCCACCAGGGTTACCGGCCGCACCCTCGCGCCGATGCGCCCGGCCGCGGCCTTGACGTCCGCGGCGCCGATGGGAGCGGCGCCCGTGAACGAACCGGCATTGATTGGCCCGGCACCGACATTCATCTTCGACCACTCGATTCCTGGCGCGCGATCCTCGCAGCGGGCGCGGAGCCGCGAGCCGGGGCGCGAACCCCGCGAGCCCTGATTGCCACCATCCGGCCTGGTCGGCTCCTTCCGAGCTGATACACCGTAAGTTACGCTGTAACCCATGGCCCGTCCATCTCTCGGCGAAGATTCGCTCTCGCTCGACGTGATCGCGAGGGCGGCTCTGCGCATTATCGACTCAGAAGGCGCCGATGCGCTGAATTTCCGCAGGCTGGGCAAGGAACTCGGCGTCGCGCACATGACCGTGTACCGTCGGCTCGCCGAATACAAGGTGCCGCTGGACGGCTGTGTTCTCGACTATGTTGTCGGAACGATTCCGCAATTGCCCGTCGATGCCACGTGGGCCGACGCGACCGAAGCGCGGTTCACCGCCCTCTACGAACTCATCGTCGCTCATCCGGGCATCGTCGCGATGCGCCGCGGCGGACCCTGGCTCGGGCCGAAGGTGATGCAGCGGCTGATCGAACCGCAGCTCGCCGCGAACCTCGCCGCCGGGATGACGCCCGATCAGATGGTGCGCGCTTACCGGCGGATGTACCTGTTCACCCTCGGCTGCGCCTGCTTCACCGACCACGCGACGCCCGACGCGGTGGTGCAGCGCACCAAGGCCGCTATCAGTGCCCTTCCACCGGAGCAGTTCCCGGCGGTCACCGGGAATCCCGAGGCGATCCTCAAGGGCGTCATCGACCACGAGGTCTTCTATGGCGGATTGCGCCAGCTGATCCGCGCCGCCGATCCCGGACTGGAGTAGGCCACCCCCCGGATCGGCAGCACAGAGCCCGAGCGCGCCGTGCGAGCGTCATCCGGCCCTTCGATGACGCGGCTTTTCCGGCAAGTCACCAGAAGGGGCGAGGCGCGCTAGCCCATCGGCATAAACCTCTTTCCGTTTGGCCGAAGGATCCGGCACCGCCCGCGCGGCCGGTCGTTGCACGGGCCGACCCGATCCCCGACCCGCGTCGTGCCGGGCCGAGCCGCAACGCTCGGTCCGGGCGGCGCGTGCCCGCGCGAAGGAGTGCCCTGATGAACCCCGCCGAGGCCGCGCGATGAGCCGCGTCGAGATCACCGTCGCGCAGTACCGCGGGTACGGCTACGACTGCCGGACCCTGGTGAACCCCGAGCCCGAGTTGCCGCCGATCGTGCTGGTCGGCGGCGCGTTCCAGCAGAAGGGCTCGTGGGGCAGGCTCGAGACGCTGCTGGCCCGATCGGCCTCGGTGGTCACCGTGGACCTGCCCGGCTGGGGAGACGCGGATCTGCTGCCGGCCCGGTATTCGACCGCGTTCCTCGCCGAGGCGCTGCACCACGTGCTGGAACTGGCCGGGCACACGCGGGCGCACGTGTTCGGCGGCTCCTACGGCGGCGCGATCGCGTTCCGGCTCGCCCAGCAGTACCCCGAGCTGGTGCACAGCCTCGCCCTGATGGGCACCGGCGCGGCGATCGAGGAACCGCTGCGTTCCCGGCTGCTGCGCACCATCGCGCTGCTGCGCGCCGACCGGATCGAGGAGTTCGCGCATTACTGCGTCTCGCTGCTGACCAATGCCGACCCCGCCGCGCGCATCATCCGAGGCCCGGCCGTGCGCCGCATTCTGACCGGCATCTTCGGCGGCATCAGCGCCGACGACGCCGCCAAGTTCATCGAGAACACGCTGCGGCTGCTCAAACACGAGTTGCACGGCGGATATCAGCCGGTGACCGTCCCCGTGCTGCTCGGAACCGGGGAGCACGACGACTTCACCACACCGCGGCAGTGCCGCGCGCTCGGCCGGTACTGCGCCGACGCCCGCTTCACCCTGCTGCGCAACGCGGACCACGCCGTCCACCTGGAAGTCCCCGACGCCCTTGCCGACCTGCTGTTGCGGTTCTTCTCCGGTCGATCAGTGCAGGGATCTGCGGCCTGGCACGTTGTGGAGCGATGTGACGTTGGACACTATGAAAGGGAAGAGACTGGGACGGAACACAATCTGATCGAGACGGTCCGCGTCGAGCGCGAAGCTGGTCCGCGGCGCGGCGCCGAGGAGGGAGCGGTCGATGACCCCGAACCGGCCGGTGCGCTGGGTTGATGCGATTTGGTCCCATCCGTCACCCAGGCGTCGTAGCTCACCGCGCGGCCCCCTTTCGCGACGCCGCCATTAACGCATAAGGTGATCGCGCACGCGGCGGAGGGTTGGCAAGCCATGGCACGACCTGTTTTGACCCCCGGAGACGTGCATTCGGAGGGCTGCGTCGCCGCCCGGATGTGCGCCTGGAAGCCCGGCCGCCGCAGCTTCGTCGCGCAGCGTCGCCTTCCGGGTGCGCCCAGTACGCCGCACGGCGTGTCGCATGGGGCGGGGCCGACCGCGGAGCGCCTGCCTTGAGCGCGGCCGAGGCGGTGGAGTCGGTCGCCCGGACCTGGACGCGCGCCATCGCCGACACGAGTTACGTCACGTACACCCCTGCCGAGGCCGACGCGCTGCTGTTCGACTACACCCGGCAGGCCGCGGCCGCGCTCAGCGGTGACCGGGACCCGGTCACCGTCGGCAGGGCCATCGGATCCGCGCTGGTCGCCGGGCACTACACCGACCCCGCCTCGCTCGCCGCCACCCTCTCCGTCTTCGCCCAGCACGGCTCGCGGCTCGGCGGCGGCCCGGCCGAACTCGGCGCGTTGCAGGGCGGCATCGCGGCCGGGTACTCCATCGCGCTGCGCGAGCTGACGCTCAATCAGCAGGAGGCCATCCGCAGCGCCGCCTTCGCCGCCCGTGACGAGAGCGAGGCCAGGTTCCGCGCCGTCTTCTCCTCCGCCCCCATCGGCATCGGCCTGGCCGACCTCAACGGACTGGTCGTCGAGGTCAACCAGACCCTCGCCACCATGCTCGGGCGCACCCCCGAGAGTTACCGGGGACGGCACATCCGCGAGATCGCCGAGCCCACCGACCCGCCGGAACTGTGGGCCGCGCTCTCCGAAGTGCTGCGCGGCGAACGCGACTTCTACGCGGTGGACAAGGAGTTCTCGCGGGCGGACGGCACCCCGCTGTGGACCCACCTGCGCGCGACCGTCATCCGCGACGAGATCGGCCGCCGCCGCTTCCTGCTCGGCCTGTTCGAGGACATCACCGAGCGCCGCTCGATGCACCTGCACCTGCGCCACCAGGCCACGCACGATCCGCTGACCGGGTTGCCCAACCGCACGCTGTTCTTCGAGCACCTCGAGGAACTGCTCGGCAGCGCCGACCCGGAGTGCAAGGTCGCCCTGTGCTACCTCGACCTGGACGGCTTCAAAGAGGTCAACGACACCCTCGGGCACGTCGTCGGCGACCAGCTGCTGGTCGGGGTCGCGCAGCGGCTGGCCGAATGCGCGCAACAGCCGGGCCGGCTGGTGGCCCGGATGGGCGGCGACGAGTTCGTGATGCTGCTGGCCGACCACGCCGACGCCGCCTCGGCGACCAAGGCCGCCGACGAGATCCTGGACGCGCTGCGCCGCCCCATCTGCTTCGACGGCCGCGAGATCCCGGTCTCGGCGAGCGTCGGCGTCGTCGAGCACTCGATCGGCGGGGCGCACCCCACCGAGCTGGTACGCGCCGCCGACATCACGCTGTACTGGGCGAAGGCCGAGGGCAAGGGCCGCTGGGCGCTGTTCGACGCCGACCGCAGCGCCACGGAGATCACCCGCTACACGCTCAGCGCGGCGCTGCCCGGGGCGTTGGAGCGCGGCGAGTTCGTGGTCGACTACCAGCCGATCGTGGACCTCAAGAGCGGCGCGGTCAGCGCGGTCGAGGCGCTGGTGCGCTGGCGGCACCCGGACTTCGGCCTGCTCAAGCCGGACCGGTTCATCGGCCTGGCCGAGGAGACCGGCGTCATCGTGCAGCTCGGCCGCTGGGTGCTGGAGAAGGCCTGCGCGGAGGCGGCCGGCTGGCTGCCGGTCGGTCCCGACGGCGCGCCGCCCGCGGTCAACGTGAATCTGGCGGTGCGTCAGACCCACGATCCGCACCTGGTGGCCGACGTGTTCAAGATCCTCGACGCGACCGGCCTGCCGCCGCAGCAGCTCCAGCTCGAGATCACCGAGAGCGCCGTCGTCGGCACCGAGGACGGCTCGCTCGACGTGCTGCGCGAGCTGGCCAAGGCGGGCGTGCGTATCGCCATCGACGACTTCGGCACCGGCTACTCGAACCTGGCCTACCTGCGGCAGCTGCCGGCGCACATCGTGAAGATCGACGCCTCCTTCACCGCGGGCCTGCGCGCGGGAGGCACCGACGGACACGTCGACGAGCAGATCGTCGGCGCGCTGGTGTCGCTGGCTCACGGCCTCGGCATGTCGGTGACCGCAGAAGGAGTGGAGGACCAGGAACAGGCCGCGCGCCTGGCCGCCCTCGGCTGCGACTCGGCTCAGGGCTGGTACTTCGCGCGGGCGGTCCCGCCGGAGCAGCTGACCGGGCTGCTCGCGCTGCCGGTCACCGGCGTGCCCGCACCGCTGGAACGCCGCCGCCCGCGGTAACGCTATACACAGTGACGCCGCCCGCGGTAACGCTCAGTCTGTGCTCGAGCATCGCTGTCAGAGTCGCGCCTGCGCGAGCCGCCGCGCGGTCTCGATGACCTCAAGCGAGCGCACGGCGTCGGTGGGATCGACCGGCGGCGGCGCTCCGTCCAGCAACGCGGCGGCGATGCCCGCGTAGTAGCGCTCGTATGCGCCGAGCTCTGTCTCAACGGTCTGCGTCGCACCGGGCGTCCCCAGCGTGCCGAAGCGCTCGGGATCGTCCGCGCCCCAGCCCTCGTCGCCGGGTCGCCGACCAGCGCGCAACGCGTCTTCCTGGACGTCGAGGCCGTATTTCACATACGCGGCCTGCGACCCGAGGATCCGGAACCGGGGACCGAGGTCGCCGGCCACCGCGCTCATCCAGAGATGCGAGCGCACGCCGTTGTCGTGCTGAAGCGCGACGAACGTGTCGTCGTCCGACGTGATCCCGGCGCGGCGCACGTCGCTCTCCGCATGAACCACCACCGCTGGACCGAACAGGTGCAGCGCCTGGTCCACCAGGTGGCTGCCGAGGTCATAGAGCAACCCGGCCGCGTCCTCGATCCCACCGACCTCCCGCCAGCCGCCCTTGGGCGTCGGCCGCCAGCGCTCGAACCGGGACTCGAACCGGGCCACCTCGCCCAGCCGGCCCTCGTCGATCAGCTTGCGCGCGGTCAGGAAGTCGCCGTCCCAGCGCCGGTTCTGGAACACCGACAGCAGCAGTCCGCCGGCGCGCGCCGCCGCGACCAGTTCCGCGGCCTGTGTCGCGGTCGGCGTCATCGGCTTGTCGATGACCACCGGCAGCCCGGCTCGCAGCGCGTGGTGCGCGAGCGGAGCGTGCGCGCTGTTCGGCGCCGCGACGACGACGAGGTCCGCGATGCCAGGATCGGCGAAAAGTTCCTCGGCGTTCGGCAGCACCCGCACGCCCGGATGCTCCGCGCGCGCCTGCTCGGCGCGTTCCGCCGAACCGGTGACGACCGCCGCGACGCGCATCCGGGGCTGCGCCGCCACGAGCGGAGCGTGGAAAACCGCGCCGGCCAGGCCGTAGCCGATGATCGCGACGTTGAGTTCAGCGGACGAAGACGAGTCAGGCATGCGGTAAGCCAATCACAACCGGCTGTCCAATACAGCTGGACAAAACACGCGGTGGCCCCGCTCGCGTGAGCGGGGCCACCGGTCGACTGCTTATGACGTCGGCATTGTCGGCAACGTCAGTCGATCAAGAGGGTCAGCCGATCAGGAGGGTGAAGCTGCGGGTGACTGTTCCGCCCTTCTTGATCGTCACGGTCGCGACCTGCGGTTGGTAGCCGTCCTTGGCCGCGATCACGGTGAGCGGGTTGTTGCGATAGTCGAGCCAAAGGGCGTATTGGCCGTTGGCGTCGGTGTGCAGGGTGTAGTGGGTGGCCCAGGTGTCGATCTGGACCGTTGCGCCGGGGATCGGCACGAGCTTGCCGCTCGCGTTGGTGTACTGGACGATTCCGGCGATCTTGCCCCACGTCGCGGGCGGCTTGACCTTCATGGTCACCGGGATCGCGCTCACCTTGTACGGGGTGTCCGAGCCGAGCGTCAGCGCGGCGGTGTACGCGCCGGGCTGCACGATCGACGGGTCCGCGGCGTTGAGCGTCACGGTGATGGTCGCGGACTTGCCCGCGGCGACGGTCACCGAGGTCGCGGACTCCGAAAGCCACGGCACGTCAGTGCTTCCACCCTGGTCGTAGCCCGGCAGCACGGCCGCGGTGTTCAGCGGAGCGCTGAGCGCGCCCTGACCGCCGCCTACCGTGTAGAACCCGAGCGCCCCGCCGAAGCGGTACGCCGCGGCGTTCGCGTTCGGAAGCGCGGTCCACGCGTCCGCCGTCGGGTCGTACGCCCAACCCTGGTTGGTCAGGACGCCGCCCGCCACGCCGTCCTGGACCAGCAGGTCGCCGTTGGCCGCGGTGTAAGCCGCGCCCCACACGCCGGTGGGCAGGTCGGCGACCTTCGTCCACGTGTTCGCGGACGGGTCGTAGACGTACGTGTGCGCGCTGGTGTTGTTGCCGTCGGAGCCGCCGGCGCAGTAGACCTTGCCGTTGATCGCGCCGCAGGCCAGCCACGACGTCGTCTCCGGATAGGCGGCCGCGTTCGACCAGGCTCCGCTCGTGGTGTCGAGCACTGAGACGCTGGTCGATCCGCAGGTGGAGGTGGTGCAGCCGCCGACGATGTACAGCTTGCCGCCGAGCACCGCGCTACCCGAGCCGGCCAGCGGCGCCGGCCAGGCCGGGCCGGTGGACCAGCTGTTGGCCGCCGGGTCGTACACCTCGGTCAGGCCGTCCGGGTCGCCGCTGGGACCCCAGCCTCCGGTGACGTAGAGCTTGCCGCCGATGAAGCCGTGCGCCGGGCTCTCGCGGGTGTCGGTCGCGCCGGCCTGCTGCGACCACGAGCCGGCGGTCGGATCGTAGGCGTAGAGGGTCTTGACGTCCTTGGCGCCGTCGTATCCGAACCCTGAATAAAGCTTGCCGTTGTAGAACTCGGAGATGTTGTCCTGAATGGTGGTCGGGTAGTTGGCGATCGGCTGCCAGGCGGCGCCCGCGGTCGCACCGGCCTTCGGCCCGACCGTGCTCTTACCCGCCGCCGCGGCCCGGGCCTTGGCCTGCTTCGCCGCCGCGGCCATGTCCGTCTTCGGGAACTCGCCGCTGATCTTCTGCACCGGGGCCGCCGGCGTCGACTGGATGGTGAAGCCGCCCGCGCCCTCGGCGAGGTCCAGCGTCGCGGGCGCGGTGCCGGTGTTCTTCACGGTGAGCTTCGCGGTACCGGTACCGCCCCAGGCCAGCGTCTTGCTGATGCTGCTCGGGGTGACCGTCAGCCGCCCGGCCTTCAGGGCGAAGTCGGCCTCTGCGACGCCCGCGTCAGCGACGGTGACCGTCTTGCCGGCCGTGGAGTAGTGCGTCTTGGCCGCGGTGGCGGTCACGCTGCCCGCCGGGGCGAACAGCCAGTAGAAGGCCCCTGACAGCGCAGGGTCCTGCGTTACCGCCGAGGTCCCGGTCGCGGAGGTGCCGCTGGCGCTGACCGTGACGCCGGGCAGCGCGGCGTGCGTGTTCGCGTCGGTGACCTGCCCGATCAGCAGCCCGCCGGGCACCGGGTCGCAGCTGGCGCTGCCGAGCAGGACGTTGTCGAGCTCCCAGTAGTAGGCCCAGGTCCCGGTGTAGTGGAAGCGGGCCTGCACCGCGCTCTTCCCGGCGGCCTGCGGCAGCGGGATGTTCTGGTGCTGCCCGGAGACCGCGTTGGTGGTGAAGTGCCACACGTTCGTCCATGTGGCGCCGCCGTCCACGCTCACGTCGACGTCGGCTACCGAGCCGGTGTACGGCTTGTAGTAGGTATCGAACGACAGCGCCGGGGCGCTGTTCCCGGTCAGGTCGGTGGACGGGGTGGTCAGCGTGGTGTCCTGGCTGTTGCCGGCGCCGTAGTAGTCGCTGTCCACGATCGCGAAGCCGCCGCTGCCGCCGGTGAGGTTGCCGCGTGCGCCGGCGTCGGTGAACGCCCAGCCGCCGACGGTGTTCGCCGCGTTGGTGACGATCCAGCCGGCCGGGGCCGAGGTGGAGTCGAACGACGTGAAGGTGCCATGGTTGTGCGAGACATAGCCAGGCGCGGTACACGCTGTCGTGTCGATGGGCACTGAGATGTTCTGGGTGACCGCGCTGGTGCCTACCGCGATCTGCTGGTCAGTGGGCTGATAGCCGGGGTAGGCGGCCGTCACGTGCAGCGTGTACGTGGTGTCGACCGGGAGCTGGATGCTGTACGCGCCGCTCTTCGGGTTCGTGTACACCGGACCGCCGGGCGCGCCGTCCACGGTGATCGCCGCGTAGAGCGGCCAGCCCTTGCCCGAGCCGTCCTTGACCTTGCCGGTCACCGAGGCGCGGGCCACGGCGCCCAGTGCGAAGTCCTCAGCCACGGTCTGCTTGTCGGCTACCGCCACCGAGGAGACCGAGGAGCTTGCGTAACCATAATCGCTCGCGGTGACTGTGTACGTGCCCGGGGATACCGAGACTGAGTATGTGCCGTCAGCGGCCGTATTCACTGAGGCGCCGCCGACCGTGACCTTCGCTCCGGCGAGCGGCGAGCCAGTGGTCGAATCGGTCACCGTGCCGTGCACGATGCCGTGCGGGCCGCTGGTGAACGCGGCGACTCCGTTCGGCGTACCCAGGCCGGTCGGGCCGTCGTAGCCGGTGCCCGCGGTGCACAGATAAGCCGGGGTGCAGGTTCCGTTCGAGCCGGTCGTCACGTCGTTGAGCGACGCCGCCGCGGCGTACGGGTAAGAGTTCGGATACGTCCCGCTCGCCGGTGCGCCAGCGTCGGCGTATACGGCCGCGATGATGGGGGAGGAGGCGCTGGTTCCGCCGAAGACGCCCCAACCGGCCGCCTGGTAGCTGTCGTAGACCGCGACACCGGTGACCGGGTCCGCGTCGGCGGCGACGTCGGCCACCGAACGCATCGCGCAGCCGGAGTCCTTTTGGAACGCCGGCTTCGGTTCGTAGAGCGAGCAGCCCGATCCGGGGCCGCCGTAGCTGTTGTTCCACACCGACTCGGACCAGCCGCGCGTGCTGGAGTCCTTGACCAGCGACGTGCCGCCGACCGAGGTCACGTACTGCGACGCCGCCGGATAGGAGACCCCGTACGCGCTGTCACCCGAGCTGGCTACCACGGCGACGCCCGGATGGTTGTAGTACGCGTCCAGCGTGGTCAGCTCGGACGGGTCCTCGCCGCTGCCCGGGGTGGCGGAGTAGTTGCTGCCGTACGAGTTGGACACGTACTGGGCGCCGAGCGTGACGGCCTCGTCCACGGCCGCGCCGAGATCGGGGTCGGCCGGGGAGTCGGCCTCGACCAGCAGGATGTGCGCGGCGGGCGCGACCGCGGAGACCATGTCCAGGTCCAGCGAGATCTCACCGGACCAGTCCGCGTTCGGGGTCGGATACGCGGTGCCGCCGCTCTGGTCGACCTTGCTGAAGCAGCCGTTCGCGGTGGTGCACGCGGGCAGGCCGTACTGCGCGCGGTATAGGGAGAGGTCTGATTCGGCGTTCGGGTCGTCGTAGGCGTCGACGATGGCGATCGTGGCCCCCGCGCCGCCCCCGGCCGGCAGGCTGTAGGCGCCGGCCAGGTCGGCCGGGCCGAACCCGGCCGGAGTCGCGTTCGGCACCAGCCCCTTGGTGCCCTTCACGTCGGTGCGGCGCAGCGCGAAGCAGGTGAACTGGCCCTTCTTCGCCGGCGCGCACACCGGTTTGACGGTGACGGTCGGCTTCGACTTGGCGCTCTTGCCGGTGGTGACGGCGCCCTGGGCGGGAAGCGCGGCGGACAGCGAGGTCAGCGCCAGCGCGGCGACGGTCAGGGAGCTGATCGAAAGCAGCCTGCGTGATCTGGAACGGTGAGGTGGAGTGCGTAGCCCGAATGTTCGCACTGTGGTGCTCCAAGCTCTCTTGTGGAGTGCCAGACTTGACCACCGGTTGTGGTCATGTCTGGACTCTTAGCCTCCGCGAGCTTGGAAGTACACGTTAAGGCAGTGGCGAATTCACGCCAGGGGTGTGGTCGGTGCGCCGACCGGTTCCCGATCACACCCGCGCCGGATCAGCATTCTCCTTCGATTTCGCCTTTCGCTGCTTCGCGGGGCGTGCGCCGAGGCGAGGCGTCCAGCCGAAGGCCAGTGAGCCGCCGACCACGCCGAGCAGCATGCCGATCAGGAAGCCGCCCAGGTTTGAGGTGAGCCACGTGCCCAATGCCAGCATCACCGAGAGCACCGAGTAGAAGGTGCGCTGCGCCGGGGCGAACCACAGCAGCATGCCGCAAAGAATCATCATCGCGGGCAGCAGATATCCGGTCAGGCCCTGCATTCCTACGTGCAGGACCACGCCGAGGGGCGCCTTCTCGGTGAAGAGGATCTCCCCGCCGCCGACGGAGATGAGCAGCGCACCCCAGAACGGACGGGTGTACCGCCAATGCCGGAAAGCGATCCTGGCCCGGTGGGTCCTGGAACCGTGCGCCTGCTCCGGCGCGATTGCGTCGGGCGCCTGCGTCGGATCGAGCGCCGCGATGCTCTCCGCAGCGTTCTGCGGCGCTGAAGGCCCGGACATCGCCCCCTGCCACCAGGTGCCTTTTTCGGGCTCACTGGGACCGGTAACGCCTCCCCCGCGCGGTGCATCTGAGGGGTCAGACTCGTTGCTCGCGGGGAACCCCGCCGGGTCGGGCCCGGCGGGGTTCTCGCCAGAAGCGGACGGGGTCACCGCTAGCAGCCGTTGCTCTGGAAGCTCATGCTCAGCCCGGGCAGGCTGAACGCGCCGGCGGTGGTGGCGTAGTTGTCCTGACGGAGGTTGTCGATGTCGACCGTCTTGGCCTGCTGGCCGAAGTCCCCGACCGGGCCGGCGATCCCAGGCACGTCCTTCATGGTGCTCGCGTCGTTGCCGACCTCAAGGGTGGAGAACGACGCGTCTCCGGACAGCGCGTCGGAGTCGACCACCAGGTCAGTGCCGGTCACCGGGGTGCTGCCCCGGCCCGCGCGCAGCACCAGGTTGATCGCGCCGAGGTTCACGCTCTGGCAGAAGTTGTAGAGCTTCGCCGTGTGGATCGCGGAGACGACCACGGTGACCTGGCCACCGGTGTCGCTGAGGTTCGTGTTGCCGTCGGTCGGGTCGGTGGCGTCGATCCAGCCCCACTGCTCGAAACCGTCGCCGTGCAGGTGGTCGGCGGTCACGGTGAACGCGATGCCTGATATGGACAGGTCGGCCGCGAGCACACCCTGAGCGGTGAGCGCGACCAGTGCGCCGCCGGCGAGCGTGGCGGGGATCATCAGCGCCGCGAAGCGCTTGAGGCGCACTCGGCCCTGAGTGGCCTCCTCGGCCGGGTCTGGTGCGGGTGTTTCACTTTCGGTGGTGGCCATGGACGGCTCCCTTTTCGCACGTCGTCGGGCGGGTTGTGGGACAGCTGCGCAGCGCGTTCGGGCCAGTGGACTGTGTCGCAGAACATTGGGTGGGTCGGTTGCGCGGCGCGGGCGGTACTCGTAGCACAGAGCGTTGCGATACGGCGGTACGGACGTGTGGTCGGTTCGTTTCTTCACCCCTCACCGCTCGAACGTGTGAGCTGCTCATGTTCGAACGGTGACCGGCTGAAGTTACCGCCGGGTAGGGCGGCGGTCAAGCTGTTCGGTCAGGGAGCTGTTTTGTGGATCTTCGATAGCTGAGGTGCGCACGGCGCGACCGCGCGCGCCGCGGGCGGGCTGACCCCGGTATCGGCCGCGCCGGTGTGCTGCGGGCCGAGGAACGGGGTGAACAGGAAGTGCGCGAGTACCGGAAGCAGCTCCGGCAGTCCCTCCTCCCGGCCCGCCGCGACCTCGCGGTAGATCGTCGAGTACACCCCGCCGACCAGCGTGTCGACCAGGGTCTGCCGGTAGGCCGGATCGGGCAGGCCGAGCGGCTGCGGGGCCTCGGCGAAGAAGCGGCCGAAGCGGGCCAGCAGCTCGGAGCGCTGGAGCCGGGCCGGCGGCCCGACCGCCTCGATCTCCACCACCGCCATCCGGGCGAAGGCCGGCACGCTCGCCAGCACCTCGAGCAGCACTCGAAGCCCGGCGAGCGTCGCCTCTCGCCAGCCCTCGTGCTGCTCATAGGCGTGCTCCATCATCCGGAACATCACATCGGTGCCGTGCCGGTAGGTGGCCAGGAAGGCATCCTGCTTACCGTCGAAGTGCACGTAGAAGGCCGGCCTGGTCACCCCGGCCGCCCGGCAGATGTCGGTCACCGAGGCGTCGGCATATCCGTGTTCTGCGACGGTGTGTACGAGCCCGTCGTAGAGCCGGTCGCGCTGGGTGGCGGCCACCTGCTCCGGCGACAGGCGGCTGGGGCCGCGCTTGATCGCCCGCTCGGGATCCCGGCCGTGCCTGGCGCCCGGCAAGGGCGCGCTCAGCGGTGATGCGGTGGCCAGGGTGACTGAGGGGACTGACGGGCCCAGCGGTGGGGCATCGATTTTGACAGGCATCTGTTTCCCCTCCGCCCTTGACGATGAGACCTCGTCAGGATTATAACTCCCGAAGGTTTCGTTTCCAGCCTGTGTCGCAAAAACTATTCAGGGCTCTGCGGCGGCGCCGAGGTCTGCGGCCATCACGCCCCTGAGAGCCCGTTCGCACTCAACGCATCCTTCCACCTGCCCGCGGCGTCGGGCTAACGCCTGCCCGCGTCGCGGCGCCACCCACCCTCATCCCCTATCGGGAGTGCGCCGAGCCATGAGTACCCTGTCACCCGTCCCCGCGACCTCAGGCGCGCCAGCCGCGCCGTCCGGCTCCCGCCGGAGCAGAAGGCTGCGAACCGCCGCCGTCACGCTCGGCGCCGGATCGCTGATCGCCGCGCTCGGCGCCGCGCCGGCCTCGGCCGCGTCCGCGCCCACCGGCCCCTATGCCGGCATGGGCACCTGCCCGCTGTCCAGCGCCTCGTTGCAGGACTCGAACAACGGCGCGGTCGGCTGCGTCGTGGCCGTGGTCAACGGCGGCAGCTTCACCATCGGCAGCCACGTGGTGACCATCCCGGCCAGTTCGCCGATCACCACCGTTTTCGGGGTCTACTGGCCGAACAACGGCCCGACCGTCTCCTTCCCCGACGGCAACTCCTCGGAGATCTTCTCCACCGTCGCGCCCACCGACGGCAAGGAGCTGACCGCGGCGCCGCTGGACGTGCCGATCCCCGGTATCTCCAACTTCTGGCCCGGGGTCACCAGCGCCATCACCCAGATCGAGCTGGCCGGGCCGATCACCAACTTCGCGCCGCTGGCGGCCGGGGAGTCCTACCCGGTGTTCAAGCTGCCGATCAAGCTGCACCTGGAGAACGCCTTCCTCGGCTCGAACTGCTACGTCGGTTCGAACAGCGCCCCGATCGTGCTTCAGCCGACCACCGGCACCACCAACCCGCCGCCGCCGAACAAGCCGATCACCGGCGACCCCGGCACCATCAACTTCGGCAACGACCCCAACGGCTTCGGGGACGCGATCGTCGGCTTCACCGGCGCGACCCTCGTGGACAACGCGCTGTCCACCCCCGGCGCCAGCGGCTGCGGACCGTTCGGCGCCTTCAACTGGATCGTCAACCTGCTCTTCGGCCTGCCCTCGGCGGCCGGGAACAACACGGTGACCTTCAGCGGCGTCAACACCACGCTCGCCGTGGACACCGATATCAATGACCTGACCAGCGCGATCGCCGCGTCGGAGAAGTAAGAGTTCGAAAACGCTGGGTTGATGACAGCGTTCGACCACAGAGTTCAACCAATCAGCAGTACACCCTCATACACGCGAAGGAGCGTGCGCACATGCGCAAATACCTGGGTCTGGGTGCCGCGGCCGCATTGGGCCTGGTCACGGCCTTCACGGCCGTGCCGGCCGCCAACGCCGACGCCGTCGCGGTGCTGACCACCGGCAGCGCCGGCGGGGCGAACGTGACGAACGGCGACACCCTGCAGGCCGGCCTGACCAGCGGCACCACCTCCAGTTTCCTCGACGCCAACGGCAAGGGCGTGACCTGCACCACGGCCAACTTCGCGGCCTCGGTCACGGACAACCCGGCGGCGCCCGGCGTCGCGTCGGAGTCCATCACGGCCCTCGGCTTCAGCGGCTGCACCAGCAACATCTCCGGTGTGAAGAGCGTGAAGAGCATCACCATCGACAACCTGCCCTACGCGGCGACCGTCGACGACTCCACCGACTCGATCACCATCAGCAGTTCGGTGCACGCCACCATCTCGCTCGGCCTGGTCATCGGCAGCGCGACGTGCAAGTACAGCGGTCCGTCGACCGGTGTCACCGGCTCGGTCTCGCTGACGGACGGCTCGCTGTCCTTCGTCAACCAGACCTTCACCCGGGACACCGGCTCGTGGGCCGGTTGCCCGTCGCCGGAGAGCTTCAACGCCGACTTCGGCCCGGTGCTGGACACCTCGGTGGCCGGCAGCCCGTCGGTGTTCCTGAACTAAGGCCCGTTTCGAGCAGGCCCAACATGGGCTGAACGAGTTCAGGTTCGACTAGCACAAGCGAGCAAAGGCGCTCGTGAACTGATGTACATAGCAGTGCGGATCGAGGGTTGAAGTAGGTGCTCTGATCTACGACGCCGTTGGGGAACGGTGTCGTAGATCAGAGCTTTACTCATGCCGCGGTTCGCGCAGCGCGTTTGTCAATCCACCGCGCGAATCCGCCGCACCAGCACCGATCCGGCGATGGTGACGAGCGCGACGACCACATAGAGCGTCGAGTAGCCGCCGAGATAGGTGACGATCGGCGCGGCCAGCGCGGGACCGAGCACCTGCGGCGCGGAGTTGGCGATGTTGATGATGCCCAGGTCCTTCGCGCGGTCCTGCGCCGTCGGCAGCACCTGCGTGATGAGCGCCTGGTCCACGGACAGGTACACGCCGAACCCGAGGCCGAGTACGGCCGCCGCGATGAGCGCGCCGTTCCACGTCGGCCAGATCGCCAGCAGGGTCGCGGCGCCGGCCATGACGTACCCCGACACGATCACCGAGGGCTTGCGCCGGCCGCTGCGGTCGGAGATGACGCCGCCGACCACGACGGTGAGCACCGTGGCGACCGTGTAGACGAGGATGACGACCAGCAGGCCGTCCTCCGCCTTGTGGCCCGGGAAGTGCTGCGCGTAGTGCACCTTGTCGCGCAGGAAGTACAGCAGGTACAGCGTCGCGAGCGCGTTGCCCAACTGCACCAGGAACCTGGTCGCCCAGGCCCAGGCGAAATCCGGGTTCTGCTTCGGGCTGAATCGGAACGAGCCGACGAGCGAGCGCGCCGAGAACCGCGGTAGTTCCTCATGCGGCACTTGCGGATCCGGTCCGCGCAGCAACAGCGGAACCGCGGTCAGCACGACGATCGCGCCGATGAACAAGTACCCGGACACGGTACCGGTCACCAGGGCCGTCACCGCCAGGACGCCGATCACGACGCCGATCGACTGCGTGAGCCCGATCCATCCGGAGACCACGCCGCGCTGACGCACCGGAACCCGGTCCGGAACCAGTGCGCTGATACCGGCCTGCAGGGCGTTGAGCCCCGCCTGCGCCAGACACCAGCCGAGCGTCACGCCCAGGAGCGTGCGCTGGCCGGAAAGCAGGGCCAGGCCGGCGAATCCGAGCAGCGCGCCGCCGCCGATCCACGGCCTGCGCCTGCCGTACCGAGATCCGGTCGCGTCGGACAGTGCCCCCGCGATCGGCCCGACGACGACCGCGACCAGGGCGCCGAACGCGGTCGCGATGCCCAGGTACGTGGTCTTCCTCGCGTCGTCGATGTCCTGCATCTGGTTCGGCAGCAGCACCTGGAGCGGCGCGAAGTAGCCGATCCACAGGCCCAGGTTGGCCAGCGAGAGCAGCGCGGTCCAGCGGTTGGTGACCCTGGCGGAAGGGACCGCTGCGGACACGGATGCGTCGCCGCTTTCCGAGGGCGCTGATATGCCGGGCGCGGCCGGCGAGTCGGGCGCCGTACCCTCCCACGTGGTCATCGCTGGGCCGCGATCTCGTCGCGTAGCCAGTAGAACGAGTCCTTCGGGGCGCGGCGCTGCGTCGGGTAGTCGATGTACACGAGGCCGAATCGCTGACTGTAGCCCTCGGCCCACTCGAAGTTGTCGATCAGCGACCACGTCAGGTACCCGCGCACGTCGACCCCGGCCGCCATCGCCTCACGCAGCGCGCCGAGGTGCCCGGTGAGGAAGTCGATCCGCTCGGTGTCGTGCACGCGGCCGTCATTGGTCAGCACGTCGCTAGTTGAGCAGCCGTTCTCGGTGATGTAAATCGGCGGCAGCGCGGAACCGTAGCGGCTGCGCAGGCCGACCAGCAGCTCGCGCAGGCCGTCCGGCACGACCGGCCAGCCGAAGGCCGTGGTCGGCACGCCCTCGATCTGGTTGAGCGTGAACGGCAATCCGTCGTTGCCGACCGGATCGGCGTATCCCACGACACTCGGCGTGTAGTAGTTGATCCCCAGCCCTTCCAACGGCGCGTGGATCAGCTTGAGGTCGCCATCCTCGACGAACGAGGGGTACGCCTCCGGCCCCAGGGCGCTGAGGTCCGGATAGGTGCCGAGCAGGATCGGATCGTTGAACAGCCGGTTGTGCAGCGCGTCATAGACGGCGGCCGCGGCGACGTCGTGCTCCGCCTCACTCGCGGGCCGGACCGGAGTGCAGTTGTTGGAGATGAGGACGCCCAGACCGCGGTCGTGCAGCTCTCCGGCGGCGAGGCCGTGCGCGAGCAGCTGATGGTGCGCGACCGGGAGCGCGTCGAGGCCGAGCGTGCGGCCCGGCGCGTGCATGCCGAGCGCGTAACCGAGCGTCATGTGGATGAACGGTTCGTTCAACGTGATCCAGAGTTTGACCCGGTCGCCGAGCCGGTCCGCGACCAGCGCGGCGTATTGCGCGAACTGGTACGCGGTCTGCCGATTGAGCCAACCGCCCTCGTCCTCAAGCCGTTGTGGCAGGTCCCAGTGGAACAGCGTGGGCAGCGGCGTGATCCCGCGCTCGACGAGGGCGTCCACGAGCCGATCATAGAAATCCAGGCCGCGGGGGTTCGCTGATCCGCTGCCGCTAGGCTGGATGCGTGGCCAGGCTATGGAGAACCGATAGGCGTTCGCGCCGAGCTCGGTCAGCAGCGCCACATCCTCGGGCCAGCGGTGGTAGTGGTCGGCCGCCACATCCCCGGTGTCACCCTCCTTCGTGCGGCCCTCAGTATGGGAGAAGGTGTCCCAGATGGACGGGCCGCGCCCATCCTCCGTGACGGCCCCCTCGATCTGGTAGGCGGCGGTGGACGCTCCCCAAAGGAAGCCTTCCGGGAACCGCGGTAGCGATGACATCGAACACCCTTCTAATGTGAGTGGCGCTCATGTTAGAGAAGGAAGTAGCCCCATGCCAGAGGTCACAGCAGCTGCGAAAGCGCCCCCGCCCGCGGGCGGCGGCGCGCCGCACGTCGGTCCCGTGCGCCGCCGGCCGGTGCAGCGCCGCAGCCTGGAGCGGTTCGAGCGGATGCTGGACGCCTGCGCGCAACTGCTCGACGAGGTCGGGTACGACGAGCTGACCACCAGCCAGGTGGCCAAGCGCGCCCGGGTGCCGATCGGCACGCTCTACCAGTTCTTCGACGGCAAGCAGGCGCTCGCCCGCGCGCTCGCGCGGCGCAACCTCGACCTGTTCCTCGACCGGCTGCACGCGCGGTTCGCCGCCGCTCCTGCGGTCGAGACGTGGGCGGACGCGGCGTCGGTGGTCGTCGCCGAGTTCGTGGCGATGAAGCGGGACGTGCCCGGTTTCGCCGTGGTCGACTTCGGCGACGCGCGGGCCGGCAAGGAGTTCATGCTCGACGCGGAGCGCGAGATCGAGAACAACCGGCTGGTCGCCGAACGGCTCAAGCAGCTGGGCGTGGAGGATCTCGGGCTGGAGGACGGCCCGGACGTCGACCTGGCGCTGCTTGTGGCCGTCGAGGGCGCGGACAGCGTGCTGCGCCTGGCCTTCCGCTACCGCCGCGACGGCGACCCGGCGCTGATCGCCGAGGCCGACCTGCTGCTGCGCGGGTACCTCAGCACCCGGTTGCCCGGCCCGTCGGGTGAGGCGGGTCAGTAGCGTGCGCACGGCGGCGGCGGAAGACGAGCGCGCTCGCCTCGGCCTGCGCGCGGACTGCGCCAACTGCTTCGCGCTGTGCTGCGTGGCGCTCAACTTCACCAAATCGGCCGACTTCGCGCTCGACAAGCCGGCCGGGCGGGCTTGCGTGAACCTGCGCGACGACGACCGCTGCGGCATTCACCCGCACCTGCGCGAGCGCGGCTTCTCCGGCTGCACCGTCTTCGACTGCTTCGGAGCGGGTCAGAAGGTGTCCCAGGTCACCTTCCACGGGGTCGGCTGGCGTCAGGACCCGGACACCGCGCGCCGGCTGCTCACCGTCTTCCCGGTCATGCGACAGCTGCACGAACTGCTCTGGTACCTCACCGACGCGCTCGCGCTCCCGGCCGCGAAGCCCGTCCACGCCGAACTGCGCCGCGCGCTGGACGAGACCGATCAGCTCACTCGGCGCGACGCGCAGACGATTTCGGGCTTGGACGTCGCGGCGCTGCGTGAGCGCATCAACGTTCTGCTCACCCGGGCGAGCGAACTGGCCCGCGCCGAGGTCCGAGGCCGCAAACGCAACCACCGGGGCGCGGACCTGATCGGCGCGCGGCTGGGCGGAGCCGATCTGCGCGGTGCGAACCTGCGCGGCGCGCTGCTGGTCGCGGCCGATCTGAGCGGAGCCGACCTGCGGCTGGCCGACGTCATCGGCGCGGACCTGCGTGACGCCGCCCTACGCGGCGCGGATCTGCGCGGGTGCCTGTTCTTGACGCAGGCGCAGCTCGACTCCGCGAAGGGCGACGCCGAGACCAAGCTGGGCGCCGGTTTCACGCGCCCGGCGCACTGGCGGTCGCCGGACGCGCCGGTCAACCGCGGCTGAGCCGCCGCGCTCAGCTCGACTTGACGAAGAACTCCAGGTCACGGATCGCCAGGTCGTGCTCCTTCTGGCCGGCGTAGGCGTCCTTGACGGTGATGGTCACCGTGGTCACCTTCCGCAGCGTGGCCCCGCGGCTCTGGAAATCCGCCGAGTCGTCGAAGGTCAGCGTTTCCGGCGAAGCGCCGGCGGCCGTCACCACCAGGTCGTGCGGCCGGGCGAAGGCGCGGAAGTTCTGCGCGTCTGCGCCGGACAGGATGCCGATCTGATCGATGTCGACCGGGGCGGAGAACGTGATCGTCACGGCCTCGCCGACTCCGTCAGGGTGTTTGGACGTGGCCCAGTAGGTGTTGTTGAGTCCGTCGATCGCCAGCGCCGCGCCGTGGTCCTTCTGCGAGACCGCCGAGGCGCCGACCGGCGTGACGTTGACATAGTGCTGATTCACCCGCGCCTTGGCCTTGCCGAGCAGCGTGTTGATCTCGCTGGTCACCCACATGCGCGCCGGGCCGAGCCCGACGCCCGCGAGGCCCGCGACGAGCAGGATCGGCGCGATCCTGCCGAGCTTGATGTGCCGGGGCAGGCGCAGCCGCCGCTTGCCCGGCTGACCGGAGCTCGCGCCGTGATGGTCGCGGAACCCGGCGGGCCGCTCGCCGGCCGTGAACTCGCGGCGGCGGCCGGTGAGCCGATCGATCAGCCGCCGCCACCAGCCGCGGCGCGCCTGCGCCGCGAGCGTGGGCAGTTGCAGCATCGCGCCGCACGAACGGCAGAACCGCCGATCCTGTGGATTGCGCACGCCGCACGCCTGACAGAAGGGGCCGCTGTATTCGGGCTCTGACTGAACCGGCACCGGGTCGGCCCGCCGCGCCTCGACGGCCGGCGTCCAGCCCGGCGCGACAGCGCCCTGACCAATGCCGCCCTGCCCGATACCACCCTGACCGACACCGCCCTGGAACGCGCCTCCCTGCGGCTCGGCCTGCCCCACGCCCGCGGCCGCGGCCGCGGTGGCCGGTATCGACGGCGCGGTCTGGCCGGTCGGCGCGCCTTGCACCGTCGGCAGTACCTGCGTTTCGACGCGCTCGCCGGACCAGTCGAGCAGCGCCCCGCACGAGGAGCAGAACCCGTCGCGCGAGGGCGCGCTGTTCCCGCATTCCCGACACAGAATCATGATTCGCCTCCGTAGCTTCTCGCCCCCGGCGGACGGGCCCGGCGCGGCCGGGGCGTGTCCCCGGCCTCCACCACGTCCACCGCGATTGCGCAATGCACTCCCGCGACCGCCTCGATCGCGGCGCGCACCGATTCGCCGACCTTCTGCGACCCCTGCGCCGCATCGGGCACCGCAACGCGCACCCGGGCGGTGACCTGCGGCCAGTCGCTGGCCACCGCGCCCGCGGACGCGGCCCATCTCGTCCCGCCCGGATCATCCAACTGCACCTGCTCGACCGGCACGCCGGCCGCCCGCGCCGCCGCTTCACGCACGCCCAGCGGCGTTCCGCGCCGCGTGTGATCCCACACCGCCGAGGCGACCTGCGCGCGTTCGAGGTCTGATCCCTGCCTGACCGAACCTTGATAGCCGACCAGGTCGGCGAGCCAGGGGAGGAAGTCGGCGGGGGCGAGGTACGGATCCAGATAGGCATCGAAGCAGTCCACCGCGGTCACCAGCGGCGCGACCAGATCGTCGAAGGCCGCGCACAGCTGCATGAACAGGGGATCCTCTTGGTACACCGCCGGGATCGCCTGGCGCAGCGCGGCGGCGATGCCCAGTACCTGCGGCTCTTCGTTGCTGATCAGACCTCTCATTCAGCTCACCCGCACCTGGTGGTCGTAGGAGAACGGCAGCATGTCCGGGCCCAGTTCGATCGCCGGGACCGCCTCGCCGCGCGCTCCGGTCGTCGGATCGGCCGGGTAGAGCCGCGCCTCCTCGACGTAATCCGCGCCGGGCACCGAGGCCAGCGCCGCGTGCACGTCGCCGAGCGTGACCGCGCGGCCGAACGGCCAGCCGGCCGCGTCCGGGCCGCCGTCGCGCGGATGCAGCCAGCGGTACAGCGCGGCGAGCGCGGCGGTGCGTACCTCGTCGAGGTCCTCGGTGCGCCGCGAGCGCAGCCGGACCGCCGCGGTAACTCCCTGATAGCGCGGCGGCTCGACCGCGATCCGGACGCCGACCAAGCGCCGCTCCTCGAGCGCCGCCGCGATCGCGGCCATGCTCGGCTCGTCCGGAGTGAGCGCGTCGAACGGAATGCGACCTGATCCATACCCTGATACGTCGGGCACGACGAGCACATGCACCGGCTCATCAGGGCTCGCCGGCGGAACGCAGCGCACGCGCGCCGCGCCCGACACCGCCATCGTCGCAATGGCCTCATAATCCTCGGCGGTCACCGCGCGGTCCTGGCCGCGCAGCGCCCGCGCGGCGCGCACCTTCGCCTCGGCGACCGTCTCGCCGTCGTGGCCCCCGCGAGCGGGCTGCCGATTCGTCACCGAGGACACATACGGGATCGCCGACCGCATGACGGTCAGCCGGCCCGCGCCGACGTTCCCGGCCGCGCCGCCACCGGTCCAGTACTCGCGCAGCCTGACCGTCGAGCCCTCCGGCGGCACCTTGCCGTGGCAGCGCACGCTGCCGTCGCCGAGCCGTACCGCCGGTCCGAAGTCGATCTCGCCGGTCATCGGGTCGAGCGTGAAGTGCCGGTCATCGCGGTCGCTGGCCGCGAAGTCGGTGACCTGATCCCACTGCTGCCAGCCGTCCTCGCCGGAGACCTCGAGGACCGCCGGCTCGGCGCTGGGCAGAACGGGGGCGTGATGCAGCCGGAACCGTTGCCCGGCCGCGCCTTCGGCGGTGCCGAGCACGTCGTTGCTGATGTGCTCGGCGTGGATCGCGGCGACGGTCCCGCCGACACAGTGCGCGGTGAGCTTGGTGAGCGTCGGAGTCCTGCTGTACCCCGGAACGTTCGCCTCCGGAGTGGTCACGACGGCGCGCAGCCAGGCCGCACGCACCCCGTTGATCAGGCAGTGCGTGTGCTGCGGCGGCAAATGCAACAGGATCTCGCCCGGCCGGTTCAGGCCACCGGTGGTGTCCCGCTCGACCTCGCAGCGCGCCCAGCCAGAGCTCTGATAAGCCTCCCAGTACAGCGGTGGGTGGTCCGGGTCCACGCCGATGCCCTCGATCTTGCTGTCCGTGCGCAGCGAGACCAGGCAGGAGGGCGCCGCGTCGGAAAGCCCTACGTACAGCCGGTCGCCGGGCTGCGGCACCGGGGAGAAGCAGGCGGCTGGTTCGCCCTGGCGCATCAGCGGTCGAAGATCGCGCAGGTTGTCGGCGTTGCGGGCCGGATCGGCCGCGCCGGCTTCACCCGGCGCGGCGGCTGCCGCGCTGCCCACGGCCGGAGCCGCGCGCAGTTCGATCAAGCTCACCGGCACGATGTTCAGCGGCGCGAGCGTCGCGAAGCCGACGGGCTCCTCACCGGGAACGCGCGGCGTGCCCACGCGATGCCCGGCCGGGACGATGACCACATCGGGGCGCGGCGCGGACAGCTTGAAGGTCAGCTCGGCGCGCGCCGCGCTCGGTGGCCTGCGGGTGATGCCGAGCAGGTCGAGGAACTTGCGGTGGTGCCGCTCAGGGACCTGATTGAGCCGGAAGGCGAGCTGATCGGCGATGGTGGCCACGGCCTCGATCAGGGTGATGCCCGGGTCGTGCACGTTGTGGTCGCTCCAGGCCGGCACGCGCCGGCGCACCAGGCGCTTGGCGTCGTCCACGAAATCCTGGAAGCGGCGGTCGTCCAGATCGGGCGCGGGCAGCGGCATCGCGGCTCAGTCCTCGGGGATCGAGTAGAACGGGAAGACCAGGTTGCGCCGGTCGTTGGTGGCCTTGACCCGGTAGTCCACCGCGATGCGCAGCACCTGCGGCGCGGCCGGGTCCGGGCTCGCCGCGACGGTCAGCACGTCGATGCGCGGCTCCCAGCGGGTCAGCGCCGCCTCGACCAGCGCGCCGACCCGGCCGGCCAGGCCGGCGTCCACGGTGTCGAAGATCAGCTCGTGGATCGGGCAGCCGAACTCGGGCCGCATCGGCCGCTCGCCGGGGCTGGTGCCGAGGATCAGCCGGATCGACTCGGCCACGTCGTCATCGCCCTGGGAGAGCACGAACGCCCCGGTGCTGTCGAGCCGCAGCGGGAAGGCCCAGCCGCGCCCGACGAAGTCCTCGGTGATGTTCGTCATCGCGCGCTCAGCCCCCGATCAGCACGGTCGCGGCGCTGCCGACCAGCGTTCCGGTCGGTTGCCCGCAGCAGGTGGCGCTGTCGCCGGTGCGGGCCGCCGGCACCCCGCCGAGCAGCACGCTGCTGCTCCCGGCGGCGATGACAGCCTGCTGAGTCGGCGGCGCGAAGAACGGATCGGCCGGGTGCAGGCCGACGTGCGGCGGGGTGTTGAGGCCGGTGGCCCCGACGACCACCGCCGGTGAGCCGCAGATCTGTACCGTCGCGCAGACCCCGAGCGTTATCGGCGCGGCGAAGGGCAGCGGGGGAGAGGGCTGCGGCGCCCCCGTCGCAGGGTTCGGCATCAGATGCAGCGAGCACACCGCTTGCACCTGATCGCCGCTGATCGCGGCCGGCTGTCCCATGGGGAATCCCCGCCCCTCTCCATCGTGCTCTTATGCCGGCTGATGTGAATCAGGAGGCTTACTAGTTGAGTTTGATGATCGATCCCGACACGCTGACCTGCGGTCCGCCGTCGATGGATGCCCCGGTACTGCCGGACAGCTTGAGCTCGCCGCTGGCCGTCAGCTTCAGATCGCCGCCGTTCGCGTTCAGCTCGATATCGCCGTCGCTGTCGAGCTTGAGCGGGCCGCCGGCGTGGATGGTGACCGTGCCGGTGCCGTCGATGACGATCTTCGTGTTCGTCGAGTCGAGCGTGATCGTCGCCGAGCCGTCGCCGGTGGCCAGCTGGATCTGCGAACCCTGATCGTCGTCGCTGAAGACCAGCTGGTGCCCGGTACGTGAGCCGAGCACCCGGCGCAGCACCTGTCCGGCGCTGCCGTCCACGAGCTGGTCGTTCATCATCGGGTGGTCCGTGCCGTTGTAGAGGCCGCCGAGCACGTACGGATCGCGCACGTCGCCGTGTACGAATCCGACCAGCACCTCGTCGCCGACTTCCGGCAGCCAGGCCAGGCCGCGGCCGTCTCCGGCACCCGGCTGCACGACGCGAGCCCACCAGGACTCGTAGTCGTCGGAAAGCCAGGGGAAGGCGACCTTGACCCGGAACCGCTGGTCCGGATCGTTGATGTCGGTGACCTGACCGATCACCAGGCCCGGCCACGGTCGGCCGCTGCCGCGGTGCGTCTGCTTGGTCGCGCCGAGCGAGGCGAGACCGAGCAGCGTGCGCTCCTGGCGGCCGCTGACGGTGAACTCGGTGTGATAGCCGGTCTCGTCGTAGCGGTGGCGCGCGCCGGACAGGACGTAGTCGCCGTCATGCGGCCAACCGACGCCGCTGACCGACACGGCCGCGCCGGGGATCAGCTTCGGATCGCCGAGCGCGAGACCGGTCATCTCCGCGTGCGCGCCCGCGATCTGCTCGGCGACCGCCGCCGCGATGGCGTCGGCCTCCTGCTCGTCGCGCACCGGCCGATCCGCCACCAGGAAGGGGGCGGCGGAGAACCGGCCGGCCAGCTCGCTCGGATCAGCGCCCGAATTCGCGCTTACCGTCGAGGTCTTCGCGCTGCCGCGCACCGGCTGCTTGGTCTCCGGGTTCCAGCCGCGCACCCAGACCTCGCCGACCTGCTCGGCCGCGGTCACCCTGGGGGAGAGGCGCAGCAGGTTCGTGCCGAGCAGCAGCTGCGCCGGCTGCGGCGGGGTCTCCAGGTCGTCGAGCGAGCTCGGCGCGGTGTCGTGCGAGACCGGCGCGTGCCAGACCAGTTGGCCGTTCACCACGGCAACCTCGCGCCCGCGCTCATTGGCCCGAGCGCGCAAGAACTCCCAGTCCGTGAGGTTGACCTGGCCGACGTGCGGGTGCACCGCGCCGTCGTCGTCCACGTCGCCGAGTTCGAGCCCTGCATCGGTCGCCACCCGCCGGACGATGTCGCCGTCCGTCGCGTCCAGGAACGTGCGGGTGCGGCGGCCCCGGCACAGCCGGTGCGAGAGGTCGTAGCCGCGCACGATGGTCCAGGTGCCGGTCGCGTCAGTGTCCTGCTCCAGCCCGGTGACCTCGCCGACGAGCAACTTGCCCGCCTCGTCGGCTGCGTCCGCCCCGGTGGCGGTGATCTCGATCCGGCCGCCGAAGTCGAAGCCGGCCCGGCGCACCAGGTCCCGGCCGTGGTCGAGGAATTCGAGGGCGAACATGTCCGGCAGATGCAGCTGAGTGTCGATCACCACTTTGATCAGCGACGGCAGCACGTCGTCGGCCAGCGGCGTGCCGTCCACCGTGATGCGCGGCCTGGTGCCGTAAGCGGAAGGGCTCATCGGGGGTCACCTCCCACGGCCGCGAGCGCGACCGCCTGCGTGCGCGGGGGTAGCAGAAGCCTGGTTCCCGGAGGCACCCGTCCCGGGTCGTCGACGTCGTTCGCGATGGCGATCGCCCGCCACAGCCCCGCGTCGCCGTATTCGCGTTGCGCGATCGACGCGAGCGAGTCGCCCTGCGTCGTCTGCGCGCTGCGCCGCCCGGAGATTCCCCCTGAAGTCGGGTTCGTGCCCGGCGTGGTCTGCGGCAGCGCCTGGAGCGTGACGTTCGCGGTCGCGCGCAGCGGGGTGCCGTCGTTGTCGAACAGCAGGTAGTCGATCTCGACGCTCTTGAGGAACCCGGTCATGGTGACCTGTGCGCCCCAGTAGAACTCGATCGTCGGCGGCGCGGGGTTGTGAGCCTCCTGAGACCGCTGCGTCGGCTGCGTCCAATCGAGCAGCTTCTGCACCGCCGACGCGACCGGAAGCGCGCTCGAGCTGCCGTCCCGGCCGTACGCGTTGAACAGCAGGCTGAGACTCAGGGTCTGCGGTCCGGTGCCGACGAACTGCGGCCGCGGGTGGTCCTTGGCGTTGCGGGCCGGGGGAGTGGACCAGGTGGCCGACTTGGTGAGCTTGACCGAGGAGGGGTTGAACTCGCAGGCCAGCAGGCTCATGTCGTCCTGGTTGCGCAGGGTGGCGAAGACGGTCACATGAACCCCCGGTGCGAGAGTTCCAGCGATTCGTGCGCGATGCCGTCGGCTTCCTCGCCGACCGTGGTCAGGCTCGGTCCCGAGTACTTGATCGGCCAGGCGTCGGTGAGGGTCCAGCAGGACACGGACGTGCCGTTGCCGTCGTAGAGGGTGATGGTGACGTGCTTGGGCTTCGGCTTGGCCGCCTGGTCGGTGAACCATTTCAAGACCTTGGCGCTGTCCTTGTCGACCGACCGGGTCAGCTTCACGTTGGTGTAGGTCAGGCGCCCGGCGAGGGTGACGACCGGCCCGTCCCCGCCGCCCTCCTTCCAGGTGAACGGCTCGTACTCGGCGTCCAGACCCGCGCAGCCGGTGAACAGCGCGATCTGCTCGCCGTCCACCTCCACGCCGAAGCGCCAGGCGAGTCCGGCCATTCCGAGTTCGTCTTTCGCCATGGGTCCGGTCCTTTCCGTCGAGTCGGTGAGAGTGGATGGTTCAGTGCAGATCGGTGAGGAACTGCGAACGTTCGCGGTCGACGAGCAGTTCGCCGGCCAGGTGTCTGGAGAAGCGGCCGTAGAGCTGCCGGGCGAGCGCGTCGAGCGCGGCCGGGTCGTGCGGCGCGGCAGTGGTCGCGGCTGCGGGCGTCGCGGCGTTCCCCGCGCTTGTCTCGCTGAGCGGGACAGATCGACCGATCCGGCTCGCTGCATCCTGGTTCGGAAGAACCGAGTCGGCCACGGCCCGCGCCTCGGCCAGCGCGCGGCCGACGACGCCTCGTGCTTGCGCTGAGGCTTGTCCCGATGAGCGGGACAAGATTCCGGACGCCGCCTGCGCTGCGGACATCACCGGCCCCACCGCCGCTTGCGCCGTTTGCGCTCCGGACGACGCCGTCGGCGCAAGTCGCGCGGCGGGAGGCGTGATCGCTGCGGTCGCATAGCTACCGATGACGGACTCGGCCGCACGCACGGGTTGATCGATCGGCGCGGCCGGCGGCCGCAGGACACTGATAGGCGTGGGAACCGGCACGAAGCGGGTGGCCGAAACGATCGGGGCAGTGCGGATCGGCGGCGCCGTCGTCGTCGCTGACTGCGCTCGTGATCGCGCCGCCGATTGCGCTGCTGAGGGTTCTGCTGATCGCGGCGTCGGTGGCGGTGTCTCGCCGGAGGGCGGTGGTTCCGCCGGCGCTTGCGCCTGCGCATCCGGCGGCATCTCCGCCCGCGCCGCGCCTTGCCCCGGCTCAGTTGTCGCCGCGGCTTCCGGCGAGCCCTGCAACTCGTCCTCGACCTCAGAAGTCGAAGTCACGGCTTCAGCGCTCGTCGTCGCAAGATCCGGCGCTGGTACCGCTCCCGCTCCCGCAGCTGCGTCGACGTCAGCGATCGGTACCGAATCCGTGGCCACGCCTGCCGCGCCGGGCAGGTCGTCGCCCGCGTCCAGGTTCGCCGGCGCTGACGAGGCCTGCGCTCCCGGACCGGCTACCAACGGCTGCGCTGAAGACCGCCGGAGCGGGTTGCGCGAGACGAGAGGCGCTACGGCCGGGGCGGACCCTTGCGAGTCCGACCCCGACCGCGCCTCGCGGGGTGTGAACAGGGTGCCGAGACCGGAGGCCGGGGCGTCCGGCGGGGATTTGGACGTCCCCGGATCAGGCTCGGCGTACACACCCCGGTCAGGCGCTGCCGCGGTCGGGCCGTCGGTCACGTCCGCGGGAACGGGGCGAGGGTCCCGCGCCTCGACGGCGGCCGCCGCGTCTTGCAGCGCCTGGCGAGTCTGCGTCGTGCCGGTCACCATTGCGGGCTGAGCACCGGTACCGGTGAAGGTCTCGGCGCCGTCCGCTGGCGAGAGCACGGAAGGCTGTGCTGGTAGAGAAGGCTGCGCTGACAAAGAAGGCTGCGCTGGCAGAACAGAGGTCTGGTCAGGTGCTGCGATCGTCTGCCGCGTCGTCAACGGTGCGGTCCGCGAAGCGCCGCGCGCGATGTCCGTAGCCGCGGCCGATCCGCCTAGCGGCGCAATCCCAGACCGTGCCTGCGGCGCAGCCTGAGGAAGGGCCCTTACAGCCGCGTTGGCAGCCCCGGTCGCGGCGTCGGTCGTCGCCGCGCCGGACTCGGTGAGGTCCGGGAGCCGCCACACGAAGTCCGCGGGGCGGGTGTCCAGCGGATCGACCGTCCGTGCCACGCCACTGACCAAACCACCCGGCACATCGGTGCGCACGTCGTGACCGAGCGGACCGAGCGCCGGCGGATTGTGCCAACGGCTCGGCAGGGTCCTGCTGAACCCGGCGTCCATCGTGGCGGGCATCGCGCCGAGAACCGTCATGCCACTCGGCAGATCGCGCCACGCAGCGGTCTGCGCGGCCGCGGCCTGCGCGGCCGGCTCGGCATTCCGAGCATCGGATAGTTCAGGCTGCGTCGCAGGGCTCGAGTTCGCGTCCGACGACCGGCGCCACGGCCAGCGCATCGCGTCACCAACCGTCCTCGGCGCCGCCGGCGCCTGAGCCCGCCGTGGCCAAACCTGCCGCCCTCGCCTCCGCGGCCGCGTTGACCGCCGCGTTGATCCCGCCGATGCGGGTCACGAAGTCGCGCCGCAGCGGATGTTCGAGGTCGAGGATGGCGTCCAGCGGCCAGTGGAAGTGATAGGCGACGTACGACACTTCCTCCATCAGCAGGTCGGTGCCGTACGTCACGATTCCCCCAGGCGGCTCGCCGCGGGGCCGGAACTGTCCACCGCGAAGTCGTGCTCGCACGCCGGGCAGGTGACCGCGATCCGGGTGTGCCCCTCCGCGTTGATGCGCCGGTAAAGATCCTGAAGGAACGCCAGGTCGGCCGCGAACATGTTCTCCACGACGCCCGGATTGATCGGGGAAACCTCACCGAGCGACGTGATCACTCGACTCAGCAGAATGACCGTCAGGTACGCCTCGTTCTCGCGCACCCGCGGATCGCGCAGCGGCAGGATCTCGTCCCGCGCGGTCGCCAGGCGCATGGTGCCCTGACGATGCGCCACGCCCGCGCTGTCCACGAAGCCGACCGGAAGCGTGAACGCGAACTGCGTTCGCACCGTCGCGTCGTCCGACCCTGTCGCTGCGGCCGTCCCCACGGCCGTCGTGCCCAACACCGTCGCCCCGGTGGACATCACTTCACCTCGAGCCGCTCGATCGTGATGACCACGGACTCGAGTAGCACCTGGTCGCCGCCGGCGGACAGCTTGCCGACCTCCACCTTCGACGGCCAGCCCTGGAAGAAGTTGAACCGGCTCACCTCGCCGTGCGCCAGGTCGTAGAGGATGACCGCGCCGTCCTTGCGGGCCTCGTCGATCTTGCCCTCCTGCACGGTCTTGATCCAGTTCCAGAACGCCGGGTCGTTGACCTTGCCGCGGGACAGGTGGATGTCCTCGTACTTGACCGAGCCCGGCAGCTTCTGCAGCACCGGCAGGCCGCCGGCCTTGTTCGCCCGGTTCTCGATCACCCCGACCGTGATGCCGAGGCCGTTGACCTCCTTGAACTGCGCGATCGTCAGGCTGTCGATCTCCACAGCGAAGCTGTAGTTCGTCAGCGGATCGGTGATCCCCGCCATCAGTGTTCTCCTACCTCTTCAGATTCGCGGCCCGGCGTGCGCCGCGCGCCGGTTTACTCGGACAGGGCCGTGCCGGTGGGCAGCTGCGCCAGCCGGAAGACCACGAACTCGGCGGGCTTGACCACCGCCAGGCCGATCTCGCAGACGAGCCGGCCGATCTCGATCGACTCCGAGGGGTTGGTCTCGTCGTCGCACTTGACATAGAACGCCTGCTCCATCGTGTCGCCGAACAGCCCGCCGTCCTGCCACACGGTGAACAGGAACGACCGCAGCGTCCTGATGACCCGCTCCCACAGGCTCTTGTCGTTGGGCTCGAACACCACCCACTGCGTGCCGATCCGCACCGAGGACTCGACGTAGTTGTAAAGACGTCGAACATTGATGTACCGCCAGGCCGGATCGCTGCTCAGGGTCCTGGCACCCCACACGCGGATGCCCCGCCCCGGAAAGGCCCGGATGCAGTTGACCCCGACCGGGTTCAGGTTGTCCTGCTCGGCGCGGGTCAAGGCGGTCGCCACGCCGATCGCGCCGCGCACCACCTCGTTGGCCGGCGCCTTGTGCACGCCCCGGGTCTCGTCGTTGCGCGCCCAGATCCCGGCCATGTGCCCGCTCGGCGGCAGCGCCATCGTCTTGCCGTCCGGGCCGAGCACCTTGAGCCAGGGCCAGTACAGCGCGGCGTACTTCGAGTCGTATCCGGCCTCGTTCATCCGCCACTCGCGCACCTGCTGCGGATTGAGTTCCGGCAGCGCGTCCAGGATCGCCATCCGGTCGCCCATCAGCTCGCAGTGCGCGATCATCGCGGTCTGCACCGCGCGCACTCCGTCGCGGTCGATCCGGCCGGCCAGGTAAGCCGCCATCAGGTCCGGGACGCAGACCATGGTCACCGTGTCGATGGCCTCAAGGCCGCCGAACCCGGTGCGGTCCGCGCTGCTGCCGACGTAGTCGTTCGGGCTCACCGCGACCTCGGCGCCGGGACCGTCCGTCAGTGTCACCACGGCGTTCGCGGGGCGCCGATCGGCCAGGGCGCCGTGCCCCGGGGCCTCGATCAGCTCGATCAGCGTCGAGGTCGCGTTCACCTGCGTCACCACGTTGGACCGGCCGCGCCGCGTGGTGACCGGCTCGAACACCTCCTCGCGGCCCCCGCCCCGCACGACCAGTCGGAACGAGTCCTCGGGTGCGCCCTCGACCGCCGCGTCGGTGACCTCGATGGTCACATCGCCGCGCGTGACGCCGTCCTTGGCTGTAGCCACATAGGCGACCGCGCCGGGTGTCGCGGCGGAAGGCAGCTCTGCGCGCGCGGCTGCGGGAGTGCCGTTTCCGGGCGCGCCGCCGACACGCACGATGTACGCCTGGCCGCCGCCGTTGAGGAAGTACCCGAACACCGCGTGCCCGAGGTATGTTCCGGGCGCGGGCTCGCCGAACGTATTGGTGTACTGAGTCCAGTTGGTCACCAGGATCGGTGTGTGCAGCGGGCCGTCCGCGCTGAAGCCGACGAACGCCGCCACCGCGGTGCCGACGCCCTCGATCGGGCGGGTGCCGGACTCAAGCTCCTCGATGTACACGCCCGGGGACTGATAGTTGGGCATCGCTTGCTCTTCCTTCCGTCGGGCGATGTCGATGCTGCTCGATAGCCGTGTGAACGGCCGGTCGGCGTACGGGTTGGATTCGGAGGCTGATTCCGGGCCGCGGCCCCAGCTACGGCGGCGGCGCCGGAATCAGCGCCCTTAGCACTTCGAGTGGTGCGGTGCGGCTCAGTACTCGCCGTCGCCGCCGCTCATGTCCGCGCCACCACTCATGTCGTAGCCGCCGTCGTCGCCGCCGCTCATGTCGGCACCGCCGAAGCCGCCTCCGCCGAGGTCCCCGCCGCCGAGGTCGCCTCCGCCGCCGAAGTCGCCCCCACCGAGGTCGCCTCCGCCCAGGTCCCCGCCGCCGAGGTCGCCACCGGGCAGGTCGGCTCCGCCACCGAGGCCGCCGTCATCGCTGCCGTGCACGAGGTCGTACACGCCGTCGCCGATCGCGTTGCCGACGCCCTGCAGCACGTCGTGGCCGAGCTCGTGCGAGTCCGGCAGGCCGGCGTGCGGCGCGAGCTCGTCGTACACGTCCTCGACCGCGGTCGAGATCCCGCCGGTCGCGACGCCGATCGCGCCGCCAGCCATCCGCTGCGCCTGGTCGGCCGCGCCGTCCCAGTCGCCGGTGACCGCGTCGCCGACGGCCTCCGCGCCGTGGATCGCCACCCCTGCGACGTCGCCGATCAGCGGGATGTCTTCGAGTCCGCTCATGGTTGCTTCCCCTCTTGTCAGTTCGGTCCGGCTGCCGGCTGCGATGCCGGGTCAGCGTTCTGTGCGCCTGTCGGTGCCGTCGGTTCTTTCGGTTTCGTCGGCGCTGTCGGTTCTGTCGGTGCGGTGGTAGCTACTGCGGCTGCCGGAGCAGCGGCCTGCGCGCTCGCCGTCGCCGCGGTGGCAGCCGGCTGAGACGCGGACTGCGCCGCCGGCGCGCCGTGCCGCACCGTCTCCGGTGCGCCGGTTCCCGCCGGCACCGCCGGTGCGCCCGGAGTCGCGTTCGGGGGTGCCTGCCCGGCCGGCGGCGGGGCCGATCCGGTCGGCTTCGGACCCACGGTCACCTGCGCCTGGCTGACCGCGGGCGCCGCCGGGAGGTCCGGAGCCGGCATCGCGACGGTGGCGGTCAGCTCGAAGCCGGCCTTCACCTCACCCGCCAGGTTCAGGAACATCCCGCGCTTGGTACCGGCCGCGGTGGTCAGGTGCACCTCGTACGGCAGCTTCCCCAGCGCCTCGGGCATCAGCTCCCGCGGCATCGTCGGAAGCGCGCCGAAGCAGCGCAGCACCAATGCGAGAATCCGGTGCTCCATCGCGATCGGCGCGCCCCACACGGTGACCGTGTAGTGCAGGTCGTACCGCAGGGCCGGCGGACGGTGCCCGACGACCTTTCCCCCCTCGTCGCGGACCTGCTCGTACATCACATCGCGGCGATGGGTGTTCTCCCTGATGTCGAACAGGAAGAAGTTCACCGCCGGAGTCTTGAGCGCCTGAATCCAGGGGCGCGCCGGCGGATCGAAGGTCACGGTCACCGCGGCGTTGCCGAGTACCCGCGTCTTCGTCACGGCGAGAAGTGCCTGGTCGGTCTCAAGGATCACGGGGGAAGCGTGCCGCGCCCGGCCTACCCGGCGGCAGGTCGCATCGGGCAGCCGAACGGTCCATGGGTGCTGCACTTTCGGGCAGCGCGAAGGGGCGGTCGCCGGTGCCCGGCGTGCTGCCCGTCCGCGACTGCCGCCGCGCGCGCGCTCCTTCTACCGTCGCGGCCATGGGAGCAGAAGCAGCATTGACGCCGACCGCGCAGCCGGTCAATCCGGGTGAGGAAGCAGAAGTCGAACTCGTCGTCACCAACACCGGGGGTGTGGTCGACTCGTTCACCCTCGAAGTTCTGGGCGACCCCGCGGCCTGGGCGCACATCGAGCCGTCCGGGCTCTCGCTGTTTCCGGGCCAGAGCGAGACCGCGAAGCTGCGGTTCCGCCCCCCGGTCGACCCCGGGCTCACCCCCGGCCCCCGCCCTTACGCGGTACGTATCACCTCGAATGAGGACCCGCTGCGCCCGCGGGTGGAAGAAGGCGTCCTCGCGATCGCCGGCGTGCCGGTGCTCAGCGCGGACCTTTCGCCGCGCACCGGCCGGGCCCGCGGCAAACGGGCCGGCAAGTACCAGGTCGCCCTCGACAACCGCGGCAACGCGCCGGTGCTCGTCGACCTGACCGGATATGACGCGCAGGATCTGGTCGACGTCACGATCGAGCCGCCGCGCATCGAGGTCGGCCCCGGCGCCGCCGCGTTCGTCACCGCCCGGGCCCGCGCCCGCAGGCGGTTCTGGCGCGGACCGAGCGTGCTGCACCGCTTCACGGTGGCGGCCCGCCCGGCGCAGTCGCAGGCGCAGTCGGATCAGCCCGGCGAGCCGAACGGGCAGTCCGCCCAGCCCGGCCGCGGCGGGAACGCCCCGGAACCGCTAGACGCCAGCCTCTTGCAGGAGGCTGCGATACCGTCCTGGGTCGGCAAGGCCGCCGCATTCGTGCTGCTCGCGGCGATCGCGCTGACCGCGCTCTGGTTCACGGTCCTCAAGCCGGTCGTGAAGGACGCGGCGACCGGCGCGGCGAACCAGGCGCTCAACGCGGCGGGAATCCCCACCGGCGGGCCCGGATCCGGAGGCGGAGGCGGCGGCGGTGGCGGCGCGAGCCCGACCGGTTCCACGGCGGGAGGCGGCGCGGGAAGCGGTAGCGGTTCCGCTGCCTCGTCCTCTCCCTCCGCCTCGGCGCCGACGCCCCCGCCCGGCCCGGTGCTGCCCGCGCCGATCGCCTTCGCCGTGGACCTGAAGTCCAACAGCCACCTGACCGCCGGCGCGCACCAGGCGTACACGGTCACCGACCTGGTGTTGCAGAACCCGAACGGCGATACCGGTTCACTGACCATCACCCGCGGCGGCAACACCCTTATCAGCACCCGGATGGAGAACTTCCGGGACTACGACCTGCACTTCGTCACCGCGATCACCGTGGGCGCGGGCCAGAGCCTGACGATCTCGGTGACCTGCGACAAGCCGGGGGGAGGCGCGACCTCGTGCAGCCCGGCCGTCCTGGTCAGCGGCATGTCGCACACCACCGCGTGACCAGCCCCCGCCGCGCCGCCGGACAGCTCCGGCGGCGCGGCAGGTCGCAGGCCGCTGAGCTGCGCGCCGCGCGCCGCCTCGCCGCCGTCCTGATTCTGCTCGCCGGCGGGGTCAGCCACGGCGGCCCGGCCGGAGCGGCCCTCTTCGCGGGCTTCTTCATCCAAGTCAGCCCGGTGGAGACCACGCTCGGCCAGTTCACCACGATGGACATCACCGCCGACGGCACCGACCTGGGCGAGCGGCTGACCATCACCTTGCGGGGCCAGCAGATCGCCAGCGGCGAGACCGGCACCGGCGATCCGCAGAACAGCGACGCACTGGTGCTCAACGGGGTGGCCGTCCCGGCCGGCCTGGCGACCTGCGGCGCCAACACCGTGAACCTGGTGTGGATCGGGCAGGTCCAGGCCTCCACCACGGTCCAGGTGTACTGCCCGACCGTGAAGGTCACGCCCGACCCGATCAACTCCGCCGGCGGTCCCGCGCAGTTCACCGTCACCGGCACCGGTTATCCACCGTTGCGCGACGTGGCGTTGGCGCTCGACGGCGCGGGCAGTTCGTTCACCGGTGTGGTGACCGACCGAACCGGCGCCTTCGTCAAGCCGACCAGCCGTCCGCAACTGGCCTGCGGCCCGCACACGCTCACCGGCACCGGCGCATCCGGCCAACCCGTCATCGAATCGGTGCGGCCGTCGGCGGTCGAGCCGTTCCCGGTGCTGCCGGCGAGCACGACCTTCTCGGTGACCGGCTGCGCGGGTGCGCCCGGTCAGCTCAAGCTCACCGCCAACCCGGCAGTCTTCATCGAGGGCTCATACACGCACGTCACCGGCACCGGCTTCGTGCCCGGCCAACCGGTCACGCTGGCCTGGCAGTCGCCGGCCGGCGCGACGCTCTCGGCCTGCTCGCCGACGGCCGACCCGGCCCCGCCGCCGGTCGCCGACGCGAAGGGTGACCTCGACACCTTCTGCTTCGCCGCCCCGCACGAAATCCTCGGCGCGGCGCAGATCGCGGCGAGCCAGACCACCACGCAGGGCGCGGTGCAGTCCACCCAGCACGCAGCCGCCCCCGTCGTCATCGAGGGCGGCTCCATGCAACCGTCTTCCGGCGAGCAGCTCATCTTCCGGCGCTGACGCAGGCCGGTGCCGCAAGCCCGCGCGTCGCGCATGCCGAGCGGCTGGATCTAAGTCCCCTGATATTACCTAGGCTTCAGAGGGATTAGATCCAGCCGTTGCGCAGCGCATACGCCACGGCCTGCGTGCGGTTGCGCAGCTGCAGGCGCAGCGTCAGATCCTGGATCACCGTCTTGATCGTGCGCTCGGAGTAGGAGAGCCGCACCGCGACCTCGCGGGTCGAGAGGCCTTCCGCGAGTAGCCGCAGCACGGTGCGCTCGCGCTCGGTCAGGCCGGAGAAGGAGTACCCGCGCGGGTTGAGCACCTGCCGGTTGAGCCCGGCGAGGTGGTCAAGCAGCTGGCGCAGCAGTTCCGGCGGCAGGTCGCCGTGCCCGGCCGCGGCCGCGCGCACCGCGCTGACCAGCCGCTCCGCCGTCGCGTCCGGCCGCCGCAGCACTCCGCGCACCCCGGCCTCGACAAGCGCTGACAGCGCCCTGCCATCCACCCGGCCGCTGACCAGTACCACCGGAAGGCCGTCCGCGCGGTGCAGCCCGCGCAGCCAGTGCGTGGTCTCCTCGTCCACCGCGTCGGTGACCGCGACGACCACCGCGGCCGGCTGTCCCGGCCGCGCGATCTGGATCTCAGGGCGCGAACGCAGCTGCATCCGCACGCCCGCCTCGGAGATCGGGTCGCGCGCGTCGATCCGCACCGCGATCGCCTCGATCGCGGCGGGCCGGCCCGCACCGCCGCCAACCTGCTCGGCAGTCGAGGCGGCCTGAACCGGGAAGGCCGGAACCGTCACCGCGTCAGCCACCGCGTCATAGGTAGCCGTCATCGTCGCAACCATCAATGATCCCCCTTGATTCGCGTGTCTCTCCGAGCCCGCCATCGCGGTAAACACCGTGCGAGAGCTGAACGAAAGAGTGTCGCGCCCGCGCCCCAGATACACGAGTTCCATCCGACTGCACCGACAACACGGAATTGGGGTCCGCGATGACCCGTGATCAAAAGAATCGTTGCCGGTTCGTGACCTGGCACCGGTATCCCCAGCCAGTTGCGCGTGTCTTGACTAAGCGGTGCATCAAGTGTGCTGTGCTGCTTGTCCGCGCCTTGATTGTCCAGAGCGCGGCCGAATCGCCGGAGGGAATAGCGGATGTTGGTGCATTTCAGCGCAGCGAGCGGCGGGCGGCCGGAACCTCGGCCCGCGCCCGTGAGCAATCTCGGCGTGCCATTTCTATCGCCCGCGCTCGTTAACCGGCACGGCGGCCGTATTCTCTTGCCATCCGCAGCAATTCTCGCGCCGGGCGCACGTCCGCCGGCCGCGACCGCGTACCGCGCGAATACCTTGCTGATCCCGGATTCCGTACTGCGCAATCCAAGCGCGGTCGCCGCGATCGATCAGGCGCTCGCGACTGTCGGGCTCGCGCTGGAGATCCCGCCGCCACTCGTCGAATCGGCGCCATCCCTGCGTCCGTGGCTTCGCGAACTCGCCGATGTGCCGCGAGCGGTGGTCCTGCGCGTGCGCGATGACGCCGGACCCACGAGCGTCGACGCCTGGGTCGCCCTCCAAGCGATCCGCGCCGCCGCGCGCCGCACCGACCTGGGCGAAACCCTCCCGGCGAGCGCCGACATCAGCCGCATCGGCCTGGACCACCTGCTCAGCGCCGCCACCATCACCGGAAATCCGTTCAGCGAGGGCAATCCCTTCAGCGAAGGCAATCCGTTCAGCGAGGGCAACAGCGGCGGCTCGGGCGCTTACTTCAGCTCGACGGCGCGCATCCCGGTCGAACTGCTCGCGCCGGCCCCGCGGCGTACCCCGGTCAAGGCTCTGCCGACAAGCCGCCGTCCGGTGATCGCGGTCCTGGACACCGGAATCCGCCCGCACCCGTGGCTCGGCATGCCCGATGCGGACCCCGACAGCTTCCTGGCCGTGGACGACCCGTTGCAGGCCGCGATCCATCACGAAGAGGTCCGCGTCCGCGACACCGGCGGCCTGGACTTCCCCGTGCTCGACGGCTACTGGGACGTGCCCGATCCGATCGAGCCCACCGTGGGCGCGCTGCCCACGCACATCGGCCACGGCACCTTCATCGCGGGCATCGTGCGACAGTCCGCGCCGGATGCCCGCGTGTGCTCGGTCCGCATCATGCACACCGACGGGATCGTGCATGAAAGCATCCTGCTTCTCGCGATCGGCGTCCTCACCGCCCAGATCCGCACCGCGCTCGCCTCCGGCGACCTCACCGGCATGGTCGACGTGGTCTCCCTCTCCCTCGGCTACTTCGACGAATACCCGGCCGACGCGGTGTACACAGGCCAGTTCGCCGCGCTGCTCGACGGACTGACCGACCTCGGCGTCGCCGTGATCGCCGCCGCGGGCAACCAGTCCACTACGCAGCCGTACTTCCCGGCGGCGTTCGCGACCCAACCGGGCGGAGACCCGCTGCTTCCGGTCGTCAGCGTCGGCGCGCTGAACCCCAACGGCAGCAAGTCGATGTTCAGCAACGACGGGTCATGGGTCACCGCATGGGCTACCGGGGCGAGCGTAGTGAGCACCTATCCGACCGATCTCAACGGAAGCCTGGAACCGATGATCACGGCCGGGCCGGCGGAGAGCCACCTGCACCGGCTGCGCGAGACGCTGGACCCGGACGACTTCCGCGGCGGCTTCGCGGTGTGGAGCGGGACCTCGTTCGCCACGCCGCTGCTCGCCTGCGCTCTGGCTGACGCGCTGCTCGAGGAGGCCGCGCAGCACCCCGGCGATCCGGCCAGCGACCTGGGTTCCACCGACCGGCTGCTGGCTCGCGAACGGATCGCCAGGGCCCTGCGCCGGATCGGGGCGCCGGAACATGCCTAACTCCACGCTGCCCGACCCCGCCGACATGACCGCGACCGACCGCAGCGCCCGGCTCGCCGCGCTGCTGGAGTCCGCGCGTTCGGGCCGGCGCGAGAGCCTGAACGAGATCGTGGTCGAACTGAGCCCGGTGCTGTGGCAGGTCGCCCGCGCACAAGGGCTCGACCGCGACGCGGCGCAGGACGTGATCCAGTGCACCTGGCTCAGCCTGCTGCGACATCTCGACCAGATCCATTCGCCGCTCGCGCTGACCGCCTGGCTGGTCACCGCGACCAAACGGGAGGCGTGGCGGGTACGCGGCGCGCACCACGCCGAGCAGCCGCTCGACCAGAATCAGATGACCGACACCGCGGACCCGCAGCCGCTTCCCGAAGAACTCGTCCTGCTCGCCGAGCGGCACCGCGACGTCTGGCGGGCGGTGCGCCGGCTTCCGCAGCGATGCCAGGAACTGCTGCGTGTGGTCGCGTTCAGCCACCGCCCCGACTACGACGAGGTGGCGGCCGCGCTCGGCATGCCGCGCGGCAGCATCGGCCCGACCCGCGGCCGGTGCCTGGCCAAACTCAGGACACTGATCGACCCGGACGGTACCGGCGTCAACGGCGCGAGCGGAGGACTGGCATGACCGGCGCAAGCGGTGGGAGCGGTGCAGGCGGCGTCGATCCGATTGGCGCGTCGGCCGCCGAACTGATCGACGAGCGCGACGAAGAACTGCTGCGCATGCTGCGCGAATGCCACGAGGAACTGGACCCGATGCCGGACAGCGTCGTGCAGCGCAGCGTGTTCGCACTCGCCGTCGAGGACATCGACGCCGAGGTCCTGCGCCTCGCCGAGCAGTACCGGCCGGAAGCGGCGGGCGTGCGCGGGGGAGAGGGGGAGGAGGCGCGGGTCGTCACGTTCGACAGCGACAGCCTGACCATCATGATCCGGATCAGTCAGCAGACCGACACGGTGCGCATCGACGGCTGGCTGGCGCCGCCGCAGGTGTGCCGGGTCGAAGTGCGCAGCGGCGAGCGGACCCTGGACGCCGCCGTGGACGCCGAGGGACGCTTCGTGCTCGAGGCGATCCCGCGCGGGCTCGCGCAACTCGTGGTGCGCCTCGGCGAAGCGCTGACAGGCGGTGGCGGACCGTCCATACTGACACCGGCGATCGTGCTCTGATCATGACTGCGCACTTCATGACCGTGCTCTGGGCATGACTGTGCACTGAGCATGACCGTGCTCAAGCCCTAACGCGACGCAATGGCGGCTGGGAGGACAGGCACTGGTAGCACACGGCGCCGCGCAACTGGCCGAGGCCGCGCTCGCCCGGCATCGCCGCGGCCTGGCCGTCGGCGCCGCCGGGCGACCGGCGGCGGCCGCCGAACACTTCCGGGCCGGCCTGCGCCTGCTCGAACCCGCGCCGCCGGCCGGCTGCGAAGCGCTCACGGCCCGCCTGCTCACCAGCCTCGCGCACGCCGAAGCCGAACTCGGCCGGGTCGAGCGCGGCCTGGAGTTGCTGGACCGCGCCGAGGCGCTGGCCGAAGCGGAGGATCAGTGGGCCATCGTCGTCTCCCAGCGCGGCCTGCTGCTGTGGCGGGCCGGCCGGTACCAGGCGGCGCTGCCGTGCTTCGACGAGGCGATTCCGCTGCTGGCCGACTACCCCGACCGGCTGGTACTGGCCCGGGTGCTGCTGAACCGCGGCGGCCTGCACCTCGGCACGGCCAGGGTCGCGGCCGCACGCGCGGACCTGGCGCGCAGCGGACGCATCGCGCGACTGGCCGGAGACGAGATGCTCGCCGCGAAGGCCGTTCACAACCTCGGTTACTGCGACCTGTTGCTCGGCAACATCCCGGCGGCGCTGAACGCGTTCAGCCGCGTCGAGGCCACCTGTCGCGAACACGCCCCAGGCAACGTCCCGGTCGTGCAGATCGATCGCGCGCGGGCGCTGTTGACCGCCGGTCTGGCCGACGAGGCCGCGGCAGAGCTGGAATCCGCGATCGCGGCCTTCCGCGACCAGCGGCTCAGCCAGGACCGCGCCGAAGCGGAACTCGCCTCGGCGCAGGCTCTCGCCGCCGCGGACAAACCGGCGCAGGCGGCCGCGCGTGCCCGGCAAGCACAGCGGCACTTCCTGGCCCGCGGCAACGAAACCTGGGCCGCACTGGCCGAGCTGACCCGGGCCCGTGCCGATTTCGCCGTGCTCACCGCAGCCCGCACCGCCGCCGTCGCAGCCGCGGCGAGCGACGAGGATGCGCGCCGGTCGCGCTCCGCGCTCACCCGCCTCGGCACGCGCACAAGCCGCCTTGCCGACCGCCTGGGTGATCTCGGCCTGCCGTTCGACGCCGCGCTCGCGCGCCTGCTCGCGGCCAGAGCCCTGATTCAGGCGGGGGGACCCGCCGGCCGAATCGCCCCGCTGCTCGGCGCGTCGAACCCGAGCGGCTCGGCGATGCCCCTCGAACTGCGCCTGTTGGCGAACCTCACCCGCGCCGAACTCGCCGTCGCGCAGGGAGACCGAGCCGCCGCGTTCGCCGAGCTTCGCAATGGACTGACCCGCCTCGACGAGCATCGCCGCTCGCTCGGCAGCCTGGACCTGCAGACCGGCACCGCCGCTCTCGGCAGGGAACTGACCCGCACCGGCCTGCGCCTCGCCCTCGAGCGCGGCTCGGCCCGTGCGATCTTCGCCTGGTCCGAGCGTTCCCGAGCCCAGGCCTTCCGGATCCGGCCGGTCCAGCCGCCGGATGATCCGGTGACGGCCGCCGCGATCGCCGAGTACCGCCACCTCGACGAGTTGCTGCGCACATCCGCATTGCGGGGCGAATCCGACCCCCAAGCGCGTCAGCGGCACAGCGCACTGCAACGTCAACTGCGCGAACGCTCCTGGGCCGCTTCCGCCGCCGGCCCGAACACACGCACCACCACCTCCGGCACGGCTGCTACCCGCGCCACGGCGACCCGGTCGGGAGCCGGTCCCAGCGCCCTCAGCGCCCTCAGCCTTTCCCAGGTCGCCGCGGAGCTGGCCGCCGGCCACCAAATCATGATCAGCCTTCTGCGACACGGCGACCGCCTCCTCGCGCTCGCCGTCGCCGATGCGCGCGCGACGCTCCTCCCGCTCGGGGACTACCGGCGCGCCGTCGAAGCCGCCCACCGGCTGCTCGGCGATCTTGAGGCGCGAGCCGCGCGCAGCCTGCCCGCGCGACTTCAAGCGGTCGTCGATCAGTCGATCCGCCGTCAGCTCGCCGCGCTGACCGACGAGATCGTCTCGCCGCTGCGCCCGCTGCTGCGCGATCGGCCGGTCGTCATCATTCCGACCGGCCCGCTCGCGGCCGTCCCGTGGAGTCTGCTGCCCGACCTGCGCGGCCGACCGGTCACCGTCTGCCCGTCCGCGCGGCTCTGGCTCGCCGCCCGCCGGGCCGAACGCGCGGAACCCGGCGGCGACCGGCCCGATCCGAGCCCGGTCCTGGCCGCCGGTCCCCGCCTCGCCCACGCGGAAGCGGAAGTCGCCGCGATCGCGGGTCTCTACCCGAGGCCGCGAGTGCTCACCGGCAAGGAGGCGAGCGTCGAGGCCACGTTGCGCGCCATCGACGGAGCGCACACGGTCCACCTGGCGGCACACGGCCATCACGAACGCGGCAACGTGATGTTCGCCCGCATCGACCTGGCCGACGGGCCGCTGATGGCCTACGACCTGCAACGCCTGTCGCGACCGCCGCGCCGGGTGATCCTCTCCGCCTGCGAACTCGGCCGCGCCGACGTACGCATCGGAGACGAACACCTCGGCTTCACCGCCGCGCTGCTCTACGCGGGCACCGGCACGGTCATCTCCAGTGGCGTGGCCATCCCCGACGCCGACGCCCCGCCGTTCATGGCCGCGCTGCACAAGGCGCTGATTTCCGGAACGAGCCCGGCCGGCGCCCTGGCCGCCGCGACGGCGGCTGACCGCAACGAGCCCTTCGTGTGCTTCGGCGCCGGCTGATGACGTCGGCGCCGGACCCGGCGCCTTCCGGCACCTTCACTCGTCCGCGCCGGCTACTGCGGCAGCGCGACCACCGCGTCCACCTCGACCAGCACCTCCGGCCGGAACAGCGCCGCCGCCTGGACCAGCGTGCTGGCCGGATTCGACCGCTCGCCGAGCGCCGGGCGCAGGAACTCCTCCAGCACGTCGCGGATCGTCTGAATCTGCGTCACATCGACGAGGTACCAGTTCAGCTTCGCCACGTCGGTCCAGTCCGCGCCCAGCTCGCCGAGCACGGTCTCCAGGTTCCGCAGCGCCTGCGTCGCCTGCATGGCCAGGTCACCCTCGCCTACCAGCTGGCCTTCCGCGTCCAGCGCGATCTGGCCCGCGACAAAGGCCAGCTTTCCGGTGGCGACGACCGCGTGTGAGTAGCGCGCCGGGTGCGGCACGTCGGCGAGGCGTTGAATGATCGGCACGATGACCCCCGCGGATGTCGACGGAAAGACCCCGGTGATCTTACCCGGCGCGCGGCGTAGGGTGGAGAGCATGGAACAGAGAGTCTTGGGACGCACCGAACGCAGCGTCGGCTCGGTCGGTCTCGGCGCCTGGCAGCTGGGCGCCGACTGGGGCGAGGTCAGCGAGGACGACGCGCTGGAAACGCTGAACGGGGCGCTGGCCGCCGGGGTGACCTTCATCGACACCGCCGATGTCTACGGCGACGGCCGCAGCGAGCAGATCATCGGACAGCTGCTGCGCGAGCGCCCCGGCGCCGGGCTGACCGTCGCCACCAAGATGGGCCGGCGCGTCGCCCTCGACCCCGCCCTCTACACCCTCGACAACTTCCGGGCCTGGACCGACCGCTCGCGCGGGAATCTCGGCATCGAGACCCTCGACCTGGTCCAGCTGCACTGCCCGCCGCAAGAGGTCTACAGCTCCCCTGCCGTCTACGAGGCGCTGGACACCCTCGTCGCCGAGAAGCGCATCGCCGCATACGGCGTCAGCGTCGAGACCTGTGAGCAGGCCCTGACCGCGATCGCGCACCCGGGCGTCGCCACCGTGCAGATCATCCTCAACGCCTTCCGGCTCAAGCCGCTGGACGAGGTGCTTCCGGCCGCTAAGAAGGCCGGGGTCGGCATCATCGCGCGCGTTCCGCTGGCCAGCGGTCTGCTGTCCGGAAAGTACGACGAGACGACCACCTTTGCCGAGAACGACCACCGCAACTACAACCGGCACGGCGAGGCCTTCGACGTCGGCGAGACCTTCTCCGGGGTCGATTATCAGACCGGACTCGAGGCCGTGCGCCGGCTGCGTCCGCTGGTGCCGGAGGGCGTGAGCACCGCCCAGTTCGCGCTGCGCTGGATCCTGGACCAGCCCGGCGTCAGCGTCGTGATCCCCGGCGCGCGCAATGCCGCGCAGGCCAGGACGAATGCGAAGGCTGCCGATCTCGCGCCGCTGCCCGAGGAGACTCAGGCCGCCGTGCGCCGCGTGTACGACGAACTGATCCGCGATCAGGTGCACGGGCGCTGGTAGCCGGCGCGGCAAGCAGGCAGTAGATAAGCAAGGCAGTAGATCAGCAAGGCGAGAGGCAGGTGAAGGGGTGCCCGCTCAGCGGGCACCCCTTCACCGTTCCTGCTCGGTCCGCGCGTTTTGGCTAGTTCGCGCTACAGCTCAGGCCGGTCAGCGGTTGATTGGACCCGTTGATCACCATGCCCCAGGAGGTATTGCCTCCTGGCGACAGCGAGCCGTTGTAGCTCACCGAGGTCGCGCTGACGTTCTGCCCGCTCTGGGTGACCGTCGCATTCCACGAACTGGCGATGGTCTGGCTGCCGGTGAAGCCGAACTTCACCGCCCAGTTCGAGATCGCGCTGGTGCCCGAGTCGGTCACCGTGAAGGCCAGCTGGTATCCGGAGCCCCACGAACTGGTCACCGACGAGGTCACGGCGCACTTCGCGCCCGAGCCCGAGCTCTGCGACGGCGACGCGCTCGGCGAGGACGACGGCGAGGAGCTTGGCGACGAGGACGGTGACGGGCTCGAGCTCGCGCTGGAACTGGTGCTCGGCGACGCGCTCGGACCGGTGCCCGCCGACGTCGTGTAGGTCACCTGCGTGTACGGCGCACTGCAGTTCGAGCCGCAGGAGGACGGCAGCGAGAAGCTGTAGATCCGGCCGCCGAACAGCGGCTGGTCCGAGGAGTCGGTCAGCTTGATCTGGAACTGCGAGCCGCCGGACGTCAGCGCGCCGATGATGTATGCCTGGCCCATGTCGCTGTCCATGGTCGCCGACACCCACGAGCCGTTCTGCAGGTACTGGATGCCGTGCACGCCGTTGGGCAGGTGGGAGACCGAGATCGCCGGCCACCACACCTGCGCGCCCTGCAGGAAGCCGATGTTGATGTCGCCGGTGTAGTTCGGCGCCGGCTCGAACTGCCAGGTGACCTGCCGGTTGTTCCACTTGTTCAGCAGGGCGGAGCCCACCGGCGAGCCGTTGAGCACGAAGTTGCCCAGCGAGTTGGTGTTGAGGTCGATGTGGTACGGGTCGTCGCGGCACCACGCGTTGCTGTCGGCGCAGCTGTCGGCGACGATCATGTCCAGCGTCGCGCCGTTCAGGTTGTCCGAGACCCAGGAGCCGTTGCGGCAGAACGGCTCGTTCTGCGCGCCGTCGTTGGTGCCGGTGCAGTAGTTGCCGATGCTGACCTTCACCCAGCGGTCACAGTTGAGGCCGTTGTCCCACATCCCCATGATGCTCGACTGCGAGGCGGGCACCGGCCGGGTGTGGGCGCTGTAGTCGCCCGGGGTGTTGAAGACGTTGAGGGCGATGAAGTTCTGCGACTCCAGGTTCGCCTGCGGCATCCCGCAGCCGCCGTAAGGCTGCCCGAGCCCGTCGAAGTGCGTCGCATTGCCGGTGACCGGCGACGGCGTGCCCGAGACGGTCAGCGCGGAGGCAGGGCTCTGTGTCGCCAGCACCACCGCGGCCGCGGTGAGGAACGCGGTCAACGCCGCGAGCGCGGCCCGGATGGTCAGCTGGCGTCTGGTTCTGGTGCGGATCGGCTTGGCGCGCAACGGTCGCTCCCTCGCTAAGGGCCTGGAACGGCACTGAAGATGGTGGCCGCGCGCCGCAAGCGATGTCAATGTGCTGTGAAACTTACACTGGTTCAGCCCCCTGCGCGTGGACCTGCGCTCCCGCAGGCGCCGTGCGCCGCCGCACGGCTGGCGTGCAGCCGGTCCAGCCAGCCGAACGCGTCCTCCAGCGAGGTGAAGGCGGGCATGACCCGAAGCAGCCCGGTGATTCTCAGTGTCTTGAGCATCCGCTCCGGCGCGCCGACCAGGCACAGCGCGCCGCCGCCGGCCACCGCCCGCTTCGTCGCGCCGACCAGCACGCCGAGGCCGGAGCTGTCGAGGAATCGCAGGCCGCTCAGCTCGATGGCCAGGAAGTGCTTCCCGTCGCCGGCCAGACCGAGCAGCACGTCACGCAGCAACGGTGCGGTGAACAGGTCCAGTTCCCCGCTCAATTCGACAACGGTTCTGCCTTTGTCGTCCCAGGTTTCCGCATCGAGCCGCACATTCAATGGGCACGTGCGCCGATCATCTTCGGTTCAGTTGCCGTACTTCGCCTCAAGGCCGCGCTGGAGCTTGTTCATCCCGCCGAGCCAGCGGTCCGGGTCGGCGGCCCGCGCCGCGTAATACTCGGCGACGTCGGGATGCGGCAGAATCAGGAACCTGTCCTCACTCAAACCCCTGACTACGCTCTGCGCGACCTGTTCCGGCTCGATCGCGTTCCCTGCCAGCAGCGCCTGACCGCTGGGCGGCGTGTCCTCCAGCATGCGGGTCCGTACACCCTGCGGGCAGACCGCGTGGACGCGCACTCCGCGATGCCGGTAAGTCGCCGAAAGCCACTCCGCGAAGGCGAGCGCCGCGTGCTTGGACACCGCATACGGCGCCGAGCCGAGCATCGTGAGCAATCCGGCCGCCGAGACCGTGGAGACGAAGCATCCCGAGCCGCGCTCCAGCCAGCCGGGGACCAGTTCACGTGCGGCGCGCACATGCGCCATCACGTTGACCTCCCAGGCCGCCGACCACACGTCTTCGTGCGCCTGCTCGGTGCCGGCCGGTCCGATGCCCGCGTTGGCGCAGTAGACGTCGATCTCGCCGAGCAGTTCCCGCGCCGAGCCGACGAGCAGCGAGACGCCGGTTTCCGTCGCCGCGTCGCCGAGCACGGCGAAGGCCCCGAGCTCTTCCGCCAGCGCCCGCGCGCCGTCGGCGTCGACGTCATTGACCACGACCCGTGCGCCCTCGGCTGCGAACGCACGGGCCAGCGCCGCGCCGATCCCGCGTCCCGCGCCGGTGACGATTACGCCGGCGCCGGCCAACCGCACCGGCGGAAGCTGCGCATGCGAACCCTGACTCGCGCTCTGCGCGCCGTGCGTCTCAGCCATCGTCTTCCCCTAGAAGCCCGCACCGAGTGTGATGCCGCCGTCGATCACCATCGTCTGCCCGGTGATCCAGGCCGCGTCATCCGAGAGCAGGAAGGCGACCGCGCCCGCGATGTCTTCCGGCACGCCCAGCCGCTTGAGCGGATACGAGGCCGCGGCCTCCTCCTCGCGGCCCTCGTACAGCGCCGCCGCGAACTTCGTCTTCACCACGGCGGGCGCGACCGCGTTCACCCGGATGCGCGGCCCCAACTCCATCGCCAGCTCCGTGGTCAGCCGGATCAACGCGGCCTTACTCACTCCGTACATGCCGATGCCGGGGGAGGGGTGCAGCCCGGCGATCGACGCCACGTTCACGATCGCGCCGCCGTGTTCGCCCATCCAGGCTTCACGCGCGCGCCGCACCCAGGCCAGCGGTGCCAGCACGTTGACCGCGAGGATCTTCGCCGCCGCCGCGGGCTCGATGTCCAGGATCGAACCGAACGCCGGGTTGATCCCGGTGTTGTTGACCATCAGGTCCAACCGCCCGAAGACCTCCATCGCGCGGCCGACCACCTCCTGCTGGTGTTCCGGATCGTCGGTCTTGCCCGCGACGGCCAGCGCGTGCTCGGGGCCGCCTAGTTCCTTTACCGCGTCGGCTAGGGCGTCGGCGCCCCGCGCCGTGATGCAGACCCGCGCGCCGCGCGCCACGAGTTCCCGGGCGATGCCGAGCCCGATGCCGCGGCTGGCCCCGGTCACCACGGCCACCCGGCCGTCCAACGAGTGCGCACGGTCGAATGCCGACCCAGTCTCCAACGAAGCCACAGCCAGGTCGTCCCTTCCGGTAGGTAAGCGCCCGCTTAGCTTTTCGTGCGACTCCTGCGGTGTCAAGGCCGGTTACTCCGCGCGGCGCCGCGGCATCGGCATCCGTGTCGGCGCGCCCCGCGTTGACACCCGCAGCCCGCCCCGGCGATGCTAAGCAAGCGCTTAGTGCCTAATGCGCAGTGGCTCCTTACGCACGCCGAGTTTGTACGCCGACCGAAGCTGTACCGCCCGCCGCCGCAGCGCGGATCCATCCAAGAAGGTAGGGGAGCATGATCTCCGCCCCGCCGCCCGACGGCCCAGCCCGCCGCGGCCTCCTGATCGACTTCGGCGGCGTGCTCACCACCAGCGTCTTCGCCTCCTTCGCCGCCTTCGAGCAGGCCGAGGGACTGGACCGGCTCGCGGTGGCGCGGCTGCTGCGCGACGACCCGCGCGCCGCGAAGCTGCTGGTCGGCCTGGAAACCGGCGGCGCGGCCGACGCGGTGTTCGAGAACGAACTCGCCGCGCTGCTCGGGGTCGCGCCAGAAGGGCTGATCAAACGACTGCTCGGCGCGACCCGCCCGGAGCGCTCCATGATCGACGCGGTCCGCGAACTGCGCCGAGCCGGCGTGCGTACCGCGCTGGTCTCCAACTCCTGGGGCGTCGCGACATACCCCGAGGGGTTGCTCAACGACCTGTTCGACGCGGTGGTCATCTCGGGTCAAATCGGCCTGCGCAAGCCCGAGCCCGAGATTTACCGGCTCGCCACGCGGAAGATCGGTCTGGATCCGGCCGAATGCGTATTCGTCGACGATCTGCCGAACAACCTCGGCCCCGCCGCGCGGCTGGGAATGGGCGTCATCCGGCACACCACCCCGGCCGCCACCATCGCGCAGCTGGCCGGCATCTTCGGCATCGAACTCACCGGCATCGACCTCGGAACCGCTCAGCCGCGATGACCCGCCATCCGCAGCGCCAGGTCGCCGTACAGCGCGCCCAGTTCCTCGGGCGCGCGGGTGCCGCTCGCGCGGAACCAGCGCGCCACGTCGATGGTGAGCGAGAGCAGCGCCAGCGTGGTGCCGCGCACGTCCGGCACGTCGAACGCGCCGCTCGCGACGCCGTCCGCCAGGGTCTGCCGCACCAGCGCGTCGATCTCGCGGCGCAGCGTCGCGATATCCGAGCGGTGCCGCTCGGTCAGCGCCGCCATCTCGTAATTGATCACGCGCGCGGTCGTGTGGTACCGGGCGTGCCAAGCCGTGATCGCGCTGATGACGGCGCGCAGCCGCTGTGCCGGTTCGTCGCTGCGAGCCGCCGCCGCGCGCACCACCTGCACGGTTCCGCGATGTCCGATCAGGCTGATCTGGTAGAGCAGTTCCTCTTTCGAGGCGAAGTGCACGTAGACGCCTGCGGCGCTCAGCCCTGCGCGCGCCGCGATGTCGCGGGTCGCCGTCGCGTGATAGCCGCGTGCCGCGAACGCCTCCACGGCGCCGATCAGCAGCCTGCGCGCCGCGGGAGCGAGCGGCTCATTCAGCCAGGCCTCCGCCAGGTCCCGAGCCTCCGACTCGTCGAGGCCGGCTTCGATCACCGGCGCCGTGTCCAGCTCCCCAGCGCCGTCATCGGTACGCAACGGCCCGCTCACCTGCTCTCCTCGCTCGTTCGCGCCCGGTGTACCCGTGTTGCGATCCCGCACATTCTAAGCAGACGCTTAGTCGCGTCGTATCGAATCGCGTCCTACCGCCCCCGCCCCGCACCGAAAGGACACGCCGGATGAAAGCCTGGCAGGTCACCGAACTCGCCGAACCGCGCAAGGCGCTTCGCCAGGCCGAGGTGCCGACGCCCGAGCCGGGACCTGGGCAGCTGCTCGTCCGGGTCGCGGCGAGTGCGCTCAACTTCCCCGACGTGCTGCTCTGCCTGGGGCTCTACCAGATCCGTCCGCCGCTGCCATTCACACCCGGCCTCGAACTGTGCGGCGTGATCGCGGCGCTCGGCGCGGGAGTCGAGGGCTGGACGGTCGGCGAGCGGGTGATCGGCAATCCGATCCTGCCCGGCGGCGCGTTCGCCGAATACGTGCTGATGGATGCGAGCGACACCTTCCGCGCGCCCGCCTCGCTCAGTGACGACGCGGCGGCGGCGCTGCACATCGCGTATCAGACGGCTTGGGTCGGCCTGCATCGCAGAGCGCACATTCAGCCGGGCGAGACGCTGCTCGTGCACGCGGGCGCCGGGGGAGTGGGCAGCGCGGCGGTACAGGTCGGCAAAGCCGCCGGCGCACGCGTCATCGCCGTGGTCGGCGGGCCGGAGAAGGCCGACGCCGCGACGAAGCTCGGTGCGGACGTCGTCATCGACCGGCGGGCGCAGAACTTCGTCGCCGTGGTCAAGGAGGTCACCGACGGTCGCGGCGCGGACGTGGTGTTCGACCCGGTCGGCGGAGAGGCGTATACGGGCTCGGCGAAGTGCGTCGCCTTCGAGGGCCGGATCCTGGTGGTGGGCTTCGCGGGCGGCGCGGTCCCGTCACCGGCGCTCAACCACGCGCTGGTGAAGAACTACTCGATCGTCGGCCTGCACTGGGGCCTCTACCGCGAGAAGGATCCGGCCCAGGTCGCCGCCGCGCACGCGCAACTGACCGCGCTGGCCGCCTCCGGGGCGATCGCGCCGCTGGTCAGCCGCCGGCTGAGCTTCGAGGAGGTGCCGGACGGGCTGACCAGCCTCGCCGCCGGCGAGACCATCGGACGCCTCGTGCTGACCCTGTAGCACCGAGCCCGAGCGGTGTCTTGACGCACCGGTATCTTGAGGTCAAGATAGTTGACGTCAATAGATCGCCGAGTCTCGGGGAGTTCGCGTGTCCGAGTCTGTGCCCGCATACGACTTCAGCCGCGTCCATCACGTCCAGCTGTCCATTCCGCCGGGCGGCGAGGCGGCCTCGCGCGCGTTCTGGCGGGACACGCTCGGCATGCGGGAGCTGACGAAGCCGCCGGTCCTCGCGGCCCGTGGCGGCTGCTGGTTCACCGGCGGCGGCGTGGACGTGCACGTCGGCGTTGAAGCGCAGTTCGTTCCGGCGCGCAAGGCGCATCCGGCGCTGCTGATCGCGGGATTGAAGAATCTGGCCGTGCGCCTGGAGGAGTGCGGCGTGGCCGTGGAGTGGGACGAGGACTTCCCCGGCCACGACCGCTTCTACGCGCACGACCCGTTCGGCAACCGCATCGAGTTCCTGGAAGCCGTATCAGATGCCTGACGCATCCCTAGCGCAGGAGCTGCGCGACGGCCGTGATCGAGCCGGGCGCGATCTCGGTGAAGCCGGCGTCGCGCACGGTCGGCAGGTCGCCGGCCGCCAGCCGTGACCATTGGTCAGGTGAGGCGGTGCGCACCGCGAGCGGAAAGCCTTCGCGCCGCCACTGCGCGGCGCGCTCGTGCGATAGCGCCCACCAGCCCAACTGGGCCGCGTGCCCGGCTTGCGCCATGGCTTTGCCCGCGGTCATCTGCACGCCCGGATTGAACCAGAGCACCGGCTCGTCAGGCGCCGGCGCGGCCGGCGGTCGCGGGTCGTCCAGGTCCGTGCCGGACACCTGAAGCCTGGCGAGGTCCTTCGGCCAGCCGTCCAGCGGCACCGGCGGGAAAACCCGCACCTCGGCCGATCTTCCGTGGACCGTGATGCCGGGCAGCGCCTCGGCCCGCCGCCATTCGGCGCCGCGCGCCCTGCGCACCACCTTGCGGATGCGCCCGTCCTGCCAGTCGTAGACCGCCTGCGCCCACTCGCCCTCGCCGGCCGATCGGTCATCGGTCAGCAACATGAGCACCGCACGCGCGGCCGTCTCCAGCGCGTCGGTGCGCTCGGGCGGCGCGTCCCGCTCGATGCGCACCACCAGCGGCAGCACGAACTGTGGGGCGGCGTCACGGTCCTCGACGCGGTGCGCGAACGGATCGGTCGTGGTGCTCATGGCCCAAGAATGCCGGATCACCGAGACCGCGCGGTAATCGGATACGAGGTCATCGGACGCAGCGCAATCGGAGTCGGAAGCAGCGTAATCGGAAAGCGCGCGACCGTGGCACTACGTTGGGGTCATGGACCTTGCAGCCGCACAACGCGTCGTGATCGCCCCGGACAAATTCAAGGGCTCCGCGACCGCCGCCGAGGTCGCGGCGCACCTCGCGGCCGGCATCCGCCACGTCGCGCCCGCCGCCGAACTCAGGCTCCTGCCAGTCGCCGACGGAGGAGAAGGCACCGTCGATGCCGCGACGGCCAGCGGGTTCGCGCGGCATGAGATCACCGTGACCGGGCCGGTGGGCAATCGAGTGCGGGCGGCGTTCGCGTTGCGTGGCGAAACGGCGGTCGTCGAGATGGCCGAGGCGTCCGGACTGCGTCAGCTGCCTGAGGGACGGCTCGCGCCGCTCGACGCGGGCACGTACGGCACCGGCGAACTCATTCGCGCGGCGCTCGACGCGGGCGCGAAAAGGATCGTGCTGGGCGTCGGCGGTAGCGCGTCCACCGACGGCGGCGCGGGCATGCTTGCCGCTCTCGGCGCCCGCTTCCTCGACGCGGACGGCCGCGAACTGCCCGGCGGCGGCGCGGCGCTGGCCCGGCTCGCGACCGTGGAACTCGACGGCCTGGACTCGCGCCTGGAGAGCGCAAGTGTCGTACTGGCGTCGGATGTCGACAACCCGCTACTCGGCGAGCACGGCGCGGCCGCGGTCTACGGCCCGCAGAAGGGAGCCGGCCCGCGCGACGTAGCAGAGCTCGAATCCGGACTCGCGAACTTCGTCAGTGTCCTGTCACATGCGATCGGCGAGGCGGGCGCGAGGGCGGCGCGGTCACCCGGCGCGGGCGCGGCCGGCGGCATCGGGTTCGGCGCGCTGGCGCTGCTCGGCGCCACCCGCGAATCAGGCATCGAAGTACTGCTCGACGTGCTGGGATTCGACGCGGTACTCGACGGTGCGACCCTCGTGATCACCGGCGAAGGCTGTCTCGACCGGCAGACGTTGCACGGAAAGGCCCCGGCCGGCGTCGCGCACGCGGCGCGGCGGCGCGGCGTGCCCGTCGCAGCGGTCTGCGGAAGGCTCGACCTCACCGCGCGCGAGGTGGAAGAGGCCGGATTCGCCGCCGCCTACGCGCTGACCGCGCTGGAACCGGATCCGGCCCGCTCGATGGCCGACGCGGCCGCGCTGCTCGAACGCGTCGGCGCCCAGCTCGCGGCCGAGCTGCTGTAACGCTCTTCACCCGTTCGGACTGACGTTCGGGAAATCCATCCCGGTTCGGAGCAGACTTGAGCCGCGGTCACAGCGTGGCGACGGCGCCATGCGCCGCGGCGACCTTGGAGGCCGACTATGGTCGAGTTCACCGGGTACGACGAGGGCACACCCTGCTGGGTCGATCTGATGACCCCCGATCTAGAGCAGGCGAAACACTTCTACGGGGAGCTGTTCGGCTGGCAGTTCAACGACAGCGGCGAGGAGTTCGGGCACTACAACCTCGCCTTCAAGGACGGGAAGGTAGTCGCCGGGATCGGCCCGCAGCAGCCGGGCCAGCCTGGACCCGCGGTGTGGGTGACCTACCTGTGGGCGGACGACGCGGACGCGGTGGCCGCGCGTGTGGTGAAGGCCGGCGGCAACGTGTTCATGGGCCCGATGGACGTGCCCAACGCCGGGCGCATGGCGCTGGCCCTGGACTCCACCGGCGCCGCCTTCGGCATCTGGCAGGGCCGTGAGCACCGCGGCTCGCAGCTGGCCAACGAGCCGGGCGCGTTCACCTGGAACGAGGATCTCAACGACGACCCGGCCAAGGCCCGCTCCTTCTACGAGCAGGTCTTCGACTACACCTATGAGTCGATGCCGCAATGGCCCGGCGAGTATCACATGTTCAAGGTCAACGGCGAGGTGCGCGGCGGCATCGGCGCGAAGCCTGCCGAGGTCCCGGCGGGCGTCCCGAACTTCTGGAACACCTACTTCTCGGTCGCGGACGTCGACGAGGCGGTTGCCACCGTCGTTGGCAACGGCGGTTCGGTGGCGCAGGGCCCGTTCGACACCTCGGTCGGCCGGATGGCGGTCGTCATGGACGGGAGCGGCACCCAGTTCTCGCTCATCGCGGTTCCGAAGCCCTGAGCCGGAGCCGACAGTAGACCAGCCGGCCGTAGAGGAACCGGCTACCCGAACTGACGGCGGGGGTCGACGCCCGCCTGCCACCGGTACTGTTTGCCGACATGGCGAGCAGACCGGCGGCGGGCGGCGGAGTGTGGGTCGAGGTGGGCCCGGATCGCTTCGTGCGCTGGTGCGAAGGGTTCGCGCAACGGCACGGCGGCGCGCTCGCCGAAACGCCGCGCGTTATCGCGGACGACGATGCGTGTAGCGGCGAGGCGATTGAACTGACGGCGGTGGATGGCTCGACTGCGACGTGCTGCGTGCCCTTTCCGCCATTAGGCACCACCGCACTGGACACCTCTGCGCCGCCCAGCCTGATCGACGACCTCGCCGCGCACGCACTCGCCTCGCGCACAATCGGTGTCCTGCTCGTGCGCCGCGGCGGCTATGCGGTCGGGGTGTTCGACGGCGCTCGGCTCACCGACTCCAAGGTCGGGGCACGTCACGTGCAGGGCCGCAGCAAAGCAGGCGGCTGGTCGCAGCAACGCTTCGCGCGACGGCGCGAAGGGCAGGCCCGCGAGGCGTACGCCGCCGCCGCTGACACCGCCGCGCGCATCCTTCTCCCGCATACCGCACGGCTCGATGCCCTTATCGTCGGTGGCGACGTCGGCGCCCTCAGCGCGTTACGCAGCGACCCGCGCCTCAAGTCCATGTGGGGCAAGGAGATCGGACCGCAGCTGAACGTCGGCGATCCGAAAATGGCCGACCTGCAGAAGGCGCCCGATCACTTCCGCGCCATCCGGATCAGGCTCGTCGAGCGATCCTGACCGCCGCGATCTTGTCGCCGCGCCGGTGATCTTGTCGGTGGCCGATGGCAGCATTTGTCGAAACATCACCACAGCACGGCACGACAGGAACGGACGCGGGCAAATGGGCGAGGGCGAGCGGGCGGCGATCATCGGTGCGGACGGGCTCGCACGCTGCCCTTGGGTCGGTGAAACGCCGGACTACGTCGCGTATCACGACGAGGAATGGGGCCGGCCCCTGCACGGGGACGACGCGCTGTTCGAGCGGCTGTGCCTGGAGGGTTTCCAGTCCGGCTTGTCCTGGCTCACCATCCTGCGCAAACGGCCCGCGTTCCGCGCCGCCTTCGCTGACTTCTCCATCGAGAAGGTCGCGGCCTTCGGCGAGCAGGACGTGCAGCGCCTGCTGGCCGACTCCGCGATCGTGCGCAACCGGCTGAAGATCAACGCGACGATCGCGAACGCCCGCACCGCCGCCGCGCTCGCCGGCGGGCTCTCCGAGCTGATCTGGTCCTTCGCGCCCGCGGTACCCGGCCCCGCGCCCCGCGGTGACGGCGACATCCCGGCGATCACGCCGGATTCCACCGCGATGGCGAAGGCGCTGAAGAAGGCCGGGTTCGTCTTCGTCGGCCCGACCACCTGCTACGCGCTCATGCAGGCGTGCGGGCTGGTCGACGACCACCTTGCCGACTGCCACGCGCGCCGGGCCGCGGCGCTCTGATGATCAGATCCACCGCGGCGCGCGCCGTCCGGCCGAGTCAGCCCTCAACGATAGCGAAGATGAAGCCGTCGTAGCCCTTGACGCCGGTGGTCTGGATGGCGGTGGCGGTCAGCCTGGGCTCGGCCGCGATCACGTCGACGAGCCGCCGGACGCCCTGCACGGCCTCGTTCGAGCTGTCCTCGTCGATGACCTTGCCGTCCCGCACCACGTTGTCGACCACGATGACCGTGCCGGGCCGGGAGAGCCGCAGCGCCCACCGCAGGTAGTCGGCGTTCGAGGGCTTGTCCGCGTCGATGAACACCAGGTCGAACGGCTCCGGCTGCTCCTGCGCCAGGGCCGCCAGGCTGTCGACCGCGCGCCCGACCCGCACCTGAGCCTTTTCGTCCAGACCGGCCGACTTCAGGTTCGCCCTGGCCACCTCGGCATGGTGCGGATCGAGCTCGAGCGTGATCAGCGTGCCGTCCTGCGGCAGCGCCCTGGCCAGCCAGATCGTCGAGTACCCGCCGAGCGTGCCGACCTCCAGGATCCGGCGGGCGCCGCGCAGCCGCGCGATCATGTGCAGCAGCCTGCCCTGGTTCGGCGCGACCGCGATGTCCGGCAGTCCCTCCTGCGCGCTCAGCGCCCGAGCGGCGTCGAGCACCGGGTCGGCCGGCAACAACGCGTTGTTGAAATAGTCATCGACCGCTGTCCACGTCTGCTGATTCATGGAATCGCGCACCTGCTCCCGTCGCCGTGACCGTGACCGTGATCGTTCCCCTTCGCTCGACGATATCCGAAACTCGTCCGCACCGGACTCGTCAGGCGGCCCAGGGCGGGCTCATCCGGGTGCCGTCGCCGAGCTCCGCTTCGAGCCCGACGCTGGTGCTCACCCACAACGCGGCCGGTCCAGGGCCGAGATTGTCGAGCCGCAGCGTGGTACCCGCCGGCACGACCGCGACGTCGTCGGGGCCGAGCACGTGCGCCTCCTCGTCGAGCGTGAGCTGTATCCGCCCTTCGATGACTGCGAACACCTCCTCGCCCGAGACGCGGTGCGGCAAGCCGGTCACTTCTTCGGGGAGCTCGGTACGCCACAAGCACAGCTCCTTACTGCCCGTCGCTGACGAGGCGAAGGACCTGAACCGGGCGCCGTGGATCTCGTAGAGGACGGCATCGGCTGAACGTATGACAGGCATGGATGAACCCTTCAGGCCGAGGATGGCGGGAGCGGCCGCTGTCGTTCCGATAGACAAGCGGCTTGACTAAATAGTCAAATGGCTTGTCTTCTTTGTCAAGTGGCAGGATGGACGCATGCGCGACGGCGACATGCAGCGGGCGGCGGAAGGACGGCGGGAAGCCGCGGCGGCGGACCAGGCCGCCCAAGCGGACAACCTCGCGCTCGCAACGCTGCTGCTCTCGGCAGCCGCCACGCTGGTCGACGGCATCCACGGCGCGGTCATGGCGGCCGGCTTCGATGACCTGCGCCCGACCCACGGCTTCGCGTTCGTGCGCATTTCCCGGGGCGACGCCACCGTCGGCGACGTGGCCGAACATCTCGGCGTGACCAAGCAGGCGGCCAGTCAGCTCGTCGACGAACTAGACCGGAAGGGCTACGTCACCCGGCGGCCGCACCCCACCGACGCCCGCGCCCGGCTGCTCGCGCTCACCCCGCGCGGCTGGGCGTGCACGCGCGCGGCCGATCGGGCGATGGCCGATCTGATGGAGGGTTGGGCGGCCGTCCTCGGCGGCAAACGCGTCGCGGCGCTGCGCGCGGACCTGGCTCGCGTCGTCCCGGTCGGCCCGCTGCGGCCCGCGGCTTGGTAGGTTGGCTGCGAAGATCTTCCCGCGCGGGCGAACCGGCCGCGTGGCCCGATAGCACAGCCCGAGCATCAACGGTGCGCAATGAGCGGGGCGGTGGTGGATATGACCGACGGCGCGGCAGGACGAGTCGCGGTAACCGGAGGTAGCGGCAAGCTCGGCCGCGCGGTGGTCGCCGAACTGCTCGACCACGGCTGGGAGGTGCACAACCTCGACCAGGCGCCGCCGCCGGGCCACGCCCGCGCCCACTCGGCCTACACCCGCATCGACCTGACCGACTACGGCCAGGTCGTCGAGGCGCTGACCGGCATCGACGACCGGCACCGCGGCCTGGACGCCGTGGTGCACCTCGCCGCGGTGCCCGGCCCCGGCGTGGCCGGCAACGCCGCGACCTTCGCCAACAACATCCGCTGCTCGTACAACGTCTTCGCGGCGGCGCGCCTGGCCGGTATCCGCAACGTGGTGTGGGCCTCCAGCGAGACGGTGCTCGGCCTTCCCTTCGAGACCCCGCCGCCGTACGTGCCCGTCGACGAGGAATACGCGGCGCGCCCGGAGACCTCGTACTCGCTGGCCAAGCACCTCGACGAGCAGATGGCCGCCCAGTTCGCCCGCTGGGATCCGCAGCTGAAGATCATCGGCCTGCGATTCTCCAACGTGATGGAGCCACAGGACTACGCGGCCTTCCCCGCCTTCGACGCCGACCCGTCGCTGCGCAAGTGGAATCTGTGGTCGTACATCGACGCCCGCGACGGCGCCCAGGCGGTCCGCCGGGCGCTGGCTTATCCGAACCCTGGCTTCGAGGTCTTCATCATCGCCAACGCCGACACCGTCATGGCGACCCGCACCAGCGCCGGCCTCGCCGCCGAGGTGTACCCCGACGTGCCGGTGCTGCGCGACCTCGGCGAGCACGAGACGCTGCTCTCGATCGAAAAGGCCCGCCGCGTCCTCGGCTACGACCCGCAGCACAGCTGGCGTGACGAGGTCCACGGCCGGGCGCAGCAGGCATAGCAGGCATGGCACGGGAGTAAGAGAATGGACATGCAGTACATAAAGCTCGGCTCGACCGGCCTGGACGTATCGCGGCTGTGCCTGGGTTGCATGAGCTTCGGTGACAAGGCCCGCGGCGGCCATCAGTGGGTGCTCGACGAGGACGCCTCGCGCCAGTTGATCAAGAGCGCGCTGGAGGGCGGGATCAACTTCTTCGACACCGCCAACAGCTACTCCGGCGGCAGCAGCGAGGAGATCACCGGCCGGGCGCTGCGCGACTTCGCCCGTCGCGACGAGATCGTGCTGGCCACCAAGGTCTACTTCCCGGCCCGGCGCGGCCCCAACATCGGCGGCCTGTCCCGCAAGGCGATCTTCACCGAGATCGACAACAGCCTGCGCCGCCTCGGCACCGACTACGTGGACCTGTACCAGATCCACCGCTGGGACCCGGCCACGCCGATCGAGGAGACCCTCGAGGCGCTGCACGACGTGGTCAAGGCCGGAAAGGCGCGCTACCTCGGGGCCTCCTCGATGTTCGCGTGGCAGTTCACGAAGGCGCTCTACACCGCCCGCGCGAACGGCTGGACCGCGTTCGCGACCATGCAGAACCACTACAACCTGCTCTACCGGGAGGAAGAGCGCGAGATGCTGCCGCTGTGCGCGGACCAGGGCATCGGCGTGATCCCGTGGAGCCCGCTGGCGCGCGGCCGGCTGACCCGCGACTGGGACGAGTCAAGCGAGCGCGGCGCGAGCGACCGGTTCGCCGGCAACCTCTATCGCGAGGGCGACCGGCGTATCGTCGAGGCCGTCGCCGCGATCGCGCAGCGCCGCGGCCTCTCGCGGGCGCAGGTCGCGCTCGCGTGGCTCTCCCGCAACCCGGTGGTGACCGCGCCGATCGTCGGCGCCACCAAGCCACAGCACCTGGACGACGCGCTCGCCTCGCTGTCGGTGGAGCTCACGGACGAGGAAGCCGCCGAGTTGGCGGCGCCGTACGAGCCGCACGAGGTCTCGGGTATCCAGGTCTGACGACGCTTAGCAGGATACTGATCCAGCCGGCCGCGACGGCCGCGCTGGATCAGCTCACGACGCGCTCGGTTTCGGCGACGTGTTCGCGGTGGCCGAGCCGCCGGGCGGCAGGGTGTGCTGGTACACCAGCACGGCGATGTTCGTCAGGACATTGAATGCGCCGGTGCCGGACATCTGGCTCAGCGGAATCGTGATGACGAACGTGCGATTGCCGTCGGCCATCAGCAGTTCGGTGACGCCGCCGCCGCCTGACGCGGCCGCTGTCGCGGACGGGCTCGCGGCGGGGGAGGCCGGGGCGCCGGAAGCGGCGCTCGCCGTGACCGATGGCGAGTTCGCGGGCGCGGCGGCGGGCTCGACCAGAATCGTCGCCGGATGGCCGTTCACCACGACCGGATGCGCGCTCGCCCCTTTCGCGACGGTGCTGTGCACGTCGTCCGCGACCCGCTCGATCGCCCGGCTCGCCTGGTCATAGGTGATCACCGAGACCGTCACGATCGGCTGGCCCGCGTTGCCGGACTGATCGACGGAGATGCCGAAGCCGCACGTGACCCGCCCGGTCCGCCCGATTGTCGGCAGCGGCGCGTAGTTGCCGTAGGAGGTGTCGCCGACCTGCGCGGAGCCGAAGGCGCTCGTCAAATCCTGGTCGCTGAGGATCGAGGAGCAGGTCTTCGGCAGCGCGGAGGCGGGCTCGATCGGTCCGGAAAACGGATTGACCGTCGCCGCGGCGCTCGGCGAAGTGGCGGCCGCAGACTTGGTCGATGCCACGTGCTGCGGCGTTCCGCCGGCCGAACACGCCGCGAGGGCGCCGAGCAGGCCGAGCGCGCAGACTATCGCCCCAACGTGGGGCAGCAGCTCAGTGCGGCGCGCGACGGGCGAAGTCATGGCGCACACCGTAGTGCTCCGCGCCTTGGCGCGCAGCCCTCTCGCCGCGTTCGCCCGTCCGCTCGCGGCGTGAGTGCGCCGATTGCTCCCCGTATGGCCGGGCCCGGCAGATAATGAGTAAGTGGACAACGACACCTTCGGGAATGACACGACAGACCGCGCAGCCCACGGCAACGACGCTCAACCCGATGACTTCGACGGCGCGCACACCGATTCCGGCGCCCGCCCCGCCGTCCCATATCCGGCCGCGCAGACTGCCCGTAAGCTGCCCGGATGGCTCGCCGACGCGGTGATCTACCAGATCTACCCGCAGAGTTTCGCCGACTCCAACGGCGACGGAATCGGCGACCTGAACGGAATCGCCGAACGCCTCGACTACCTGAAGTGGCTGGGCGTCAACACCGTCTGGCTCAACCCCTGCTTCGTCTCCGAGTTCGGCGACGCGGGCTACGACGTCGCCGATTACCTGACCATCGCACCGCGCTACGGCAGCAATGCGGACTTCGAGCGACTCGTCGAGGCCGCCAGGTCCCGCGGCATCCGGATCATGCTCGACCTGGTCGCCGGGCACACTTCGCACCTGCACCCCTGGTTCAAGCAGTCCGCCGACGATCCGTCAGATGATCGGTTCATCTGGTCGGACGCGGTCCACGCCCCGGTGCGCAACTGGATCCCCTCGCCGGGCCGCCGACCTGGCTACTACCTCGCCAACTTCTATCCGATCCAGCCCGCGCTCAACTACGGCTACGCGCGCCTGGACCCGGCCGAACCCTGGCGCCAGCCGGTCGACGCGGCGGGGCCGCGGGCCAATCGCGCCGCGCTGCGCGAGATCATGGCGTACTGGTTCGACCGCGGCGTCTCCGGCTTCCGCGTCGACATGGCGTACTCGCTGGTCAAGGACGATCCGGACCGTACAGCCACCGCCGCGCTGTGGGGCGAGATGCGCGCGTGGATCGACCGCGAGTATCCCGACCGAGCGCTGCTTTCCGAGTGGGGCGATCCGAAGACTTCGGTACCGGCCGGAATCCACGTGGACTTCTTCCTGCACTTCACCGGCCGCGCGTTGCGCTCGCTCTGGGACAACGCGCAGGGCAGCCACTCGGCGCTATGGGGCACCGGACCGTGCTACTTCGCCCCTGAGGGCGAGGGCTCGATGAAGGAGTTCCTCACTGCCTGGCGCGAAGCGGAAAGCGCGATCAACGGCTCCGGCTACATCGCGTTGCCGACCGCGAACCACGACTTCTCGCGCCTGGCCTGCGGAACCCGTACCCGTGAGATGACGGCGCCGGCCTTTGCGTTCCTGCTGACCTGGCCCACGCTGCCGGTCGTCTACTTCGGCGACGAGATCGGCATGCGATACGTGCCCGGCGTGCCGGACAAGGAGGGCAGCCAACTCGACGATCAAACGCGTCAGGGCTCGCGCACGCCGATGCAGTGGGACGACACGGCGAACGCCGGTTTCTCGGCCGCGCCGCTGGAGAAGCTGTACCTGCCGATCGACCCGGACGAGGACCGGCCAACCGTCGCCGCCCAGCGTGAGGACCGGGAATCGCTGCTCAACCAAGTCAGGCGGCTGATTGCACTGCGGGCGGCGCATCCGGCCCTCGGCTCCGGCGGCACGGTGGATGTCCTGAACACCGGATACCCGTTCGTGTACACGCGCGGCGGCAATCACCTGATCGTGACGAACCCGAGGCGGGAACCGGCCAGATTCGACATCTCCGGCCTCGCGGTCGCCGGGCAGTCGGCACCGCGGCTGCGCGCGCTGGCGGGTCGCGGCGTGCGCATCGCAGGTCGAGAAGTCGAAGCGGACGGATTCTCCTACGGCGTGTTCGAGATCGGATGACGTGGGGCAAAACCTGTGTCCCGCTCAGCGGGACACGGAACCCTTATTTGCTGGCTGCCGGTGCTACCGCGGGTAGTCGTCCGGTTCGTCGACCCAACCGCAGACCAGAACCAGCCCCGTCGAGCGATCCACGGCAACGAAGCCGAAGGGCCGATCGAACGAGGCGGTGAGCTGTTTGGCGGTGCTCGACGGCATGGCGGCTCCCGCCATCATCGCCATCGCGGTGACCGCGGCGGCGACGAAACCCTCGGCTGAAAAGCTCGCCGTCGCGTCCTGCGCGGCAGCTTGGACGCACAGCGGGACCGCGCTGCTGATGCCCGGGAAATGGCCGGTCGAGCGGTCCGACGCGGCGGCGAGCCCGAAGAGTTCGGCGTGCACGAGCAGGTCGTGTCGGCCGCTGACGGTGAACGCCACAGTCCGCAGACGCGCCGTGGGCTCCGAACTGAAGGCACGGATCTCCCGCACCGTCAGGCCGGGACCCGGCTGCGCCAGATCGAGGTCGACCGGTTCGGCCGGCGCTTCGCCTGCCTGCCCGGACGCGCGCACGGCCGCCGAGAGCACGCTGCCCGGCCGCGCCTGCGGAGCACCAAGCGCGAGCACCACATCGATCTCGTCGCGTCCGTGCACAGTCGCGAGAGTGACCGGCCCGTCATCTGAGGTCGCGATGCTCACATCGGTCACCGACGTCTGGCGGGAGAGCCCTGATACGTCGCGCCCAGCCCAAGGACCCTCGACCTTCAAAGGCAGCGGCTCGAATCGCTGCTCCCACTCGGTCCGCACGGTCAGCGCGCTCGCGAGCACGAGCAGCGTTTGCTCGTCGACCTGAATCGGCATCCGGCGCAGCAGCCCATCGGTTTCCTTCTCGACCCAGGCGTCGAGCGCCGCCTGCGCGCGCGCCGGGACCTGATCGAGCACGCCGTGGGCGACTCGCGGCAGCCGCGCCACCCACTGCGGGTCGACCGGCAGCGAGGCCGCAGTCCACAAACCCAGCGCGGTGTGCACCGCGGGGTTTTGTCCGATCGCGTCGAGCAGACGCCTCGCCGCGTCGGGTCCTTCGGCTGCGGGCAAGCCGATCGCTCGCGCCAGTTCCTCGCGCGCGGCGCCACTCGCCGGGTCGGCGATCGCGGCCAGCAGCGGCCAGACCCCCAGCCCGGACAGGACGGTGCCGCGAGGGTCACAGGTTTCCGCCCAGCGCGCGGTCAGCCGGTTCGCCGCGGACACCGCCGCCGAGATCGCTTCGTCGCGCACTGTGCCACCCGCCGGCTCGTAGGAATCAAGGCCCGTCTGCGCACATCGTAGGTATGCGTGCTGTTTCGCGGGCGAGGAAACCGGGTGGCGACCGAACCGCCAAACCGTTATCGTCACAATGACACTAACTGTGATCATGGAGAACGAGGAGCAATGAGCGCGCAGCTCAGGCAGGTCGCCGCCGAGAATCAGGCGATCGTGGACGCGGGCCGCTATAGAACCGCAGGCGGCGAGGAGGTCGAGGTCGCATCGATGCTGGCGGCGGCTGCCGCGGGGACCCGGTCCTATGGTGCCGCCGAATTAACAGGCCCATCGAATCGAAGAGAACCAGTCCCTGCGGCTGGGGCGCACGCGGTTCGCGACGATCGCGACGATGAGGTCAAAACGACGATGGAGGTCACTGGCGAGGACACCGTCACGGCCGCACGCCGCCTCGTGGCGGCGCCCGGTGGCCGCGTCGCGGTGCTCAACTTCGCGTCCGCTCGTCATCCGGGCGGCGGATACCTCACCGGGGCGGAGGCGCAGGAGGAGGACATCTGCCGCAGGACCCTGCTCTACCCTTGCCTGCTCACCGCGCTCGACTATTACGCGGACCACGAGAAGGCGCGCGATCCCTTCTACAGCCATCGCTTGATCTACTCGCCCGGTGTACCCGTGATCCGCGACGTTCGCAATCGGTTGACGGCCCCGGTGATCGCCATCGACGTGATCACTTGCGCGGCGCCCAACGCCGGCGTCATCGAGCGCTACCGGCCCGAACAAGTCGGCCTCGTCCCCGAGCGGCTGGTCGAACGTTCCGGAGCCGTGCTCGAAGCGGCCGCGCGACACGGCGCACGTCGGCTCGTGCTTGGCGCGTGGGGCTGTGGCGTCTTCCGCAATGATCCCCGGCACGTCGCCGCCGCCTTCAGCACGCACCTGACCGGTGACGGCGCGTACCGCGACCTCTTCGAGCACGTCACCTTCGCCGTGCTCGATCGCTCGGCGAGGCAGCAGAACTTAGGCGCGTTCCGCGATGCCTTCGAGGGCTGAGCGGCCGAGGGTGGCGTCTCGCGTTGCCGCTCGGGGCACGGCGCACTCCGTACGTCCTCCTGCGCACGTCCTGCTGCCTGCGTCCTCGACGGCCCGGCGACGGAAGGGCTCAGAAGTCCGCGACCGTGATGCCGAGCGACTGCGCGAGGGCCGGGGCGAGGTCGACCAGCTGTCCGCTGTCGATGATCGCTCCGCGCAGCGCGTCGTGGCCGGCCGAGATGCCGAGTTGCGCGCCGCGCAGGTCCAGATGCTCGCAGGTCACCTTGGTGAGGTCCGCGTCCACCAGCCGCGAGTTCGGGAACGACACCCGCGTGAGCGAAGCCCCGCCGAAGTCCACGTCGCGCAGCAGGCAGTTGTCGAAGGTCACGTCGAAAAGCTTCGCGGCGCGCAGATTCAGCGAGTCGAACTTGCAGCGTTCGAACACGACCCGCCGCAGCTGCGCCTCGTACGCCTGAACGCCGGCGACGCTGACCGCGACGAACGAGGAGTCCGTCCACTCGGTCTGCGCCAGGTCCGTGGAGATCAGCCGTGAGTCGTGGAACCACACGTCGCTGAACCGGGCGCCGCGCAGCCTGCCGCCGTCGAACTGCACGGACTCGAACGCGCAGTCCATGAACCGCCCGCCGCCGACGGCGACCTCGTCGAAGACCGCGCCGTCGAAGTGCACTGCGTCGTAGTCGTCCTCGCCGCCGCGGCCCAGCTCGCCCTCGAACGGTTGCAGGGTGTCGGCGAACGGCAGATCGGCTAATCGTTGAGGTGCGGTCACCGGTGCTCCGATCGGGGAAGTCTCTGGTCGCAAAGGTCGATGAGCCGGGCCAGCGCGGCGGTGACCCGGCGCAGGCCCTCAGTCGGCGGCCCGGCCGGCTCGGTCAGGTAGGTGTCGCGGCGGACCTCGACCATGATGGCTGACACGGCCGGCTGGGTGTTGTAGTGACGCAGCGGCACATAGCAGCCCGCGAACGGCGTGTTGAGTTCAACGTCGCCGCAGGACTCGAATGCGGTGTGCGCCGCGCCCAGCAGCCAGTCCGGCGTGTGAAAGGCGTCGGTGCCCAGGCAGATCGCCGGGCGTGACCCATCCGCGTGCAGCTCATAGGGCAGCGGCTTGCTCGGATAGGAGTGCACGTCGAGGATCACCGCGTGGCCGGTGGCGTCAAGTCGGGCATCGACGAACTGCGTCATCGCCTGGGCGTACGGGTAGAAGAACTCCTCGAGCAGGCGGCGTTCTTGCTCTGCGTCCTCGCGCCGAAGCGGCTCACCGTGCGAGGTCTTGGTGTAGACCGGGCCCATGCCCACCGCGCGCATCTCCTCGCGTTCGTCCGGGAATCGCTCCGGGTCGATCACCAGGCGCGAGGCCCGGTTCTCGAATATCCACGGCCGCAGCGCCGCCGTCCGCGCCGCGCCGGCCGCGATCGCGCCGGTGTCCGTGTCGGTCATCCGATCCAGCTCGGCCTCGAGCTCGGCGTCGTCGCGCAGCATCCCGGCCCGTGCGATTGCCGGGATGTGCCGAGAGCCGTGTGGAACGTGCAGCACGACACTGCTGCGTTCCGAGCCGGCGATCACGTGGTGTGCGGACATCAGGAGCACGCTAGCGGAACACACTGACACCGGCCGGGATGCAACGCCCCAGCAGTACCGCTCAAGCGACTGTCACCGGTTGCGCAATTCCCGGCGCAGCACGAGCCGCAGGCCCGTCCAGGTCTCATCGATCGCGCACACCTTGTTGTCGACGAGACCTACGGGCAGCGCGACCTCGCGCACGGTGTCGTCGGTGACCTCGGTCGGCAATCGGGCGGCCTTCTTCGGCCAGGCGATCCACAAACCGCCCGCGACGGCGAGCACCGGCTGCACTTGGGCGACCACGCGCACCAGATCGTGGCGCTTCGTCGTGAAGCAGAGCACGATGTCGAACGGGCCGCCGTCCAGGGATGTGCGCACGTCCGTCTCATCGGGCAGCGGCGCCAGAAGTTCCGGCAGCGTGGACGGCGCGTCGAGCAGCGCGATGACGTGCCCCGACTTGATCCCCAGCTTGCGCGCGAGCGGCGTCGCGGAATATCCGGCCATGCGCATCAGGATCGGGGCTCACGCCGAGCCGCGCCACTCGCTATCCCAGCTGGCCCTTCCAGCTGGCACTCCCGGTTCGCCGGCCGGGTCGGTCCGGCTCGATCGCTTCGGTGCGCCCGGCCGCCGCTGGTACACCGAGCCAATTGTTTCAAGTTTGATGCGCGTATCCGGCTCGGGTTGAATTGACGCCGGAATATCCGCCTGGGTAACGTGAGCTTCGTGAATAGCGGTACTCAGATCCTCTTCGCTTGCGCCTATCGGGACCTCGTCCGATACGCCAGCGCCATCTGTACCGTCTGACGCCGGCCTTACCGCCTGACGTCGACTCGGTCAGGCGCGCCGCCCCCGTGACCGCGCCGCGTCGCGCACCCTTCGTGAACCCGAAGTAACTCTTTCCAGCGCGCCCCGAATCAGGGCGCGTCTATTTGCAGTACCGCCGTGAATACGCCGAACCGCCCCGCGCCGATTTCGCCATGCCTTTTTCATGAATACGGAAGGTGAGCCAGCATGACCGCGAATCCGTCTGATTCCGCCCTGCTCCCGGTCGTTCCGCAGCGCGCGCCGAGCCCGCAACCGGCGTCTCCGTCTCTGTCTCTGTCTCCGTCTCCGGCGTCGACGCTGGAGCCCGCGCCCGCGCCCGCGCCCGCGCCCGTGCCCGCGGTCAGCGCCGAGCCCACCTTGACGCAGCTGCTCGCCCGCGCGACCAGGCTGGCTGCCGAGCCCGGCCTCATCGAGCGCCTCGCCACCGAGCCCGACCAGCGCACTTGGCTGCCGCTCGACGCCGGACCCGGCACGCGCGCCTGGCTGATCGCGTGGCCGCCGGGCACCGGCACCGGCTGGCACGACCACGGCGGCGCCTGCGGTGCGATGGTCGCGCTGGCCGGTGAACTGACCGAGCGTTCGATCGAAGTCCCGGCCGATCACGTCTACGGCCAGGCGATCGCGCTGCCCGGCGGCGTCGGCTCGGTGCGGCCGCTGCGCGCCGAGAACGGGCGCGCGTTCGGCGGCCGGCACATCCACGAGGTGGTCAACGAGGGCACGCAGATCGCGTACTCGGTGCACGTGTACGCCCCCGACCTGGATCTGATGCGCCATTACGCGGTGAGCGGCGAGAGTCTCGTGCTCGTCGGCATGGAGACGGACCGCGACTGGTAACTGGTAACGCGTACACGGCACGTCACGTCACGTAGTCGGCAACGCGCGCCGCTGGTAAGCACGGTTGACGAATCACACTCACCGGCAGCGCACCTAGACTGGCGCGGTGACGGAAGCGGCAACGACCCAGGCGGCATACAGCTCGATCGCCGTTCACTACGCGCGCAAATGGGGCCAACCGCCGCCCTGGCTCGCCAATGAAGCCGACCGGCTCGCGGGGCTGCTCGGCGAGGGCGCGCGCGTCGCGGACATCGGCTGCGGTCCCGGCCACCACACCCAGATGCTGCGTGAGCGCGGGCTGCGGGCGACGGGGTTCGATCTGTCGGCCGAGATGCTGTCCGCGCTCGGAACGCCGGGGCTCGTGCGCGCCGACATGCTGGCGCTGCCGATCGCGGCAGGCGCGCTCGACGGACTGTGGTGCTCAGCAGCCTTGCTGCACATAGCCCGGCCCATGGTCCCGACCGCGCTCGCCGAGTTCGCCAGGGTGCTGCGCCCCGGAGGCGAGCTCGCGCTCGGGGTCGCCGAAGGAGTGGGCGAACGCTGGGAAACCGTGCCTTACGACGTCCCGGAGCAGGGCGAACTACGGCGCTACTACGTGCTGCACAGTTTCGCCGATCTGAGCGCTCAACTCGAGGCGGCCGGCTTCGACGTGTACGAACACTGGCGGCGCGAAACGCACCGCCAGTGGCTTCACTTGCGCGCCCGCAGGCGGAGCGTGCCTACGCCGCCGCGGCAAGCGCGTCCTTCATGAACGGGATCACGGCGTCCGCCGTCTCGCGCGGGAATTCGGTGTGCGGGTAGTGGCCCGCGCCTTCGACCATGTGCACCCGGCCGTTGCGGACCAGTCCCGCCACGAGCGCGCCCTCGGCCGCCGGGTCCTTGAAGTCGGGGTCGCTGCCGCCCATCACCACCAGCACAGGGCAGCCGACCCGCGGCGCGGCGGACTCGCCCGGTGCCTGGTCTGAGGCCAGCATTCCGCGCAGCGCCGCCATCCGGCCCGGCTCGCGCAGGTTCGCCGCCAGCGCCTTGCGCGCCTCGGCGAAGTCGGCCGGCTTGCGGGTCTTGAACAGCGTGGACCAGTAGCCGATCCAGGCCGTGGGGACCCGGCCCATCGCAATCATCGCGACCCGAACCGGAGCGGACAGCGGCGGCTGGAGCCGGGCGAAGGGGGAGGTCAGCACGAGCGCCGCGAACAGCTCCGGCGCCTCGGCCGCGGCCAGGAAGGACGGCCCGCCGGTGTAGGAGTTGCTGAGCAGCACGACCGGGCCGGCGTTCAGGTGCCGTGCCAGCGCGACGATGTCGGAGGCGATCGCCGGCGTCGAGTAATCGCTCCATCCGACGGTGGACTCGCCTTGGCCGCGCAGGTCCATCGTCACCACCCGGTAACCCGCCTCTTCCAGCAAAGGCCGCAGATGACGGAAGGAGGCGCGGTGGTCGCCGAGGCCGGGCGTGCAGATGACGACCGGACGACGCGCAGCCGGCTGATCCGCGGCTGCCGGGCCGGCGCCGAGGTCCGCCGCGCTCCGATCGGCGTCAGTCGGCTCCGCTGCGGCCGGGTCCGCGGTGTCGTCATAGGCGATCCGGCCGCCGTCGATCTCCAGGAATCGGGTGGTCAAGCGCTGCGCGGTCATCCCGGCCTCCTTAAGCTGTGCTCGATAGCCTGAAAGCTATTGCAATTAGCTTTTGTCTGTCAAGCCCGCCGGGATGGGGATCGGCCTGGCGGTGTCCTCCCAAGCGGTGTCCTCCCAATACGTGCCCGTCGATGGTCTACCCACTGCGCGACCCCAGGGCACCGCCGCGCGGCGCACGCTGTCCGCGGCGGACAACGAGCCGCGGCAACGTTGGCGTTCGGCGACTTGGCTGCGCCCGAGCTGAGGAACAAACTGCGCTCAACGACTCTTACCCGCCAGTAACAATCAGGGGACGATGATGCCCACCTCCGCTACCAGACGGGCGCGCCGCCCGGTGTGGTGCGCCCTCGCGGCCGGCTCGCTGCTGAGCCTCGGCGGCGCGCTGCCCGCGCACTCGGCCGCCCTTCCCGACTCCTCGGGCTCCCTGCGCGACGTGCTGCTGATCGGCAACGCCGTGTCCGGCACCGTAAGCTTCATCGACGGGCGCACCTTCCAGAGCCTCGGCTCCTTCAACATCGTGCCCGACCTGCAGCAGCGGCTGAACACGATGAACCCGATCCAGTGGATCAACTACCAGTTGGCGAACGCCGACGAGGCGACCGTCGACCCGGCCGTCGGAGGCACGCGTTACGTCGACGACATGACCATCTCGCCGGACGGCACGACGTTGTACGTCTCGCGCGCCAACCTCGACGACGTGGCCGCCTTCAACCTGGCGACGCATCAGATGCTGTGGCGCTCCGCGGTCGACGGCATCCACGCGGACCACATGGCCCTCTCGCCGGACGGGACTCGCGTCGTCGTCTCCGCGACCACGTCCACGGAGGCGGAGGTCTACAACGCGGCCACCGGCGCGCTGGTCGGCACCTTCCCGACCGGAAGCTACCCGCACCAGAACAACTACACCGCGGACGGCAAGTACATCTACAACGAGAGCATCGGCGTCACGCTGCTGCCCAAGGCGCTCAACGGGCTCAAGGGCGCGCTGCAGCTGGAGAAGGTCGACGCCAGCACCCTGAAGGTCGTCAAGACCTGGACCTTCCCGTACGGGCTGCGCCCCTTCGTGATCGCGGCCGACGGCACCACGATGTACGCCGACCTGTCCTACCTCAACGGATTCATCAAGTACGACCTGAACACCAGCACCACGCTGACCACGGTCAACCAGCCGTTCAGCGCGAACGCGGCGTCGGAGAGCCCTGACAGCTACCCGCAGAACTCCGCGCACCACGGCATCGCCCTGTCCGGCGATGGAACCAAGCTGTGTGACGTCGGCACCATCGACGACTACGCGAAGATCGTGGACGCCTCGACGCTGACCACGCAGGCCACGGTGAACTACCCGACCGGCAGCATCCCCTACTGGGCCGCGACCAGCGTGGACGGCGACTACTGCTTCGTTCCGCTGAGCGCGGGCAACGCGGTCTCCGTGGTCAGCTACGCCACCGGCCAGGAGGTCGCCCGCATCCCGGTCGGCAACTTCCCGCAGCGCGGCCGGCTCGCCAAGGTCACCGACACGGCCATCGCGGGGCTCGCCAGCTCGGCCGGCTGACCGCAACCCCGGCCCGGTCCGGGAACGCCGCGCTTCGTCCGCCGACCCGGACGGAGCGCGGCGTTCGTTCGCCCCCAAGTGAGGCCAAGTTCGCCCCGTTGTGCCAGAGTTCTTCTCCTAACGCTCGAAGCGCCGCGCACGCGCGCGGTCGCCGCATCGGTGGAGGAGGCACGGCGCGTGGGCGAGTCGGTGGGCAGGCCGGTCGTGCGGACCCTTATCGAGAAGATGCGCGCCGATCCGGCCACGCTGGACGGCGCGGTCGCCGCGGTGCGCCGCCAGTCGCCGCTGGTCGGCCGGCTGCCGGAGCATCAGGTGCGCCGGCACGTGGCCGCGTTGCTCGACGTGGTCGCCAGCGCCTTCGCGCACAGCCCGGCCGCGCACAGCGCCGCCGCGGCGGACGGCCCGGTATCGGGCGGCGGTAACGGGATCGGGACCGCGGCCGCAGCCGCAGCCGCAGCCGGCGAAGCGGAACTCGGGCCGAGCGCCGCAGTCGCCGACCGCCTCGCCTTCGATCGCGCGATCCAGGGCGTGCCGCTCGCCGCGCTGCTCGACGGCTTCCAGGCCGGCCGCGTCTACGCGCTTTCCCGGCTTATCGACGAGGCGCGCGCCGCGCAGGCGACCGAGGAACTGTTCGACGCACTCGGCGAACTCGACGCGTACAGCCATGAACTGCGCAACCGCCTCATCGACGCGTACCGGGCGCGGGAGGAGGAACTAGGCCGCAGCGGCTACTCGGCACGCGCGCGGGCGCTGCGCGAACTGCTGCTCGGCGAACCGACCGCCGCGCCACCCGAGGCGCTGCTGGAACCCGGCCTGCGTTACCACTGCCTGATCGCGGACGTCACCGATCCGCACCGCGCCGCGCCCACCGAGGCGGTGCTGGTCTCCGGCGGGGGAGTGTCAGGGTTCGTCGATGGCCAGCTTTGTTCGGCGACGCCGCGGCTTCCGGCCCCTGAGCGGGTCGGGGACCTGCTCGTCGTCGCGACACCGGCCGTGCGAATAACGCAGCTCACTGATGCGTACCGCGCGGCCGCGGCAGCGATGGCCGCGGCGCGCGCGAGAGGGCTTCGAGGGCTGCGGTCGGTGACCGACATGGCGGTCCCCGCCGCCGTGCACGCGCAGCCGCGCATCGGGCGGTTCCTCGCCGAGCAGCGCCTCTCCCGGCTCGATCCGGCCGAGCAGTTCCATCGGCTCCTGGCCGAGACCGCGCTCGCCTATCTGGAGCACGGCCGGCGCGTCGAGAGCACGGCGGCGGCGCTGCACGTGCACCCGAACACGGTCAAGCACCGGCTGCGCCGCTTCGGCGCGCTCACCGACTTCGACGAGCCGCCCGAGCCCGGCGACACGCTGGAGCACTCCGTGCGCTGGTGGTGGGCGCTGCGCGCATGGCTGGAGTAGGCCGCGCAAAGTTGAAGGCCCACAGCCGCGAAGTTCGGCCACTCGTAGCTAGTATCCCGCGCCTGAGATTTGCGCTCTAAGTTGGTATCTTATTGGTATGCCGCCAGGACCGCGCCCCGCAGAGATCGTTCTGTCCGATGCCGAGCGCGACGAACTGGAGCGCTGGTCGCGTGGGGCGGTGCCCGAGA
>DASUAR010000177.1:0-8365 GCA_035763685.1 Actinocrinis sp. | reverse complement strand
GTTCGACGGGGTGAACAGATCCCTGAACCATGCGGCCAGCGTGCTCGCCCAGTCCGCGTCCGTGCTCACGATGCTGTTGCCACCGTTCGCGCCGACGAGGACGAAGATGATGTGCAGCACGATGATCGCCGCGATGACGATGGCGGCGAGCTCCACAATGCGCCCTGCGGAGCTGCGGGTCGTTGCGTATCCGGCCATGCCAGCGGATGCCCGCGAAAGAACTACCGAAACGTGCGATTTCCCGCTGGGATCAGGGATTACCGGTCGCCGTGATCGAATTCTGTCACCGTGATCGAATTCTGATGCGCAGCGTGCTGACGCGGTTTCCGTCAGTCGCGTGCCGCGTGGTCGGTCGGCTGGCGCAGTGCCACGGCGTCCGTAGGCGGCATCGGGCGCGGACGGCGCGGTTCGCGCACTCCGCTCAGGCCCGGGTCGTCGGGGAACAGGCGCTCGTTGAGGCCGTCCCAGCCACGCCGCCGTGCGGCGCGGCTGCGCAGGGCCCACCGCGCGCGCCGGCGCAGCTCCGAGAGCCGGGGCCGGGCCCAGCGCGCGGGCGCGGTCAGCGCGATGACGAGCGGATGCATGCTGAACTGGAAGATCGCCAGGTTGCGCCGGTAATTCTGCGCCGCGAGCCAGCCGCCTCGCCCGCGCAAGATGTCGCCTCCGTGCCGGTGCCGCTGAAGCACCGGATCTCCGGCCAGCACCACGATGGGCGCGAGCAACAGGGCCAGGAGACCCATCGCGACAAACCAGCCCAGACCGGCGAATCGGTTCATGCTCTCATCGTCACTCCGGCTCGCAGTTCTGTGGCGTCCTGCTCGCGCAGAGCGAACGCATCGCGACCGAAACGTGATAAACATGCCGTCATGACGGCTCACGAGAACCTGCTCGGCGGCCCGCCGCCGACCCTGCTGCCCGAAGACCCGGCACCGGCCGGGCAGTTGGCAGGCGGAGCGGACCCGGTGAAGGTCGCCGCCGACCACCCGTCCTCCTCGCTGGCTTGGGCCGTTCTCGCCGAGCGCGCGCTGCATGAGGCCGAGCCGGTCCAGGCCTACGCCTTCGCGCGTACCGGCTACCACCGCGGGCTGGACGCGCTGCGGCGCAACGGCTGGAAGGGGCACGGCCCGATTCCGTGGGAGCACGCCCCGAACCGCGGCTTCCTGCGTGCTCTCGGCGCCCTGGCGCGGGCCGCGGAGGAGATCGGCGAGCAGGACGAGGCGCAGCGCTGCGTGCAGTTCCTCCGGGACAGCGACCCGGCTGCCGCGCAGGAACTCGGTCTCTGATTTAACACATGATCAGTGCGTGGCCCGCGCGCTGAGGGCGCTTTTGAGCCGGTGGGTCGCCGAAAAGCCGCTGATCGCCCGCCACCGCGTGGTTAGGATCGCGCCATGGACGAGATCGCCAACCATCCGAATGTACGCGCCGTCGAGGCGGCGCTGCGCACGGCCGGAATCGAACCGCGGGTGCGCGTGCTGCCCGAAACCGCGCCGACGGCGGTAGCCGCCGCCGAGCAGATCGGCTGCCCGGTGGCCGCCATCGCCAACAGCCTGATCTTCGACGCCGCCGGTACGCCGCTGCTCGTGCTCACCAGCGGCGCGCATCGTGTGGACACCGGCAAGCTCGCCGCGCACCTCGGCTTGCCCAAGCTGTCCCGGGCGAGCGCCGAATTCGTCCGCCAGCACACCGGACAGGTCATCGGCGGCGTCGCACCGGTCGGCCATCCCGCGCCGATCAGGACCCTGATCGACGGGACACTGGCCGGGTACGAGCAGATCTGGGCCGCGGCCGGGCATCCGCACACCGTCTTCCCGACCACCTACGATCAGCTTCTCGCCGCTACCGGCGCCGAACCGGTTGCAGTGAACTGACGTAGCCCGATCGGCTTCGGCTTCGGCTTCCGCCTCGGCCTGCTTCGCCTCGTCTCGCTTCGGCTGGCTCAGCCGACCTGCACCGAACGCTTGGCCAAGCCCATCCAGAACCCGTCGATGACGCTGCGCTGGGTGGACAGTTCGTCCGCGGACGCGCCGAGCGTCACGAACAGCGGCGCGAAGTGCTCGGTGCGCGGGTGGGCGAAGCGGCCGGCCGGGGCCTTGTTCTCGAAGTCGAGCAGCGCGTCGATGTCCTGCGCCGCGAGCGCGCGCTTGCCCCAGTCGTCGAACTCGGCCATGACCGAGGAGACCGCGCCGCCCTGGCTCAACGCCCGCAGGTTGTGGGTGAAGAAGCCGCTGCCCACGATCAGCACGCCCTCGTCGCGCAGCGGCGCCAGCTTGCGCCCGATCTCCAGCAGCCGCCGCGGATCGAGCGTCGGCATGGAGATCTGCAGGACCGGGATGTCAGCGTCCGGATACATCTCGACCAACGGCACGTAGGCACCGTGGTCCAGGCCGCGATCCGGCACGTCCTGCACCGGGGTGCCCGCGCCGCGCAGCAGCTTGCGCACGCTGTCGGCCAGCTGCGGCGCGCCGGGGGCCGCGTACGTGACCTCGTAGTAGTGCTGCGGGAAGCCCCAGAAGTCGTACACCAGCGGGATCGTCGTCGTCGCCCCGAGGGCGAGCGGCGCGTCCTCCCAGTGCGCCGAGACCATCAGCACCGACTTCGGCCGCGGCAGGTGCTTCGACCAGTCGGCCAGCTGCCCCGGCCAGATCGGGTCGTCCGCGAGCGGCGGGGCGCCGTGGCTGAGGTAGATCGCCGGCATGCGGTCGGCCTGCCGGCCCGTCGTCGCCTCGGTCGTCACGCCCTCCGTGGGGCTCGCCTCGTTCGTGCTCGTCTCACTCATCGCGTCGCGTCTCCTTTCGTGCTCTCCTCGACCTCGTCGTTCGATCACGCGGGCAGGTCGAGGGAGTGGTGCGTGTGCGAGACCTTCGCCTGGAGGTAGCGCAGGTTGGAGGCGGACACATGCACGCCGGTCGGCAACTGCTCAACGATGTCAATACCCATGGCGTCGAGCTGGAGCGCCTTGTCAGGGTTGTTGCTCAGCAATCGGATGCGGTCCGCGCCGAGCGTGTGCAGCATTTGCGCAGCGGCCGTGTAGTCGCGCTCGTCGTCGCCGTGACCTAGGGCGCGGTTCGCCGCGTAGGTGTCGAGCCCCTGGTCCTGGAGCGCATACGCGTCCAGCTTCGCGTACAGGCCGATGCCTCGGCCCTCTTGACGCAGGTACAGCAGGTAACCGCCAGCCTCGGCGATGCGCTCGGCGGCCTCACGCAGCTGCGGACCGCAGTCGCAGCGCTGGGAGCCGAAAACGTCACCGGTCAGGCACTCGGAATGCGGCCGGACCAGCGGCGTCGCGGTCGTCGCGTAATCGCCGAGCCCGAGCGCCAGGTGCTCCTTGCCGTCCGCCAAACCGGTGAAAGTGAAGACGTCGGCCACGGTCTCCCAGCCATCCGGGAACCGCAGCGGCACGCGCACGCTGGTACGTACCGCGGCAGCCGGAACCGCCTCAGTGGTCGTGGACTCGCACGACGCGGGCGACGGCCCGAAGCAGGGACGATGCTCGGCGACCGAGGTGAGTGGCGACATGCTCGCGGCTCCTTAACCCAGGCGGTTCTGCTTCCACGCTGCTGCAACCGCAGCCTAAGCGCAAATATTTCAACTCTCAAGTTTTTTCTTCGCGGCCGCGCGGGGCACTAGGGTTCCCTCGAAGGCGCGGGCGCCCGGCGGACGTCCGCGTCCCCAAGTCAGCAGCCGAGAGAGGACCGACCCGATGGTCGAGCGCGCGCCCAACCCGTACGACTTCCTTCCGCAGCAGCCAGCCTTCCACCTGACCAGCGACGACATCGCCGAGGGCGGCACCATCGCCGAGGCCCACGTGTTCAACGGATTCGGGCTGACCGGTGGAAACAGCTCGCCGCACCTGCGCTGGCACGGCGCGCCGGACAACACCGAGGGCTACGTCGTCACCGTGCTGGACCCGGACGCCCCGACCGGCAGCGGCTTCTGGCACTGGGTCGTGGTCAACCTGCCCGCCGACGTCTCCGAGCTGCCGCAGGACGCCGGTTCCGGCGACGACAAACTGCCCGGGGGCTTCCACGTCCGCAACGACTACGGTACCCGCGGATACGGCGGCCCCGCGCCACTGGCCGCGCCGAAGCGTCACCGCTACATCTTCACCGTGCACGCGCTGGACGAGCCGCTCGAGGTCGACGCCGACACCTCTCCCGCCGCGGTCGGCTTCAACCTGTTCTTCCACACGATCGCCCGCGCGCAGCTGATCGCCGAGTACGAGGTGCCCGAGTCCTGAGCGCTCCTGCTTAACCGGTGGCGGCCGGGCCGTGGCGCGGCGTATTAATGGGCCGAAATGAATATGAGCGACAAGCAACTCGTACGGCTCTCCAAGTGGATCTCACTTCGCCTGCGTCACGACCCGGCGGGCATCGGTCTCGCCGTCGACTCGGCCGGCTGGGCGGCGGTGGACGACCTCATCGCCGCTTCGGCCAGGCGCGGGGTGCGCTTCGACCGCGCGGCCCTGCAAACCGTGGTCGACCAGAACAACAAGCGCCGGTTCGAATTCGACGAAACCGGCACGCGCATCCGGGCCCGGCAGGGGCACTCCATCGACGTCCAACTCGGTTACGCCGACGCCGCGCCGCCTGACCTGCTCTACCACGGCACCGCCGACCGATTTCTGGCGGAGATCCGGCTAAGCGGCCTGCTGCCGATGTCCCGGCACGACGTTCACCTTTCGGCGGATCTCGCGACGGCGCGTGCGGTCGGCGCGCGGCACGGCAGGCCGATCGTTCTTAGCGTCGACGCGGCAGCGATGGCCGCGCACGGGTACACCTTCCGCGTCACGGGCAACGGTGTGTGGCTCACGGCCACCGTTCCGCCGCAATACCTACGCGAGCCGGCCGCATGATTCCGGCGACCAGGTGATCGTGGAGTACGGTCAGCCGATCGAACCGGTCGCGCCGTCAGTGAGCCCCGCGGCTTTGGTACGACGCCGCCAAACCTACCCGGCGAGGAAAGAGATGCGCAGCGTGCGCGTCCGGTTGTCCGTGTTCGAATCCACGATCACGACGCTCTGCCACGTGCCGAGTTGAGGCTCCCCGCCGAGCACCGGAATCGACAGCGAAGGGCTGATGAACGCGGGCAGCACGTGATCGCGGCCGTGACCGGTCGAGCCGTGGCGGTGCCGGTATCGATCGACCGGCGGCAGGACGTCGTCGAGGATGCCGGCCAGGTCGTCCTCGGTGCCCGAACCGGTCTCGATCAGCGCGAGCCCGCAGGTCGCGTGCGGCACGAACAGGTTCACCAGGCCGTCGCCGCGGCCGCGACAGGCCTCTGCGACGTGCCGCGTCACGTCGGTGACGAGGCGGCTTGCGGTCTCGATCTTCAACGTCCGGCTGTCCATCGCTACCACCGCTTCGACATGCCGCGGCTGACGCGGGTCGTGATGGCGCGCGGTACGTAACGCGACGCCGCGGTAAGCGCCTTGTACTGCGCGCCCGGAATGCTCACAGGCACACCACGCCGCAGATCACGCAGCGCCGCCTTCACCACGTCGTCCGCTTTCAGCCACATCCAGCCGGGGATGTCGCCGGTGTCAATCTCCGCACGCTGATGAAACTCCGTGTGCGTGAAGCCGGGGCACAGTGCCATGCAGCGAACCCCGCTGCCGCGCACCTCCGCGGCGACGCTCTCGCTGAAGGTGACGATCCATGCCTTTGCCGCGCTATACGTACCGCGCGGCGCGAACGCAGCGACCGAAGCCACGTTGATTACCGCGCCACGGCCGCGCTCGATCATCCCGGGCAAAGCCGCGTGCGTGAGGCGCATTGTCGCGCGGATATGCACGTCCAGCAGCGTCTCTTCTTCCTCCACGCTGCTCTTCAGGAAACCGTGCCCCATCCCGAAGCCGGCATTGTTGACGAGGATGTCGATGGGCGGCGCGTCGTCCGAAGTCCCCTCACCCCGCAGCCGCGCCTCGACCTTCGCGCAGCCCTCGGTCGTGGACAGGTCCGCGGAAAGCGTCTCGACTTGCCCGGCCCCGCGCCCGCGCAGCTCCTCGGCGACGGCGTCCAAGCGCGCCGAGTCGCGGGCCACCAGCACCAGATGGTGCCCCAAGCCCGCGAACTCGGCGGCGAAGGCCTTGCCGATGCCAGCCGTGCCGCCGGTGATCAATGCCGTCGTCATGGCGACAGCTTCGCATGCTCCGGCGGCGCGGCGCGAGGGCACGTGGGGTCGGCGATCAACAAGCCCCGGCGCGCTACCCGACCCCTGGAGGCGCGCCGGCACGGTGCTATGTCCGCTCGCTCTCTTCCGCTCGCGTTTCCCTATTCGGCTCGTTCCCGGCCGGCATGACCGGCCGCGTGTGACGAGCCGTCAGCCGCTATCCGAGGTCGCCGAACTGACCGTCGGCCATCCCGGCCACGAAGGCCTGCCACTCGGCCGCGTCGAAGACCAGCGCGGGCCGGGAGCGGTCGGTCGAGTCGCGGACCGCGACGTGCCCGGCCTCGAGCGCGGCCAGTTCCACGCAGCTGCCGCTGCCGCTGCTGTGGCTGCTGATCCGCCACTGTGCGCCGGACAAGTCGATGGCGTACTTGCCGGAATTCGGGGCGTGCGCATGGTTGGCGGTGCCGGCGGCTTCGGTGCTGGTACGGGTTTCGTCGTTCATGTCAACTCCTTGGTTACAAGGTTGATCAGGGTGCGTGACTCACGCGGGCCGAGCGCTGAGGCCCGCAGATGATCGAAATATACGTTATATAGCTTTACGTCACCTTCGTCCTCCACGTAGCATGCGGTGGTGTGCTGCTCCAGGTAGACGACATCGGGGTCGTCGTCTCCCGGGAAGGACAGGATCGTGAACGGCATGTCGAGCCCGGTGTGCTCCCCGGCCGTGAACGGGATCACCTGCACGACCGTGCCCGGGTCCACGGCGCGCTCGAGCAAGCGGTTCAGTTGGCTGCGCATTGCCTGCACGCCGCCCACCGGACGGCGTATCGCCGCCTCGTCGAGGATCACCCACAGCTGCGGCGGGTCCGCGCGCTCCAGCAGCTTCTGCCGGTCCAGCCGCAACTCCACCAGCCGGTCCACCTCTTCGGCCGACGCCTCCGGCCGGCAGCTGCGGATCAGCGCCCTGGCGTAGTCCGGGGTCTGCAGCAGCCCCGGAACCAGCTGGTTGTGCATGAACCGCATCGCCGAGGTCTCCGCCTCGAAGTCGAGGATCGGCGTGATGTGACCGGGCAGCACGTCGCGGTACGACTGCCACCAGCCGCGCTTGCCGCTCTCCCGGGCGATCTCGATCAGCTCGTCGCGGGCCGGTCCGGCGTCGAGGCCGTAGAGGTCCAGCAGGTCGGCGACGTCGCCATGGTGCACCGCGACCTGCCCGGTCTCGATCCGGGAGACCTTCGAGGCCGACCACCGGCCCAGCGGCGCGAGCCGCTCGGCCACCTGCTCGCCGGTGAGCCCCGCCGCGATCCGCAGCCGTTTGAGTTCGCCGGCCAGGCGCCTGCGACGCACGGTCGGGTAGCGGCCGGGCATCACGCCCGCACCCTTCGGCACCACGCCGTTCGAGACTGCGTCAACACGGCGCCGATCCTGACGCCTCAGGAGGCGCAGAGTGAGCGGACTACCGCGTATTCACCTGAAAGAGTTGCAGTAGTGCAATTTGCATCGGCAACCGCGTGAACGCTTCGTAGCATTCCGTGCAGGCCGCGCAACGCGCGCCGGAACAGTACGCGAAGCATCAGGATCAGGACACGACGAGCGGGACCTAAGGTGGCAGCCCGATGAGATCGGCAGCGGCGGCGGAAACGGACCATTCCGCGTGGACCCCGGCGCTGCCGGGCTGGAGTCCCGGGTCGGAGGCGCCGGAGACCAGCGCCCTGCCCGAACCGCGCAGCTCGGCCGAGTACCCGCCGCGCGCCACCGCGCGCTGGCAGTTTCCCGCCCAGCCGGTGCACGCCCGGATGGCCCGCATCTGGCTGGAGGCCTGGATCGCCGACCGCGGCCTGGGGGAGGAGGCCAGCTACTGCGCGGCCGTCGCCTTCAGCGAGCTGGTGACCAACGCGGTGCTGCACGGCGCGGGGCCGGTCACCGTCGAGGTCGCCATCGCGGCGGGGCGGATCGAGTGCGAGGTCAGCGACGGGGCCTGTGACCTGCCAGTGGTCTGCCAAGCCGGTGAGGACGACGAGCACCACCGCGGGCTCTCGCTGGTCGAGGCGCTGACCGCCGATTGGCGCATCCGGCTGCGGCCCGAGGGCGGCAAAGCCGTCGCGTTCGTCGTCGAGGCCTAGGCGGTGTTGGGGAATGTCTCAAGGGGCGAATCCGGTGATCGACTTCGCCTGGACGCACGGCCGAAACGCCCACAGACAACCGGTATGAGGACGCTCCGGCCGCACGCCCAGGCTCGTCGCGCAGTGAACCATCT
>DASUAR010000176.1:0-29208 GCA_035763685.1 Actinocrinis sp. | reverse complement strand
GTGCAGCGGCTTGAGGCCCCAGACCGGGGCGAGCATCGCGAGCGCGGACTGCACGTCCACCCGGATGTCACCGGAGTGGATCGGGATCGGGAACGGCTCGGCCGGCGGCAGGCCGGGGTTGAACTTCCCGTCCACCAGCAGACCCCAGACGTTGCCGAAGGTCACGTGCCCGACCAGGTCCTCGATGTCGACGCCGCGGTACCGGAGGGCGCCGCCGTCCTTGTCGGGTTCGGCGATCTCCGTCTCGAAGGCGACGACGCCCTCAAGACCGGGTACGAAGTCGGGCATCCTGTTGCTCCCTTGCTGTGGCAAACGTCCTTCGTGGGGTAGTCCGCGTCGCCGGTCGGCATCGCGGGCCGTACAAGGGGTCGGCGGTGAGCGCTCCCTTGCACTCTGTGACTTTTATGCGTTGAACGGGTGGTCCTCCCTTGGAGGTTCCCGCCAAGCGGGGCCGCCTACCTATATTGGACCGCTACAACTTCGGAACGGAAATCGGCGCAAGCCCTGCTTTCCGGCCCAAGGTATAGACCATTGCACGCCGTTGCGTACCGCCCCCGGCGGCTGACCCTTACCGCCGTAGCCGCCGCGCCCTGATCCGCGCGATGACCGGGGACAATGGACACTGTGGACCTAGCCAATCTGCGCCGCGAGTACTCCGACCGCGGCATCGAGGTGACCGACTTCACAGCCGACCCGATCGAGCAATTCGCCCGGTGGTTCGCTGAGCTCGACAATGCCGTCCCAAAATCGGACACGGCGTGGTTCGAGCCGAACGCGACGGTGCTTTCCACCGCTGATGCGCAGGGCCGGCCGTCCGCTCGCACGGTGCTGTTGAAGCGATACGGGCCGAAGGGCTTCACCGTTTATACGAACTATCAGTCGCGTAAGGGCCGGGACATCGCGGCCAACCCCGCGGCGAGCCTGCTGTTCCCCTGGTATCCGCTGGCGCGGCAGGTGATCGCCACAGGTGAGGTCGAGCGAGCGCCGGAGGCCGAGAGCGACGCGTACTTCGCGACCAGGCCGCGGGGCGCGCAGCTCGGTGCCTGGGCCAGTGAGCAGTCGCAGGCGATCCCGGACCGGGACTGGCTCGACGCGCGCTACGAGCGGTTCGACCGCGAGTTCCCCGGTGCCGTGCCGCGGCCGCCGCACTGGGGCGGGCTGGTGCTCGTCCCGCAGACCGTCGAGTTCTGGCAGGGTAGGGCGAGCCGGCTGCACGATCGACTGCGATACGTGCGCGAAGGCGGCAAGTGGAGGCTGGAGCGGCTCAGCCCTTGAGACGCGGCTCGGGTCACCGGCTGGAACGACCGGTTGGATTGTCCGCCAGGTGAGTCACAATTGACCGCACACCCATCATTCTCAAGGGCCGGAGCCAACGAGCGTGAGCGACCTGATCGACACCACGGAGATGTATCTGCGGACCATCTTCGAACTGGAAGAGGAAGGCATCGTGCCGCTGCGCGCCCGGATCGCCGAGCGGCTCGGGCAGAGCGGTCCCACGGTGAGCCAGACCGTGGCCCGCATGGCGCGCGATGGGCTGCTGACCGTGGAGGGCGACCGGCATCTCCAGCTGTCCGAGGCCGGGCGCGCGCACGCGACCCGGGTGATGCGCAAGCACCGGCTCGCCGAGCGGCTGCTGGTCGACGTGATCGGCCTGGAGTGGGACGAAGTGCACGAAGAGGCGTGCCGCTGGGAGCACGTCATGAGCGAGACCGTGGAGCGGCGGGTGCTCGCATTGCTCGATAATCCGACGGTCTCGCCGTACGGAAATCCGATCCCTGGGCTGGAGGAGCTGGACGCCTCGCTCAGCGCCCCGGAGTTCCGGGCCGGCGGGCTGGTCTCGCTGCGCGAAGTGATCGAGAAGCTGAGCGACGGCGAGCGCGCGGTGGTGGTGGTCCGCCGGATCGGCGAGCCGGTGCAGACCGACAACGAGGTCATGCACCGGCTGCGGCGAGTCGGGCTGCGGCCGGGCGTGGCGGTCGAGGTCACTCCGGCGGCCGGCGGAGTGCTGATCTCATCGGCCGGTGAGGCGACGGAGGTCGAGTTGGAGCTCGCCGCGCACGTGTTCGTGGAAGGACGCTGAGCCAAGCGCGCGTCAGGGGTGCGCTGTCGCGTAGCCGGCAGTCTCCGCAGTGAGAATCCGACGCAGTGACAATCCGACGCAGTGAGAATCCGATGATCCGGTAACCAGAAGTCTGATTGTTGGACGAGGCGCCGGCAGCGGTGCCGCTAGCGGTGCAGGCCGCAGGCGTACGCGAGCGGCGCCAGCACCTCTTCCACATCGGGCAGCCACCGGTTCGTCTCGGACGGACGACGCACCCACTGCGCGTGGCCGAGCCCGCCCATCCGCGAGGGCGGCGCGACGATGTAATCCCCGGCGCCGCGGCAGACCAGGTCCAGTGGACTGCGGCCCCAGCCGAGCGTGGCCAGCAGCTTGATCATCTTCGTGCGCGCATTCGGCAGCACGAAGAAGTACATCCGCCGGTTCGGCGTCGCCGCGACCGGGCCCACATTGGCCCCCGCCCGCTCCAGCCGGGCAAGGCCGAGGCAGCCCGCGGCCTCGGAGACCTCGAGCACGTCGAAGGTGCGGCCGGTGGGCAGCAGCACCGCCGCCTCCGGGCTGGCGGCCCACCACTCGTGCGCCTTGCTCGGCTGTCCGCTGATCCGCTTCTGCCAGTCGCGCTGCGCCGGATGAACTCCGGGGGCCGGGCACTGCGGGATACCGCAGGAGCAGAACCAGCCGCCTTCCGCTCGGTGCACCGACGTCCCAAGCGCGATCTCCCAATGCCGGTCCTCGATGTACTCGAGGGCCGCCGCCAACAGGCTCAGCGCGTCCCCGCTGCGCGCTGGGCCCGGTTGCGGCGGCACCGTGGCGGCGGTCCTGGGAGTGGCGGTGCGCGCGGTCGTCATCCTCGGCTCACAATCGTCTCGGCGGCCGTCCCGATGATCGGCTGCACACCGCCGTCCAACTCCTGACAAGCTGTCACGGTTACGGTCGTAATCACTGGACTTGTCGACACCAGGTGCAACTTTCGCGCGGCGCGACGTAGCGAATCAGGACTGCCCCGTTACCCAGGGCTACCGCTGGCCTTGAATCGACGCTACTCTTCGCGACATATGCGCAGTTGGCTGCGATAAGACATTGCCGGTGTGGTCGAGGGAAGGGGAGACCCCGATGGCTGTTCGCACCGCCGCCGCGCGGCAACCGAATCAGCGGCTCGCCGCGTTGATTCACGAGGCCGCCTGCTCTAATGCCGGGCTGGCCCGCCGGGTCAACATGGTAGGCGCTGAGCACGGCTTGGACCTGCGATATGACAAGACGTCAGTGGCGCGCTGGCTCCGAGGCCAGCAGCCGCGCGGAATGGCCCCGACGCTGATCGCCGAGGCGCTCGGCCGCAAGCTCGGCCGGCCGGTCACCGTCGAGGAGATCGGCATGGCGGACGGCCGCAACGGCTCGTCCAGCGTCGGACTGCACTTCGCGCCCACGGTTCAGGCCGCCATCGAGGAGGCCACCGAGCTGTGGCGGGCCGATGTGAGCCACCGTGAGTTCCTGCTCGGGTCCTCATTCGCCGTGGCCGCGCTGATCGCGCCCAGCCGCGACTGGCTGATCACCCCGCCGGACCTCGAGGTCGCCAGGCCCCTGACGCTGGCCGGCCGCGGGCCGCGGGTCGGACCCGGCGACGTGTACGCGGTACGGGCCGCGACGAAGGCGTTCCGCGAGCTGGACCACCAGTTCGGGTCCGGATATGTGCGCTCGATCGTCGTGCACTACCTCGACGAGGTGGTCGGCGAGATGCTGAACGGCGCCTACCCGGAGCGCACCGGCCGGGCCCTGTTCGCCGCCGCCGCGCAGCTGACCGAGCTGGCCGGATACATGGCCGTGGACACCGGGCGGCACGGACTGGCCCAGCGCTACTACATCCAGGCTCTGCGGCTCTCCCAGGCGTCCGGCGACCGCGCGTATGGCGGCTACGTGCTGGCGGCCGGGATGAGCCACCTGGCCGGGCAGCTCGGCTCCCCGCGCGAGATCACCCAGTTGGCCCGCGCGGCCCAGGAGGGCGCGCGGGAGCAGGCCACCGCGACGGCGCGGTCCATGTTCTACGCGGCCGAGGCACGCGGGCACGCGGTGCTCGGAGACGTGCGCTCCTGCGAGTCGGCGCTGCAGAAGGCGGCGGCCGAGATGGAGAAGGCCGAGCCGGAGAAGGACCCGGAGTGGATCGCGCACTTCACCCCGGCGTACCTGGCCGACGAGTTCGCCCACTGCTACCGGGACCTCGACCGGCCGCGGCAGGCCAAGGAGCACGCCGAGCGGGCACTGGCCGCGCACGCCGAGCGGCATGTGCGCCGCCGCGCCGTCGACACGGTGATCATCGCGACGGCGTACGCGCAGGAGCGAGAGGTCGAGGCGGCCTGCGCGGCGGGTACCGCGGCGATCGACATGCTGGCGCAGCTGCGGTCGCACCGTGGCGTCGAGTACTTGCACGACTTGGACCGACGGCTCGATCCGTACCAGGAATCGGTGGCGGTACGCGGCTTCCGGGAGCGGCTTGGGCGGCTCGCGGTGCGGCAAACTGCGGCTGCGGCGGCTTGAGGGAATCCGGGCAAAGGCGGCGCAGGCTCCGCAAAGGGGCGGCGGAAAAGCCAGCCGGGATGATTGCCCGCGGCGGCGCAATCAGTGACGGTCGCGGTGCGTGCGGTCGCGATTTGTGACCGCACGCCGTCGCATCTGGCGGAACGCGGTTCGCGCAAGCCTCCGCCGGGCGTATTCTGGGGCGTCCCGGTCTCGATTCCATGCCAAAGGGCGCGTGCCGGGCGACTCGACCTTGCCCGTAAGCGGCCGGTTTGGTTGGCTGATGCGGTATTGGCTGACTCCGGTCCGCACGGGTGCCCACGCGCCGCCGCGACCAGCGAGCCAGTGCCGTTGCTTTGTGAGGATTGTGCGCCGTGTCCCAGTTGCCGGAAACGCCCGCCGCCGGATGGTCCGAGCAGGACTACGAACCCTCGGCCTACGGCAGGCCGGAGGAGGTGCCGCCCGGTCAGGGCGCCGCGCCGCAGCAGGCCGCGCCTGAGCAGCCGATGGCGGCCCAGTACGGGCAGCCGCAGCACGGGCAGGCACAGGTCGGCTGGCAGCAGGACACCGAGCCGGACTGGGGCGCCTCACAGCAGGGATACCCGGGACCGGCCGAGTACGGCGCGCAGCAGGGCTACGCGGCGGGGCAGCAGCAGGCGGGCTATGCGCCACCGCCCGGTTACGCCCCGGGACAGGCCGACCCGACGATGATGGCGCAGGACACCGGCGCCGGTCTGCCGAACGAATTCGATCACTTGTTCCGCGATTCCACGCCGGACAGCCGTCGCGCTATAGATCGGCAGAAGCCGATGATCGGTGGCGCCGCGCCCGGATATCTGCAGGCCGCACAGCAAGGTGCGCAGCAGGCTGACGCCGCGTCCGCCGCGGAGGCCTCCGGTGCCGAGCAGATGGCCGCGTCGCAGGGTTCGCCGTTCCAGCAGTACCCGCAACAGCAGCCGGGTTTCCCGCAGGCCGAGCAGTATGAGAACGCGCAGTATCAGGGCTCGCAGTACCAAGCCGCGCCGTATCAGAGCCCGCAGTTCCAAGGCGAGCAGTATCAGGGCGGACAGTTCCAAGGCGGCCAGTACGGCCAGGGCGCGGGCTACCCGCAGGACGGGACCGGCTACGGCGGCCCCGGCGGCTATGACGACGGCAGCGGGTACGGCGGCGCCGGCGGCGGGGGCGGCCTGCGCAACCGCAAGGGACTGATGATCGGCGGCGCGGTGGCGGCCGTGGCGGTGATCGGCATCGTGATCGCGGTCGCTTCGCCCGGCGGCGGCTCCGGAAAGGCCAACGCCGGTTCGAGTTCGCCTACCGCGGTGGCCAGCAAGGCGAGCCCGAAGCAGCAGGCCGACCAGATCTACCAGCTGATCCAGCAGTCCGGGCAGCTGCGTTCAGACGCCAATACCGGCGTCGTCGAGGTGAACTCCTGCAAGAACCTCGCGGACGCGCAGACGCTGCTGTCCGACACCGCGCAGAAGCGGCAGGCGCAGGCGGACAGCGTCGCAAAGATCGATGTCACCGGCATCCAGAACGGCGCCGAGCTGGCCGGTCAGCTCAAGGCCGCGTGGACCGCGTCAGCGCAGTACGACTCCGCCTACGCGCAGATCGCCGGGGATTTGCAGGGTAACTGCAAGACCAGCGCGGTGAAGAAGGACCCGAACTACCAGACCACCAATCAGCAGGCGGTCGCCGCGGACAACGCGAAGAAGGCGGCGGCGCAGCTGTGGAACGACAATGTCGCCACGCCGCTGAGCGAATCGCAGATCACTGAGGGCCGGCTCTAAGCACTTAAGCACTACAGCTGACCATGCGTCGACGCGACAGCGGCGCCGTCCGAACCGTTCGCCGGTTCGAACAGCGCCGCCGCGCCGTACGTGCTCAGACGCCGGTGAGCTTGCGCGTTCCGGGGCGCAGGTACACGATCCAGGTCACTACGAAGCAGAGCCCGTAGAAGGCCAGGAAGGCGATGTACGCGGCGTTGCCGGACTTGTAGGTCAGGAAGGACTCGCGGAACACGAAGTTCACCAGCGCCCCGCCGAACGCCCCGATCGCCCCGGCGATGCCGATCAGCGCCCCGGACATGCGCCGCGACTCGCGCTGGGCCGCCGCCGCGTCCGCGCCGCCCTCGATCGCCGCGTTCGCCTTGGCCCGGAAGATCGCCGGGATCATCTTGTACGCCGAGCCGTTGCCCAGCCCGCTGCACCCGAACAGCAGGATGAACCCGGTGATGAACAGCCCGAGCGACTTCTGCTGCGAGGCGATCAACACCAGCGCGGCGGAGGCGCCCATCGCGACGAAGTTCCAGAACGTGACCTTCGCGCCGCCGATCCGGTCCGCCAGCGCGCCGCCGATCGGCCGGATCAGCGAGCCGAGCAGCGGGCCGAGCCAGACGATTTCGGCCGCCTGCTTCGGCGTCCACTTGAACTGCACCTGGAGCACCTGGCCGAAGGCGAAGCTGAAGCCGATGAAGCTGCCGAAGGTGCCGATGTAGAGCAGCGACATGATCCAGGTATGCGGATCCTTGGTCGCGTCCCGCATCGCCCGCTTGTCGTTGCGCAGCTGAGTCAGATTGTTCATGAACAGCGAGGCGAGCACCGCCGCGATCACCACCAGCGGGATGTACACGGCGAGTACCACGCGAGGGTGCCCGATGCCCGCGCCGGACAGTACCGCGAGCCCGATCAGCTGCACGGCCGCGACACCGACGTTGCCGCCGCCGGCGTTGAGGCCGAGCGCGGCGCCCTTGAGCCGTTCCGGGTAGAAGGCGTTGATGTTGGCCATCGAGGAGGCGAAGTTGCCGCCGCCGACCCCGGCGACCGCGGCCAGGATCATCAGGGTGCTGTAGGAGATGCCGGGCTTGAGCATGACGGCGGTCAGGATGCACGGCAGCAGCAGCAGGGTGGCGCTGAACACGGTCCAGTTGCGGCCGCCGAACCTCGCGACCGCGAAGGTGTACGGCAGCCGCAGCACGGAGCCGATCACGGTCGGCACGGTGGTCAGGAAGAACTTGCCGGCCGCGTCCACGTGGTAGGCCGGCCCCAGGAAGAGCACGAACACGGACCACAGGCTCCACACCGAGAACCCGAGGTGCTCGGCGAAGATGGAAAGGATCAGGTTGCGCCGCGCGGTGCGGGCGCCCTCCCGCTCCCAGAACGCGACATCTTCCGGGTGCCAGTCGGTGATTGCGGCCCCGGGGCGGGGCGGGCTGAGCACAGCGGTGCTGCCTGTGCCTGTCGATGTCTCGGCGCTCATCGTCGCCTCCTACGGCAGTGGTCGGTGCGGTGGGGTGGGGTGCGGTGAGGTGGAGCGGGTGAGGTGCCGCATCAACGGGTGAAGTGCGCCTCGGCACTGACGGTAGGAAGCGGTCGTTTCGTCGATCCGCCGGACGACGGCGCGTGCGGTCAACTAGACCGCACGCGCCCATTTCGTCGTTGTGACAACTTTGTGGGGCCGGCAGCGTCAGCGCTGCACCCAGACCAGGCCGCGGTACCGCCGCACCGGGTAGGTCGGCAGGGCGACGCTCGGGTCGTCAAGGCAGGCGCCGGTCCGCAGATCGAAGACGTGCTTGTACATCGGAGAGGCGACGGTCGCGACGCCGTCACGCGAGCCTGTGACGCCCCGCGAGATGACGTAGGCGCCCGAGTACGGATCCCGGTTGCCGATCGCGTATAACTCGCCGGGCGTCGTGCGGAACACCGCGATCTGGACGCCGTCGACCAGCGCCGCGACCCCCCGCCCCGGGATCAGCTCGGCGTATCGGCACACCGCGGTCCAGGTCCGCTGCTTGCTCGCGGTCACGGTCATGCTCCCACCTCGGCCGGAACCAGGCCCTCGGCCGCGCCGCGCGCCGCGTCCGGGTCGGCCGGCGCGTCTTCGGCGTCCTGGTCCGGCTCGGGCTGCGGCGGCGGCCCGATGGTCAGCAGCGGCTTGATCTGGCCGCGCTCGACCTCGAACTTGATCTCCGGGTCCGGGGTGCCCGGCGCGTTGACGAAGGAGACGAAGCGGCGCAGCGTCTCCGGGTCGTCGATGGCCGCGCGCCACTCGTCGCTGTAGTTCGAGACGTGCTGCGCCATCAGCCGGTCGAGTTCGGCGCACAGGCCCAGCGAGTCGTCCAGGACGACGGCCTTGACGTGGTCGAGCCCGCCCTCCATCCGCTCGATCCAGGAGGCGGTGCGCTCAAGCCGGTCGGCGGTGCGGATGTAGAACATCAGGAACCGGTCGATGGTGCGGATCAGTTCCTCGGTGGACAGGTCCTTGGCGAACAGGTCGGCGTGCCGGGGCCGGAAGCCGCCGTTGCCCCCGACGTACAGGTTCCAGCCCTGCTCGGTCGCGATCACGCCGAAGTCCTTGCTCTGCGCCTCGGCGCATTCACGCGCGCACCCGGAGACCGCGGCCTTGAGCTTGTGCGGGGATCGCAGGCCCCGATAAAGCAGCTCGAGCTCGATGGCCATCTTCACCGACTCCTGCACGCCGTACCGGCACCACTCCGAGCCGACGCAGCTCTTGACCGTGCGCAGCGCCTTGCCATAGGCGTGCCCTGATTCGAATCCGGCGTCGACGAGGCGGCGCCAGATCTGCGGCAGCTGCTCGACCCGCGCGCCGAACATGTCGATGCGCTGGCCGCCGGTGATCTTCGTGTAGAGCCCGAAGTCCCTGGCCACCTCGCCGATGGCGATCAGCTTCTCCGGGGTGATCTCGCCGCCGGGGATGCGCGGCACCACCGAGTAGCTGCCGTTGCGCTGGATGTTGGCCAGGAAGTGGTCGTTGGTGTCTTGCAGCGCGGCCTGCTCGCCGTCCAGGATGTGCCGCGCCGCGCCGGTCTTCTTCGCGCCGAGCGCCCCGCCGAGCGAGGCCAGGATCGAGGCGACCGCGGGCTTGCAGACCTCGCAGCCGTCTGATTCGCCGCTGCCGTGCTCGGCCAGCAGCCGCGCGAACGAGTCGATCCCGGTGACCAGCACGATCTCGTACAGCTCGGCGCGGCTCTGCTCGAAGTGCCGGCACAGCGCCTTCGAGGTCTGCACCCCGGCGGCCGCGAGCAGCTGGCCGAGCAGCGGCACGCAGGATCCGCAGCCGGTGCCTGCCTTTGTGCAGCCCTTGATCGCGGCCACATCGGCGCAGCCCTGCTCGTGGATCGCCGCGTTGATCGAGCCCTTAGTCACGTTGTGGCAGCTGCACACGGTGGCCGAGTCGGGCAGCGCGTCGGGGCCGAGGGCCGGCGCCGAACCCGCGCCGGCCGGCAGCAGCAGCTGCTCCGGCGTCGCGGGCAGTGGCGCGTCGGTACCGGCGAGCGGGCGCAGCGTCGCGTAGGCCGAGGCGTCACCGATCAGGATGCCGCCGAGCAGCCTGCCGTCCTCGCCGATGACCAGTTTCTTGTAGAGCCCTGCGGTCGAGTCGCTGTAAAGGGCGGACAGCGCCCCCGGCGTGTTGCCGAAGGCGTCGCCGAAGGACGCCACCTCCACACCGAGCAGCTTGAGCTTCGTGGACAGGTCGGCGCTGTGGAACGGCGACGGGTCGGTGCCGAGCAGATGATCGGCGACCGTCTCAGCCATCGCATATCCCGGCGCGACGAGACCGTACACGCGGCCGTCCACAGCCTGTGCACATTCGCCGATCGCGTAGATCGACGGATCGTCAGTCCGGCACAGTTCGTCGACCCGGATGCCGCCGCGCTCGCCGACCGCCAGGCCGCACTCGCGGCCGAGCTGGTCGCGGGCCCGGACGCCGGCCGCGAAGACGACGAGATCAACCGGCAGAGCACTGAGATCGTCGCCCTTCGCGAGTACGAGGGCGTATACGGCGCCGTCCTCGCCGATCTCCACGGCCTCGGTGCGTGTCGAGCAGTGCACGCTGACGCCGAGGTCGTTGATCCGGGACAGCAGTGCCTGGCCGCCGCCGTCGTCGACCTGCACGCCCATGAGCCGCGGCCCGAACTCGATCACGTGCGTTTCCAAGCCCATGGCGGTGAGCGCTCCGGCCGCCTCCAGCCCGAGCAGGCCGCCGCCGACCACCGCGCCGATCTTGCGGCCGGCCGCGAATTCCTTGATCGCCTCGACGTCGTCGATCGTGCGGTACACGAATGCGCCGGTCGCGTCGTGGCCCGGAACCGGCGGCACGAACGGGTACGAGCCGGTCGCCAGAACCAAGTCGTCGTAACGGAATTCGGCGCCGGAGGCCGTCGTGACGACCCGGCGCTCCCGGTCGATCGCGGTGGCCGGGTCGCCGAGCTTCAGCTCGACTCCCGGCGGCGCGGCGTAGGTCAGATCCGCGGGGCTCTTACCGTCGAACAGGGAGCTGAGATGCACTCGGTCGTATGCCTCGCGCGGTTCCTCGGCCAGCACCGTGATCTGTACCGGCTCGGTGCCGGTCGCCGCGCGCTCGGACAGCAGTTCAGCGCAGCGGTGCCCCACCATGCCGTAGCCGACGATGACGATTTGCCGCATCCTGAATCAGTTCCTTTCCGCGGTGTTCGAGCTCAAAGCCGTAGCATCGAACAGCAGGTCGAGCGGGTTCTCGGGCAGCGGGCCCGGCTGGTCGACCAGCCGGGTGAGGCGGGCGGCGGCGGAGACGTCGCCGATGAGCACGGAGCTGACTACGCGGCCGCCGTGCACAGTCACCGCGCGATGCGTGCCGCCGACCGGGTCGGTGAGCCGCACCGTGCGCGCAACGTGGTCGGGCCGCGATTCGGCGACCAGCGACGGCGCGGCGGCGAGGATGGCCACGTCCACGCCGGTAGCGGTGAGCCTGGCTATTGTGGACGAGCCCTGATAAAGGGCGGGGGAGCCGAGCAGCCGCTCGGCGAGCACCTCGGCCTGCTCCAGCGCGGGAGCGGCGAGGCCGTGCGCGGCGCGCAGGCCGCGGTGAACGCGGGTGCAGTCGCCGATCGCGTGGATGTGCGGATCGGTGACGCTGGTCAGCCGCTCATCGACCAGGATTCCGTTGTCCACGGCCAGCCCGGCGCGGGCGGCCAGGCCGGTGGCCGGGGCGCTGCCGCAGGCCAGCAGCACCAGGTCGGCGGCCAAGTGGAAGCCGTCGGCGAGCTGCACGCCGGTCAGCCGGCCCGCGCGGTCGCGCAGCACAGCTCGGGCCCGGCACTCGAGGTGGACCTCGATACCGAGGCTGCGGGCCGTGCGGGCCAGGATCGCGGCCGCGTCCGCGTCGAGGCGGTGATCGAGCAGATGCGAGCCCTGATGGATGAGCACCACGTCGAGTCCGCGCAGGGTCAGACTCCTGGCACACTGCACGCCGAGCAGGCCGCCCCCGACGACCACGGCCCGCGGCTTGCCCGCGCCGAGGTCGAGTCCGAGTTCGAGTGCCCTGCCGCCTTCCTCGTGCGTGAGCTGCTCCTGGATCCGGTCCAGGTCGGCCAGCGTCCGCAGCGTGTGCACGCCCGACAGGAGGCCCTGCTCGTCACGGATGCCGCCGAGCGGAGGCAGCACAGGGTTGGCCCCGGTGGCCAGCACCAGGTCGTCGTAGGGCAGGACCGAGCCGTCGTCGCCGTGGACCAGTCGTCGCTCGCGATCGATCTCGGTGGCGCGCACGCCGGAGCGCACGGTGACCCGCGGATCGTCGGGCTCTGACAAATCGATCCGGCGCTGGTCGATCCGGCCGGCCAGCACCTCCGGAAGCAGCACCCTGTTGTACGGGGCGCCGCTTTCCGCGCCGAGCACGGTCACCTCGAACTCGCCGGCCGGCGTGAAGCGCCCGGCCTGCACCAGCCGCGCCACCAGGTGATGACCGGCCATGCCGTATCCGACCACGATGATCCGTCGCATCACAGATCAGCTCCGGCGGTTGCGGTTGCGGTCTCGGCGCTCGCGGCCCGCGGCAGTTCCAGCCGCACCGCGCAGGTCTTGAACTCCGGCATCTTCGAGGTCGGATCCAGCGCCGGATTCGTCACGGAGTTCGCCCGGCCGGGACCCGGCCAGTGAAACGGCATGAACACCGTGTCCGGACGGATGGCGCGGCTGATCCGGGCCGGTGCGGTCGCCGTGCCGCGCCTACTGACCACGCTGAGCGCCGCGCCCTCCGCGACGCCCAGCGTGCGGGCCAGGTCCGGGTGCAGCTCGACGAACGGCTCCGGCGCCGCCTGGTTGAGCACGCCGATGCGGCGGGTCTGCGCACCGGATTGGTACTGCGCGAGCACTCGGCCGGTGGTGAGCCGGTAAGGGTACTGATCGTCCGGTTCCTCGGCTGACGGCCGGAAATCGACCGGCACGAAGCGCGCCCGGCCGTCCGGGGTGGGAAAGTCGTGCTCGAACAGGCGCGGCGTACCATCAGGGCTCTGCTCGCCGCAGGGCCAGTACAGCTCCTCATCGCGCGCCAGCCGCTCGTGTGTGATCGCGCTGTAGTCGGCGATGCCGCCCTCGCTCGCGCGGCCGAGCTCCGCGAACACCTCGGCCGGATCGGTGGACAACTTGCCGCCGAGCCGTGCGGCCAGCTCGGCCAGGATCTCCAGGTCGGTGCGCACGCCGGGATGCGGCGCGATCGCGGCCGGACGCAGCAGCACCCGGCCCTCCAGGTTCGTCATCGTGCCGGTCTCCTCGGCCCACTGCGCGCTGGGCAGTACGACGTCTGCGATCGCCGCGGTCTCGGAGAGCACCAGATCGCAGACCGCGAGGAAATCGAGCGACCGCAGCCGGGCCTCGGTCTGCGCCGCGCCCGGAGCGCTCACCAGCAGGTTCGAGCCCATCACCAGCAGCGCGTCGATACGGCCGGGACGGTCCGGACCCGGCTCGCCGGCGGCGGTGGCGTCGATCCCGTCACCAGGGCCGTCGTCGGTGCGGTCAGCGGCGCGGCCGCAGCGCGCCAGCAGTTCGGTGGCACTCGGACCCGGTCCGGGCAACTGCGCCGGGTCGATGCCCCAGACCGCCGCGACGTGCTCGCGCGCCGCCGGATCGTCCAGCTTGCGGTAACCCGGCAGTTGATCAGACTTCTGACCGTGCTCACGGCCGCCCTGCCCGTTGCCCTGGCCGGTCAGCGCGCCGTATCCGGAGCCGGGACGTCCGGGAAGGCCGAGGGCGAGCGCCAGGTTGATCCACGCGTTGACCGTGTCGGTGCCCTTGCTGTGCTGCTCGGTTCCGCGCGCGGTGAGAATCATCGCGCCGCCGGTCTCAGCGTCCTGGGTCGTTGCTTCGCGGACGGCGTGCGCGGCCTCGGCCAGCGCGGTGACCGTCTGGTACATCGCGGCGACCGGCACGCCGGTCAATCGCTCGACCCGCTCGGGCCAGTACGCGGTCGCGACGCGGCGCGCCTCGTCGAAGCCGTTGGTGCGCTGCGTGACGTACTGCTCGTCGACCAGCCCTTCGGCGACCGCGATGTGCAGCATCCCCAGCGCGAGCGCCAGATCCGTCCCCGGCACCGGCTGCAAATGCCGGTCGCCGAGCTCGGCGGTCCGCGTGCGCCGCGGATCGACCGTGATCAACGTGCAGCCGGCCTCGCGGGCCGCGCTGAAGTGGCGCATGATCGGCGGCATGGTCTCGGCCGGGTTCGCGCCGACCAGCAGGATCGCGCGCGCCCTGCGGATATCGCGGACCGGGAACGGCAGGCCGCGGTCCACGCCGAAGGCCCGGTTCTGCGCCGCCGCGACCGACGACATGCAGAATCGGCCGTTGTAGTCGATGTTCGGCGTCTTCAGCACGGTCCGCGCGAACCGGCCGAGCTGGTAGGCCTTCTCATTGGTCAGCGAGCCGCCGCCGAAGACCGCGACCGCCTCCGGGCCGCGCCCGCCGAGTTCTTGCGCGACCCGGTCCAGCGCCTCCGCCCAGGACGCCGGACGCAGATCAGCGCCTCGCCCATCGCGGATCAGCGGCGTGGTGAGCCGAAGCCGCGGGCTGAGCAGTTCCGCGGCGCTCGCGCCCTTTCCGCACAGCGCGCCCTCATTCACCGGGAACGCGGCACGCCCGACGACCTCCAGAACTGGAAGGTCGCCACGCGTGCCGTCCCCCGTGTCCCCCGCCCCGGAGCGCGCCGGGAGCGAACTGTTTCCGGCTGCCGCCGGGCGCAGGTCTATGCCGCACTGAAGCGCGCAGTACGGACAGTGGCTACGACCGCCGTCCGCGGCTTCAGGCTTTCCCGTCATGTCTACGACGGTGCGGGGCGGCTATGACGCATCGGGGTCCGGCCGATTTCGGCGCGCGCACGTGTTCTTCACGCCGCCTGCCGAGGCGTGTGCGCACTCGCTCATAGTGGTCAAGGCCTTCTACCTGAGCCGCTGCGCCATGTGCATACGTAACTTGAGGTCGGCGACCCTTACCGGTGCGTAGCGGCTCGGCAACATATCCGTAACGGCATGCGGCCACTGTTTCGGACATGGCACTGGCAGAGGCGACCGAATCCACCCCCTCGGCTGCGGCCGGCCCGACCCCGAGCAGCCCGAACGAGAGCGGCTCGGACCCGACCAGCGCGGTCTTCGAGGAGTTCCCGCTGACCGGCTGCGTCGTGGCGGTCACCGCCGACCGGAGGCGCGATGATCTCGCCTCGCTGTTGCGACGGCGTGGCGCGAAGGTCATCGAGACCCCGACCCTCCGGCTCGTTCCGCTCGACGACGACGCGGCGCTGCGTAAGGCCACTAACGAGTGCCTTATCGTGCAGCTCGACTACGCGGTGGCGACTACTGGCAGCGGATGGCGCGGCTGGATGTCGGCGGCCGAGAGCTGGGGCTTGGGTGAAGAACTCAACCATGTGCTCAGCAACGCGGTCGTCGTTTCACGTGGACCCAAGGCCACTGGCGCCGTGCGCGCGTCGGGCCTGCGCGAAAGTTACAGCGCTCCGTCAGAGTCCAGCGATGAGGTCCTCGCCTACCTGCTGGATCAGGGCGTCAAAGGCAAGCGGATCGCGGTGCAGCAGTACGGCGTCGAGAATCCGGCCGAGGACACTCGCTTCGTCACCGCGCTGCGTGAGGCCGGCGCGATCGTCGTGGACATCCCGGTCTACCGCTGGGGCCCGCCAGCCGATCGCGCGGCGGTGCGCCGCCTCGTCGACGCGATCGTGCGACGTGAGGTGCACGCGGTTAGCTTTACGTCGGCGCCAGGCGTGACCGCGTTGCTGGAAGCGGCTGCGGTAACCGGCGCGCTTGATCAACTCCTGGTCGCGCTACGCACCGACGTCACAGCCGTATGCGTCGGGCCAGTCTGCGCGCGGCCGCTCGAAGCCCTCGACGTACGCGCGGTGTGGCCGGATCGGGCCAGGCTCGGCGCGATGGTCGCGACTCTGTGCGCTGTCTTGCCGCCTAAGATCCGGTACGAATTCGCGATCGACGAGGATCGGACCCTGACGCTCCAAGGGCTCGCCGCGGTTGTCACCGGAGCCGAGCCGGTGCTGCTCGCCCCGCTGCCGGCCGCCGTGCTCGCGGAACTCGGCCGGCGTCCGGGCTGGGTGGTCTCGCGCGCTGACCTGCTGCGGCGGGTGTGGGGTCCGCGCGGCACGGGTTCGGGCGGCCGGGACGAGCACGCGGTCGAGGCGACCGTCGCCCGCCTGCGCACCGCCCTCGGCCCCGACGCCTCATTGATCAAGACGGTGACCAAACGCGGCTACCGCTTGGCCATCGACCCCATCTGAACAACCGAAGAGCGCACGGCACCCGCACGGCACCCGCACCGCACCGGCTAAGCAAGGAGGAACTCTGAGATGTCCGTGCCGGTGCTCGGTCTGAGCTCGTTCCGGGAACCGCGGCCCGCCTGGCTGCCCGCGCCGCCCGGAGTGCTACCGCCGCCTCGCGCAGACGTGCCGCTGCTCGCGGTCGCGCACGGCACCAACGATCCGGCGGGTCTGGAAACACTGGATGCACTGCTCGAGCGGGTCAGGTTTCTGCGTCCCGGCGTGGAGACCTCGCTGGCGTTCGTGTCCGTGGCCAGGCCGCGCGTAGACGAGGAGCTGGCCCGGCTGTTGGCCGAGGGCGTGACCGAGGTCGTCGTCCTACCGTTGCTGCTCGGTTCCGGCTATCACGTGCGGCACGACATTCCACGTGCGCTGCGACAGGTCGCCGCGGGGCCGCCCGGCCGCGCCGCCACGATCTACCAGGCGGCGGCGCTCGGTCCCGATCCGCTCCTCGCCGCCGCGATGCAGGACCGGCTCTGCGCCGCACGCGGCACCGTCTTCGGCACGCAGGTGGTGCTCGCGGCGGCAGGTTCCGCGGACCGCCGCGCCAACGCCGACGCGGTCGCGATGGCCGGGCTGCTCGCCGAGCGCCTGGGCATGCCCGTGCGCACCGGTTACGTGGCCACCGCGGAGCCCAACATCAGCGCTCTGCTGGCGCGGCTGGCTCGCCGCGGCCGGCCGGTAGCGGTCGCCACCTATCTGCTTTCCTCCGGCGAGTTCAGCCGGCGGATCCGCGACAGCGCGACCCTCGCCGCCCTCGAAACCGAGAACCCGCGCCGGATGACCGTCAGCGCGCCGCTGGGCGCCCACGATCAGGTCGCCCGCCTCGTCTTGCGCAGGTATGACGCCGCGCTCGCCGGGCCGCCGACCGATTTCGGCGGCCCGGAAGCCGAGGGCTAGGCGGTCGGACAGGTCCGGCTGCGTGCGTGCGCCTAAATCTCCGGCGGCTGCGCCCGCGGGCTGGTCTCCAGCGCCTCCAGCGCCATCCGGATCGCCGTCTCCAGCTGCGGATCGCGCCCGGCGGCCGCGTCGTGCGGCGGGAGCGGCACCTCCACGTCCGGATCGACTCCGTAGTTCTCCACGCCCCAGCCGGCGCCCTCGAACCAGAACGCGAATTTGGGCTGCGTGACGCCGGTGCCGTCCACCAGCGTGTACTTGGAGTCGATGCCGATCACGCCGCCCCAGGTCCGCATGCCGACCACCGGCGCGATGCCGTACAGCTTGATCGCCTGGGTCACGATGTCGCCGTCGGAACCCGCATACTCGTCGGTGACGGCCACGATCGGGCCGAGCGGGGCCTCACCCGGGTAGCTGACCGGCTCGGCGTGCCGGGTCCGGGCCCAGCCGATCACCTTGCGCGCCAGCTTCTCGACGACCAGCTGCGAGGTGTGCCCGCCGCCGTTCTCCCGCAGGTCGAGCACCAGGCCCTCAGCGCGGAAAGCGCCGCGCAGGTCCCGATGGAACTCCGCCCAGCCGAACGACATCATGTCCGGCACGTGCAGATAGCCCAGCCTGCCGCCCGAAGCCTCGCTTACTGCAGCCCGACGCCGCTGAACCAAGTCGTGGTACCGCAGCACTCCCTCGCTTGACAGCGGCGTGACCACGACGCGCCGGTCTGCCGCGCCGTCCCGACGCAGCGTCAGCTCTACCGGCTTGCCGGCCTTCCCACCCAACAGCGCGTTAGGTCCGTGTATCGCGTTGACCGGCTGCCCGTCCACAGCGACGATCGCGTCACCGGGCTTTGCCGCGACTCCTGGCGCAGCCATGGGAGAACGCGCCGCGATCACCGATGACTCGCCGCGCAGCACCCTGACGACCCGCCAGATCCCATCGTCATCCGGGGCGAGGTCCGCGCCGAGCAGGCCCTGTGCCAGCGCCTCGTAGCTACCCGCGGCGGGCGGCCGGACGTAGGCGTGTGAGGAGCCGAGTTCGCCTTGCAGCTCCCAGAGCAGGTCGTGCAGGTCGTCCAGCGAGCCGATCCGGTCCAGCAACGGCCGATAGCGCTCAGCCATGGCCGGCCAGTCCACCCCGGCCATGTCCGCGCGCCAGAAGTTGTCCCGCATGAGCCGCCAGGCCTCGCCGTACATCTGCGCCCACTCGGCGGCCGGATCGACGGTTACCCGCACGCGGTCCAGGTCCACGGCTACCGCGTCATCGTCGTCCTTCGTGTCGGACGCCTTGACCCTCAAGTCACCGCTGTCCAGGTAGGCCAGCCGCGCGCCGTCGCCGGAGATCGCGAAGCCGTCGAGCTCGTCCACGATCATCGAGCGCTTGCGCTTCTCCAGGTCGTACCGGACCAGGCTGGGCTTCGGGTGCTCGTCGGACGCGCCGATCGCCGCCTCGTGCAGCTCGCCGGTGTTCGGATAGTCCATCCACACCACGCCGCCCTTGACCGCCTGCAGCGACCGGTAGCGGCCCGCCTCGACCGGGAACGGCACGACGCGGTCCGCGATGCCTTCGAGGTCGACGGCGTCCGCCGACGCGTCGGAATCGGAATCGGAATCGGAGCCGGAACCGGAAGCCGACTGGTCGCCATCGACCACGCCGGACTCCGCGCGCGCGGCACCGCCACGGCTCGGCTTCGGCTTGTCCTTCTCCCGTTCCGGGGCGACCGGCCGGCCGTTCAGCTCGGGAGCGAACGGCGACGGCGTCGTCTCGGCGAGCGGAACGAGATACGGTCGAACGCCCGGCAGGAATCCGAGGTCGAAGACATGATCGTCATACACGGTGTCGAAGACCCGGTTGGACAGGAACGCCAGGTGCTTGCCGTCGTGGGTGAAGACCGGGCAGTCATCGTCGAAACGCGTCGCCGTGACGTCCACGATGGTTCGGTCGGCCAGCCGGGCCAACCGGATCTGCGAAACGCCCCACGAGGTCCAGGGCTGAGCCCAGGCCAGGTATCCGGAGTCCGGCGAAAACGCCAGGCCCCGCACTTCGTCGTTCTTACTGCGCACCAGTTCGGTGACCGTGCCCGGCTCAGCCGCGGTTTCGGTGTCCGGCTCGGTGGATTCGATGTCCGCGGCGCCGTCTTTCGCGCTGTCCTCCCCGCCTTCGGCGGCGTCGGCCGGTGCACCGCCCAGCTCGACGAGCAGCAGTCGGCCGTCGTGCGAAGCGACCGCGGCGCGCTTTCCGTCCGGCGAAACCGCGAGTTCGAGCACGTGCCCGAGCTGACCATGTGCCAGCCTCCGCGTTACCGAGCCGTCTGCTGCGATAACGTCCAGGCCGTCTTCGCCATCGGCGTCTGATACGCACACCACGGTCGACGTTCCAGGGATGACCTTCGGCAGCTTCCCGCGCACCCCCGGCGTACCTAGCAGCGTGCGCGCCGGGCCGTCCTTCGCGGGCAACCAGTGCACCGTCCCGCGCACCTCGGCCGCGACGATGCGGCCGGTCTTGCACAGCGAGAAGCCGCCGAGTGCAAACCGAGTCGACACCGGGAACTTGGCGCGGCCGGAACGCACGCCGCCCAACCGGACGTCGAGCCGCACCGGATCGCTGTCGAGCGAATCGAGCAGCCACAGGTCGCCAGCGCACTGATACACGATCCGGGAGCCGTCTGTCGTGGCGTGTCTGGCGTAGTACGTACCGAGATCCGTGTGCCGGCGCAGACCCGAACCGTCAGGCAGCGCCGAGTACAGCGCGCCGACCCCCTCGTGGTCGGAGAGGAAGGCGACGCGGTCGCCGACCCACATCGGGTTGACCAGATGGTTGCCGACCTCGGCGAGAATCCGCCGATACTCCGCGCCATCCGGCGAATACCAGATCTTGCCGCCGGTCCCGCCGCCGTAACGCTTCCAGCGCGCGGGCTCCGTGTACGTCGGCGATCCGAGCAGGACCGCGCCGTTCGGCGCGACCGACACATCGCTGGCCGGGCCATATCGCAGCAGCCGCGCCGTACCTGCCAGCGGGACGCCGAAGGCCCGCGTCCGCATCGTGTCGTGCTGGCCGGCGTTGCTGATCACCAGCACCTCGTCGTCGGACAGCCAGCCGCGCACCGCGACGCGCCCGTCGCCCCAATACGTGAGTCGCTCCACCGGTCCGCCGTCGACCGGCACCGAGTACACCTCGCGCGCCGTGCCCCGCGCGAGCGACGCGGAGGCTTCGCGGGTCGAGGTCCAGGCAACCCGCGTGCCGGAGGGGTTCAGCCGCGGATTCAGCACCGGTACCTGATCCGCGGTCAGCCGCCAGGCGCGGCCTCCGGTGGCAACACCACCGGTGGCCTCGGTCAGCGATGCGAGCCAGATGTCGTCCTCGGCGACGAACGTCACCAGGTCGCCGGAGAGATGGGGATAACGAAGATATGAAGAAGAGGCCACGGGCCGACGATATCCGCGCGCCGCGCTTTGGGCGATGCAAATCGGAATAGGCGAAGATGGGGGCATGACCACGCCGCCCGCCGCGCCCCGCGAGTACGTGCTGACGCTCTCCTGTCCCGACCAACGCGGGATCGTGCACGCGGTGTCCAGCTTCCTGCTGGTCACCGGCTGCACCATCGTGGACAGCCAGCAGTACGGGGATCCGGACACCAAGCTGTTCTTCATGCGCGTGCACTTTCTGGCGCAGGAGCCGGGCGTCGACCTGATCTCGCTGAGCGGCGGCTTCACGGCGACCGCGGCGGCGTTCCACATGTCCTGGCAGATCCACGACGCGGCGATCCGGATGCCGACCCTGATCATGGTGTCCAAGTTCGGGCATTGCCTCAACGATCTGCTGTTCCGGCACAGCATCGGCGCGCTGCCGATCGAGATCCCGGCCGTGGTCTCCAACCACACCGACTTCCAGGGCCTGGTCGAGTCGTACGGCATCCCGTTCGTCCACCTGCCGGTGACGAAGGAGAACAAGGCGGAGCAGGAGGCTCGGCTGCTGCGCCTGGCCGAGGAGCACGGAGTCGAGCTGGTCGTGCTGGCGCGTTACATGCAGGTGCTCTCGGATGATGTGTGCAAGGCGCTGGAGGGTCGGATCATCAACATCCACCACTCCTTCCTGCCGTCGTTCAAGGGCGCCAAGCCGTACCACCAGGCGCACACTCGCGGCGTGAAGCTCATCGGCGCGACCGCGCATTACGTGACCGCCGACCTCGACGAGGGGCCGATCATCGAGCAGGACGTCGCGCGCGTCGGCCACGGCCTGACGGCGGAACAGCTCGTCGCGGTGGGCCGGGATGTGGAGTGCCGGGTCCTCTCGCGCGCGGTGTCCTGGCACTCGGAGCATCGGGTACTCATCAACGGCCGCCGCACGGTCGTCTTCCCCTGAGCTGGTACCTTCCCAGGCCGGCTTCTCCCAGACCGGCTTCTCCCAGGCCGGCGTGCTCCGTCGGCTTGCCGTTTCCCGCCGTGCCGCCTGCCGTTCATTACGTTAGGTGGCTGGGGATTACGCGTTGAGTTATCCACAGAATGTATCCACAGGTCGTGGACAACCGGATCTTGTTTGTCCACAGGTCAGCGGGGGAATGCTTAAGTCCCGCTCAAGGTGAACCCCGAACGGCGCGCAGTCAACGAGCGCGGTTGAGCGCGGTAAAGAACAGCGGACGGCCGGTGGCCGTCCGCTGTCTTACTTCTTGTGCCGATGAATCTGTGCTGCTCAGCCGGTGTTTCTCAGCCCGGCTGCCACGCCGTTGACCGTCAGCAGCAGCGCGCGCGTCAGCTGCGGCTCGATCTCCTGCGCCGCCGCGACCGCCTCGCGGTGCCGCTTGAGCAGCGCCACCTGGAGGTACGAGATCGGGTCGAGGTACCGGTCCCGGATACGCAGCGTGCGCGCGAGCACCGGATCGTGCCCAAGCAGCTGCTCCTGACCGGACACCCGCAGCACCTGCTGGACCGTCAGTTCGTGCTCTTCCTTGATCAGCTCGAAGACGTGCCGCAGTTCCTCAGGCACCAACTGGTCGACGTAACGCGCCGCGATCTGCAGGTCGGTCTTCGCCAGCGTCATCGAGACGTTGGACAGGAAGTTGCGGAAGAAGTGCCACTGCTCGAACATCTCGGCCAGCACCTCGGCGTGCCCGGCGTCGTACGCCGCCGCGAGGCCGGTGCCGACCCCGAACCAGCCCGGCACGATCTGCCGCGACTGCGTCCAGCCGAACACCCACGGGATCGCCCGCAGCCCCGCGAGCCCGGCCCCCGAGTCCGGCCGGCGTGACGGGCGCGAGCCGAGGTGCAGGTCGCCGAGCTGGTCCACCGGAGTCGAGGCCAGGAAGTACTTCGGCAGGTCCGGATCCTCGACCAGGCCGCGATAGCGCGCGAACGCCGCGTCGGAGATCCCTGACATGGTCGCCGTCCAGCGGGCCAGCGCGTCAGCGCTCTGCCGCGGCCCGAGGTGCAGCACCGAGGCCTCCAGCGTGGCCGCGACGGTCAGCTCCAGGTTCTCCCGGGCCAGCGACGGCAGCGCGTACTTGTCCGAGATCACCTCGCCCTGCTCGGTGACCTTGATCTCGCCCTCCAGCGTGCCCCAGGGCTGCGCCAGGATCGCGTCGTGGGTCGGGCCGCCGCCGCGCCCCACCGTGCCGCCGCGGCCGTGGAAGAGCCGCAGCCGCACGCCGTGCCGGTGCGCCACGTCGCGCAGCTTGCGCTGGGCCAGGTGGATCTCCCACTGGCTGGTCGCGATGCCGGCCTCCTTGCACGAGTCGCTGTAGCCGAGCATCACCTCCTGCACGTCCCCGCGCAGCCGCACCAGCTTGCGGTACGACGGATCGCTGAGCAGGTCGTTGAGGATCGAGTCGGCCTGGCGCAGCTCGCCGACCGTCTCGAGCAGCGGCACGAAGCCGATCGCCGCGCGGTCGCCGCGCAGGTCGATCAGGCCGGCCTCGCGAGCCAGCAGCACCGCCGCGTACACGTCGTCCACGCCCCGGCACATCGAGATGATGTAGCTCTCGATCACGTTCGGGCCGAAGCGGTCGATGGCCTCCCGGATCGCGGTGAAGATGCCGAAGGTGCGCGAGCCCGCCTCGTCCAGCAGCGGCGTCGCCGTCGCGATGTCGGGGGCGCGGTGGATGGCCACCGGCAGCAGCGCCAGCGGCCGGCGCGAGCGCAACTCCTTGGCCAGCAGCCCGGCGCGGTAGTCGCGCGGCATGTCCTCGTACCGCCAGGACTCGCCGCCGAGCCGGTCGATCAGCTGCCCGACCGCGTGGTGGTGCGCGTCGGCGTGCTCACGTACGTCCAGCGTCGCCAGGTGCAAGCCGAAGGCCGAGACGGTCCGGATCACCTGGTCCAGCGAGCCGTGCGCGATCAGCTCACCGCGGTCGGCCAGCAGCGACTCGCGCATCAGCAGCAGATCCGCGACCAGTTCCTCGCCGTTCAGGTAGTCCTGCCCCGGGGCGTGCGGGCGCCGCTCGGCGATCCGGCGCCGGGTGTTGGTCAGCTTCTGCCGAATGCAGATCGCCTTGAGCCGGTACGGCTCCTCCTGGTTGAGCCGCTTGTACCGCGGCGCGATGTCGGCCAGCGCGGCCAGATCCGCCTCGACCGAGGCCTCCAGCTGCGGGGTGATCTGGGCGATCCGCTTGGAGGTGGACAGCGAGCTCTGCAGCTGGCCGACCACCTTGAGCGCGTCCTCGATCGCCCGCTCGTGCTGCAGGCTGAGGATCTCCAGCGTCAGCTGCGGGGTGACGTTCGGGTTGCCGTCCCGGTCGCCGCCGATCCAGGAGCCGAAGGAGAGCGGACGCGCGTCCACCGGCAGGGTGACGTCGATCCGGTCCAGCTCCGCGGCCAGCTCGTCGAGCACGTCGGGCACGGCGCTGGCGTGCAGCTCGTCGAGGTAGTAAAGGGCGTTGCGGGCTTCGTCCGTCGGCTCGGGGCGCGCGACGCGTAGCTCATCGGTCTGCCACAGCGACTCGACCAGTTCGGCCAGCCGCCGCTCGGCCCGCCGCCGGGCCACCGGGTCGCTGGACTCCACATACGGGTGCGCGTCCAACAGGAGCGCGATCTGCCGCAGCTTGGTCAGGATGGTGCGCCTGGCCGCCTCGGTGGGGTGCGCGGTGAAGACCGGCCGGATGGACAGGTACGAGACGACCTGCTCGACCCAGTCCCGGGTGACCTTCGACTCCGGGTCGTCGATCGCCTCCGCGATCCGGTCGATCGCCTGGGTCAGCCAGGAGCCGACGGTCGCGCGCTGGGTGTGCAGCTCCCGGCCGCGGTGTACCTGTTCGGTGACGTTCGCCAGGAAGAAGTACGTGGAGAAGGCGCGTACCAGGCGGATCGCGGTGGCCAGGTCGATCTCGGCCAGTCGGCGCACCGCCCGCTCGCCGTCCGCCGGATCATCCGACCGGGTGAGCGCGCGCACCTCCTCGACCAGGTCGAACAGCTCCTGCCCCTCCTGCCGCACCAGCGTGCGCCCCAGCAGTTCGCCGAGGAACTTGATGTCGGTGCGAAGGGCGGCGTCCGGTGACGGCGGTTGATCGGGCGAAGGCGACTGATCGGGAGAACGGGAGGAGGATTGGTCGGCTACGTCGGGCGTCTCGGGCTCTGGCATGGCTCATCCTCGGCAGGTCGGTAACACTGCTTGGCGGACCACGCTGTCCACACACCGGGTCATCCTATGCGGCGTTCGTCACACCTTCGTTATCAGTTCACTCGGTGAGACTGAGGTCCACCTAAAGCGACCGCGTCGACGATCGTGCTGGTCAGCCCGCTCAGCGGCGGCGCAGATGACCCGGCAACGCGGAGCCGAGGTGCGTCTCGTCCTCGATCGGCCGGGCGTGCCCGCCGCGTACCGCGGCCTCCGAGATCTCCACGATCTGCGCCGGAAGGGCGACCAGGTGCCGGGCGAAGTCGTCGAAGTCGTTGCCGACCCGATGCAGCAGCTCGGCGCACACCGAGGCGGCGTCGCGGCCGTCGTGATCGCGCGCGTCGTCGTCGTCGAAGTACCAGACCGAGCCCAGGTCGTTGCCGCGGATCTTCAGCGCGAGCATCCCGCCCTGAACGAATCCGATGCCCAGGTACTCCTCGGTGAACCGGTCGTAGAGCGACTGGTTCGCGTAGACCAGGTCGTGGTGCGGATCCGTGCGCCGCAGCCCGAACAGCCAGCCGTCCGCGATGAAGCCGCAGTTGAGGTTGACCGCGGGCACCAGCGGCCGGCCGCCGTCCGTCCCGCCGAGGAAGCGTCGGTACGAGACCGGCAGCTGGAAGCCGAGCTGCGACTCCAGTTGCTGCAGCGCCTCCTCCGGCACGGAGCCGGAGCGCTCGAAGGCCACCGGCTCGAGCATGCCTTCATGCCAGAGCCCGGACTTCGAGGGGTCTGCCTGAAGCGTCGCGATGCCGCCGTGGTGTCGGAACGACGCGTTGAGGTCGGCCGGCACCAGGTACAGCTTGCGGCTGCGCGCCTCATGCACCCAGGTCCAGCCCTCCGGCGTCACCGTCGGCGGGCGGCCCTGCTGCCAGAGCGGATCGCCGCTGCCCGAGCCGAGCAGGTTGGCCGCGATGACGTCGGTGACGCGCACCTCGTCGACGGACAGACCTGACGGCGGCTCAGCGATCTCGACCGCCAGCCGCGCGTACACCGAGAAGTTCGGGTAGCCGTGCAGATCGACGTAGACGCCCCGCGGGTACTTGCGGTCCAGCTCCGGATCGCTGAACTCGATAAGCCGCCCGGCGAACTGGCCGTTCGGTATCGCGGCGCGCGTCGGCGAACCCATCCCCGATCCTTGCGTCATGATCTCCAGCCCTTTTCCCGAACGGTCACGTCCACCCGGCCGAACCACCGCAAACGTCCCGCTGCGGGCGCCAAAGTCGGCATTAACGTCAGTGGAACGGTACCCGTCAGAGTCCTCAGTGCGGTAGGCGGGAGCGCCTTCCGTATGTATTTGGCGTAATTGTGCGCGGCTACTTGCACCTACTTGCGCTCCCGCGCGCCTGGCGTCTCGGTGGTCGGATGTCCGTTCGATCGTACGTTTGCGGGACCGCGCCGTCTGTCAGTCGGTCCGCGTACCCTGGACAGGTAACCCCCACCCCCATCTCTTCAGAGACTGGGGGTAGTCCGCGTGCCCTTGGACCGAGGAGTCCCCCATGCCACTGCCCGGACTGCTCGGCCCCGTCGTGCAGGACTCGGCGATCGCCGCCGCGGTGCGAGCCGCCCGCGCCGGTGACCGGCCCCGCCTCGACGTCACCGCGCCGCCGGGACTGCGCCCCTTCGCCCTGGCCGCGATCGCCGAGCGGGCGGGTCGGCCGCTGCTCGCGATCACCGCCACCGGCCGGGAGTGCGACGACTTGGCCGCCGGGCTGCGCAGCCTGCTCGGCGCCTCCGCCGTCGCCGAGTTCCCGGCCTGGGAGACCCTGCCGCACGAACGCCTCTCGCCGCGCTCGGACACCGTCGGCCGCCGCCTCGCCGTGCTGCGCCGCCTCACCCATCCCGGCACCGAGGGCGACGAGGTGCGGCCCAAGATCGTCGTCGCGCCGATCCGCGCCGTGCTGCAACCGCAGGTGGCCGGGCTCGGCGATCTGGAGCCCGTGCGGGTCGTCGCGGGGGAGGAGATCGAGCTCGACGAGGTGGTCCGCCGCCTCGGTGACGCCGCCTACCTGCGCACGGACCTGGTCGAGAAGCGCGGCGACTTCGCGGTGCGCGGCGGCATCCTCGATGTCTTCCCGCCCACCGAGGAGCACCCGCTGCGGCTGGAGTTCTGGGGCGATCAGATCGAGGAGATCCGCTACTTCAAGGTCGCCGACCAGCGCTCGCTCGAGATCGCGCAGCACGGCCTGTGGGCGCCGCCGTGCCGCGAGCTGCTGCTGACGGACACGGTCCGCAAGCGCGCGCACGGTTACGCCTCCGAGTTCCCGGCGCTGGCCGACGTGTTCAGCAAGATCGCGGAGGGGATCGCGGTCGAGGGCATGGAATCGCTCGCCCCGGTCCTGGTCGACCGCATGGAGCTGCTGATCGACCTGCTGCCGCAGGACACGCACATCGTCTCCATCGACCCCGAGCGGATAAGGGCACGCGCCGCCGACCTGGTGCGCACCTCGCAGGAATTCCTCGACGCCTCCTGGGCCGCCGCCGCGATGGGTGCCGCCGCGCCGCTCGACCTGAACGCCGCATCGCTCTGGTCGCTCGCCGACGTTCGCGACCGCGCGCGGGAGCGCAGCCTGCCCTGGTGGTCCATCAGTCCGTTCGTCGTGGATGAGGGTCTGGCCGAATTCGCCGAGCAGAGCCCGGAGACTGACGACCCGCTCGACCTCGACGACACCGTCCGGGCGGATGCCGTCGCGGCCCCCGAATATCGGGGCGACACCACGGCCGCCCTCGCCGACGTGCGGGACTGGCTGCGCGAGGGCTGGCGGGTCGTGCTGGTCACCGAGGGCCACGGTCCGGCCGAGCGGCTCGTCGAGGTAGCTAAGGGCGCTGACCTCGGCGCTCGCCTGGACATCGACCTCGCCGACGTTCCCGAGCCCGGCATCGTGCACGTCGCAACGGGCTCGATCGAGCGCGGATTCGTCCTCGAACGTGCACGCACGGTCGTGCTTACCGAGTCGGACATGGCAGGGCAGCGTTCGTCCACCAAGGACATGCGCCGGATGCCCTCACGCCGCCGCAACATGGTCGACCCACTGCAGCTGCACGCAGGCGATTACGTCGTGCACGAGCAGCACGGTGTCGGCCGATATGTGGAGATGGTGCAGCGCACGGTCGCCGGCGCGACCCGCGAATACCTGGTCATCGAGTACGCCGCCTCCAAGCGCGGCCAGCCCGGCGACCGCCTGTTCGTGCCGACCGACCAACTGGAGCAGGTCACCAAGTACGTCGGCGGCGAGTCACCGTCGCTGCACCGGCTCGGCGGCGCCGACTGGCACAAGGCCAAGAGCCGCGCCCGCAAGGCGGTCAAGGAGATCGCCGCGGACCTGATCAAGCTCTACTCGGCGCGCATGGCCGCACCCGGCCACGCCTTCGGCCCGGACTCGCCCTGGCAGCGTGAACTCGAGGACGCGTTCCCCTACGTCGAGACCCCGGACCAGCTCGCCTGCATCGACGAGGTCAAGGCCGACATGGAGAAATCGGTGCCGATGGACCGGCTGATCTGCGGCGACGTCGGCTACGGAAAAACCGAGATCGCGGTGCGCGCCGCCTTCAAGGCAGTGCAGGACGGCAAGCAGGTCGCCGTGCTCGTTCCCACCACCCTCCTCGTCCAGCAGCACCTGTCCACCTTCGCCGAGCGCTACGGCCAGTTCCCGGTCAACATCAAGGCGCTCTCCCGGTTCCAGACCGACAAGGAGGCCACCGAGGTGCTGCGCGGCCTGGCCGAGGGCACCGTGGACATCGTCATCGGCACGCACCGGCTGTTCTCCAAGGAGGCCAAGTTCAAGGACCTCGGCCTGGTGATCGTGGACGAGGAACAGCGCTTCGGCGTCGAGCACAAGGAACACCTCAAGCAGATGCGCGCGAACGTGGACGTGCTGACCATGTCCGCGACCCCGATCCCGCGCACGCTGGAGATGGCGGTCACCGGCATCCGCGAGATGTCCACCATCCAGACCCCGCCGGAGGAGCGGCACCCGGTGCTGACCTTCGTCGGTGCGTATGAGGAAAAGCAGATCGCCGCTGCGGTACGCCGCGAGTTGCTGCGTGAGGGTCAGGTCTTCTACATCCACAACCGGGTCGAGTCGATCAACCGCGCCGCCGCGCGGCTCCAGGAGCTGGTCCCGGAGGCGCGCATCGCCATCGCGCACGGCCAGATGAACGAGCACACCCTGGAACGGCTCATCGTCGACTTCTGGAACCGCGAGTTCGACGTGCTCGTGTGCACCACCATCGTCGAATCAGGCATCGACATCTCGAACGCCAACACCCTGATCGTGGAGCGCGCGGACGTCTTCGGTCTCTCTCAACTGCACCAGCTGCGCGGCCGCGTCGGTCGAGGGCGCGAGCGGGCGTACGCGTACTTCCTCTACCCGCCCGAGAAGCCGCTGACCGAGACCGCGCACGAGCGGCTGGCCACCATCGCGCAGCACACCGACCTCGGCGCCGGCATGTACGTCGCGATGAAGGACCTTGAGATCCGCGGCGCGGGCAACCTGCTCGGCGGCGAGCAGTCCGGCCACATCGAAGGCGTCGGCTTCGACCTCTACGTG
>DASUAR010000175.1:0-2343 GCA_035763685.1 Actinocrinis sp. | reverse complement strand
GTGGGGCGGCGGGATCACCGCTTGGCCCGGGGAGACGGCCCGGTGTTTTCGGCGCGTGCCAATGTCGGAAAGAGCGTCGGGGAAATGCGAGCGACAAGGTGCAGCCGGGCCCGATCCGACCGCTTGGCGTGCGCGCCACCGTTCCGTTTTGGAAGGTTCCCTGCGGGACGGTCGTGGGTTTATCAGTACTCGTAGGCGGAAAGGGCCGCGACGACCGCCGCGGTTGCGCTTGCGGGCACTGAGGGGGAAATTAGCGCCGCTCAGTTGGACGGTCAACGACTACTGACGAAACAGATGTTTCTTGAGTATGCAGGCTGAGGCTGCCGTTGCGCGGGGATTTCGCCCTGTCACGGGCCGGTCGGCACGGATCGGCGCCGCGTTGTCGAGGCGCGGAGCCGACCTGGACCGTAGCGAATGCTTTATAAGCCGTTTACCAATTCGACTGCTCGCCGTTTGTGGCAGCGCTCTCACATCATGGCCCGAGCGAAGCCAAAGGTGTGCCGGCCAGCTGCCCAGGCCCTGGCCCCCACCACAGTCGAGCGCCAAGCATTTTGGATCTATATGTGATGATTAGGGTATCGGCATCGCCGCGCCGCAGTGCCACGACGGGCGGTATCAAGCGCTCGACAGGACGTCCGGAAGCGGGCCGAAGGCGGCGCGCTCCAGCACGGTCGGCGCCCGCAACTCCTCCCGAGGCAATTCACGCAACAGGGCGCGGTTTCCGCCCCATCGGAAGGGGCACTCGGCGAGGGCGAGCGGCCGCGGCCGCCTGCGCGTTCGGCCGCGCAGAACGACGAAGATCGGTAAAGTCCTGAACCGCGCGAAAGCGCCGCAGCCTACGCGAAGCCGCGAGGCGACAGCGGCGATGGGGACAGTCGCAATGATGGGGACAGTAGTGATGAGGAGCGGGCGATGAATGGTGCGGAGTTGATCGTCGATGCCTTCGGCCGGGTACGCGAGGTCGTTCATCACGCCGCCGACGGATTGACGGCGCAGCAGCTCGCGGAACGACTAGATCCCGACGCGAACTCGGTCGCCTGGCTGCTGTGGCATCTGACGCGCGTTCAGGACGATCACGTCGCGGACGCCCTGGGCGTCGAGCAGGTGTGGACGGCGCAGGGCTGGGAGCAACGCCTGAACCTGCCGTTCAAGACCGAGGCGAGCGGATACGGCCACAGTTCGGTGGAGGTCGGCTCGGTGCGGGTCGAGTCCGCGCAGCTGCTGACCGGCTACTACGACGCGGTATATGAGCAGACCATTGAGTGTGTGCGCGGTCTGGGCGACGCCGACTTCGACCGAATCGTCGACGAGTCCTGGGATCCGCCGGTGACGCTCGGCGTCCGGCTGGTCAGCGTAATCTGCGACACGCTTCAGCATGCGGGTCAGGCCGCTTTCATCCGCGGCATCCTGGAGCGCCGCGCCGACTGACGCCCGCGGGCAAGTCGACCTTCACCTACGGCGCGTTCCTCGCCGACGCCCCGCCGTTCCTCATCTCGGCGGTGCTCCTCTACTTCGTCATCGTGCCGCGGGTGGCCGGGCTTCTGCATCTCGTCGAGCGCGATCAGGCGGCGAGCGGGCGCAACTGCCCGCTGCCCGCGGGGCTGACCCGCAGGTTTGGACCGGAGCCCGGCCGGTGACGCGGAGGCGGCGCGAATGACGCGCGGGACGCGATGACGAGGAGAAGGAAGTGAAAGTGAGCAAGGTGGCCTATAAGCCACTCGGCATGGTTTTCGGCGCGGCCGGTGGAGTGCTGGCCGGCGCGGTGTTCAAGCGGGTCTGGCGGCTGGTCGACGACAAGCATGACGCGCCGAGCCCGACCGATGAGGATCGCGGGTGGCGGGAGGTGCTGATCGCCTCCGCGTTGCAGGGCATGATCTTCGCGCTGGTGCGGGCGGCGGTGGATCGCGGCGGGGCGGCGGGTGTGCGCCGGATCACCGGCACCTGGCCGGCTTGAGCGCGAGCGCCGCGCGAATCGGATCGGGCCTTTCTCAGGGCGCCGGGAAAACGCTCCCACGAACTCCTGTTTGGTTCCGCGCAAAGCGGTTACCCGGTTGGCGGCAAGGCACGGCACAAACACGAGATCCGGATCACGAGAGTGATCAAAGGAGTGAACGGTCAATGGGTATTATTCTGCTAGTTCTGCTGCTGGCGCTGATTCTCGGCGGCCTCGGCTTCGCGGTCCACGTGCTGTGGTGGATCGCCCTGATCGTGTTCGTCGCCTGGCTGGTCGGCTTCGGCTTCTCCGGAGGCGTGTCAGGTGGCGGCCGCCGCCGCTGGTACGGGCGCTGGTAATCCGAATCAATAGGCACGAGGCGGCCGGCCCGGTTATACGGGCCGGCCGCC
>DASUAR010000174.1:0-10151 GCA_035763685.1 Actinocrinis sp. | reverse complement strand
GTCTACCCGGTGGTACAGCGAACGCGCTCGTCCGCAATCCGGTCGCGACCGGCCGAACTCAACGAGGTGATGAAAGGTGGCGTTGTTCAGCCGCAGGGGAAGGTCCGCAGGTGGCGGCGCCGGATACGGCCGCGATCTGCGCGAGGACGAGGCGCATCTGGCCCGATTCGCCCGTTCGCGCGGCGGAGTAGAGGCCTTCGTCGAGCCGCGCACGGCTGTGACCGAAACCACAGTGGTGCTGGTCGCGGCGGACGGGGAGTGGACCAGGCGCCGGGTACCGGGCCCGCAGGCCGCTCACCAGCTCGCGCACCGTCTGGGCATTCCCGCGTATGACGCGATGGTCGTCGGCTATCCGCAACGCATGCGCGACTGGAGCGCGCGGATCGCGGCAGAGACGCGGGCCAGGCGGGAACCGTGATGCGCCCCGCCCGACCCGGGCCTGCACTCCCTGAGACTCAGTCAGATCCCTAGGCTAGATCGAGCGCGTTACAGCAACCCGTCGGCAGCGTCCTGAGCGAGCTGAACCAGGGTCCGTACCGCATACCCCGTGCCGCCCTTGGGGGTGTACCCGAATGGCGCGACGGTGTTGTAAGCCGGGCCGGCGATGTCCAGGTGCGCCCATAGCACGCCATCCGGCACGAACTCCTTGAGGAAGATTCCCGCGACGAGCATGCCGCCCATGCGGTCGCCCATGTTCGCGATGTCGGCCACGTCCGAGTCCATCGTCTTGCGCAGATGCGCGAGCAGCGGCATCGGCCAGATGTCCTCACCGGCCCGCTCGGCCGCCGACTCGACCTGGGTGCGGAACTCCTCGTCATTGGCCATGACCGCGCCGGTGCGGTGGCCGAGCGCCAGCACCTGTGCGCCGGTCAGCGTCGCGACGTCCACGATCGCGTCCGGCTGCTCCTCGCCCGCGCGCACGATCGCGTCCGCGAGCACCAGCCGGCCCTCGGCGTCGGTGTTGAGCACCTCCACGGTCTTGCCGCCGTACATGCGCAGCACGTCGGACGGCCGGATCGCGTTCCCGCCCGGCATGTTCTCGGCCAGCGCCGCCCACGCGGTCGCCTTCACCGGCAGGCCGAGCTTCGCGATCGCGAGCACCGCCTGCACGACCGCGGCCGCGCCCGACATGTCGCACTTCATGGTTTCCATCGCGTTGGACGGCTTGAGCGAGATGCCGCCGGTGTCAAAGGTGATGCCCTTGCCGACAAAGGCCAGCGAGCGCTGCGCGTCGGGGTGCGCGTAAGTCAGCTTCACCAGCCGCGGCGGGCGGGTCGAACCCTGCCCGACGCCGATCAGGCCGCCGTAGCCGCCCTCACGCAGCGCCGCGTCGTCGAGGACTTCGATCGTCAGCCCGTCGATCTCGGCCGCGGCGACCGCCGAGGTAACCGAGTCCGCGAATGCCTGAGGGAAGAGGTGCGAGGGCGGTGTGTTGATCAGGTCACGCGCGGCCTTCACCGCGTCGGCCACCACCTGCGCGCGCTCGCCGGCCGCGACCGCGTCGGAGTTCGGCTCGGCGTCTGTGACGAGTACGACCTCCTGCACCGGGGCCTTGCGGTCAGCGGGATCGCCGGTCTTGAACCCGTCATAGGAATACGCGGCGAGCGCCGCGCCGAGCGCAGTGGCCTCCACGACCTCGGCGCCCGCGACCGGCGTCACCAGCGCGACCTTGCCGAGTCCGGCCAGCGAACGCAGCGCGGCACCGGCCGCGCGGCGCAGGTCCTCAAGACCGGTCACGCCGACCACCTCGCCGTCACCGGCCGAGCCGAGCCCGAGGCCCACCACGACCGCGGCGGCCAGCGAGCCGTTCGCCGGAACCCGGGTCACCTCCTCCGCGGCCCCGGTCGCTCCCAGCGACTTCAGGATCTGCGTGAGCCGGCCATCGAACGCCTCGTCTACCGGCTCGGCTCCCGGCGCGAGCACCACGCCGTCCTCGCCTTGATAGACGCCGATGACGAGCGCGTCGGCTTCGACTCCGGTCACCGGGCCGGATTGCAGCGAGATCCTGGTCACGTCTAGTCCTGTCCTGAGGATGGTGGGAGTTGGCGGCATCGTAACCGCACGCCGGGGGCGGTGGCCCAGGTTCCCCCGCGGTATCGGGTTTCCCCGCTACGGCGCGCGGGCCTGCGCAGCGGGGCCGTCCCGAATGGTGGACGGTAGGCTCGGCGGCATGTCATCGACGCCGCCCTCGCCGTCCCTGCTCACCTCGCCGCTGCACGCCCGGCACGTCGCCCTCGGCGCGAAGCTGGCCGATTTCGGCGGCTGGCAGATGCCGATCGAGTACTCCGGCGTCGTCGGCGAGCACGCCGCGGTGCGCACCGGAGTCGGCCTGTTCGACGTCAGCCACCTAGGCAAGGCCACGGTGGCCGGCCGGGCGACCGACGGCAGCGGCCTGACCGCGTTCGACTTCGTCAACGCCACGCTGGCCAACGACCTGCGCCGGATCGGGCCCGGCCGCGCGCAGTACACCCTCGCCTGCGACGAAGCGACCGGCGGCGTGGTGGACGACCTGATCGCTTACGTGAAGTCGCAGGAGGAGATCTTCCTCATCCCGAACGCGGCCAACACCACCGAGGTCGTGCGGCGGCTGGCCGCGGCCGCCCCGGCCGGGATCACCGTCACGAATCAGCACTCGGACTTCGCGGTGCTGGCCGTGCAGGGTCCGCGTTCCGCCGACCTGATCAAGACGCTCGGGCTTCCCGCGGACCACGACTACATGGCATTCGCCAGTGCCGCCTGGAACGGTAAGCCCCTGACTGTGTGCCGCACCGGTTACACCGGTGAACACGGGTACGAACTCGTCTGCCGCTGGCAGGACGCGGACGCATTGTGGGGCGCCATTCTGCGCGCCGGCGAGCCGTTCGACATCAAGCCCTGCGGCCTCGGCGCCCGCGACACGCTGCGCACCGAGATGGGATATCCGCTGCACGGCCAGGACCTATCCCTCGAAATCACCCCGGTGCAGGCGCGGGCGGGTTGGGCGGTCGGCTGGAAGAAGGAGGCCTTCTGGGGCCGCGAGCCGCTGCTGGCCGAAAAGGCGGCCGGGCCGCGCCGGCTGCTGTGGGGCCTGCGGCAGGTGGAGCGGGCCATTCCGCGCCCGCATATGGCGGTGTTCGACAAGCCAGGGGACGAGGGCGCCGTCATCGGCGAGGTGACCAGCGGCACGTTCTCGCCCTCGCTCAAAATCGGCATCGCGCTGGCCCTGCTGCCGCCCGCCACCGCCGAAGGGGACACGGTATATCTCGACGTGCGCGGCCGACGCGTGGCTTTCGTGGTGACCAAGCCGCCGTTCGTGACACCGTCCACCCGATAGCGGGAACCGCGGACCGCGATATCAGCGCACCGCATTACCGCTCAGCGGGGCCGCTTATCCGAGATCTGACTCTTGACCGGGTCGGTGTTCACATCCCACGTGGATGTCTCAATTCCGGCACACCTCACCCGATCGAGTGATCGTACGCCTGATACTAGACAGATGCCGGCTTCATGGTGATGCTGGCGGTGCTTTTCCGGCGTTCGCAGGAACGCCTTTCCGGTTCGGGAGGTGCGAGTGGCCACGACAACGGCGCGCCAGGGTATAGCGGAGACAGCTGACACCGCGACGGGTATGGGTCCGGTTATCGGCGCTGCCGCGACCAACGCCGGCGGTCTCGTCGTGCTGCGTGACGAACTCGGCATCCTGTCCGTCATGCGCTGCCTGGACGCGGCGCTGGCCCTGGACCCCGGCTTCCAGTACGGCTATCCGGCCGAGAGCGCGGCGATGTCGGGCCTGAGCGATGCGCGCCTCGCACCGCCGCTCAGCTACGTGGTCGACGCGACCGGGCAGATCGTCGCGACGGTCTGTCGGCACGTGACCGGAGTACGGCTTTCGAAGGTGCTCTCGCAGCTGCCGCGCGGCCTCGACGTGCAGACCGCCTCCGTCGTCATCGCCGACGTGCTTGCCGCGCTCGACGCCCTGCACGCGCGCGGGGTCGCGCACCGCTCTCCGGACGCCGATCACGTGATCGTCGAGCCGAACGGCACCTGCGTGCTCGTGGACGTCGGGCTCGTGATGCGCCCGCAGTACGCGGAGCCGGCCGCTGCCATGGCCGCTGACCTGGAGATGGTCGGCGACCTGCTGGTCACCTGCCTGACCGCGGGAGGCAGGGCGCCAGCGCGCGGCACGCGGAGCGGATACTTCGCCCACGGCGAGCTGGAGGGTGTGGCCGCACGGCTCAACGACGCGCTGGTCGAAGCCGGCGGCGAAGCCAGCCCCGAGGCGGCGCAGACGACGCCGCTGGACGACGAGGCCGCGCCGGCGCCCGTGTCCCGCACCGCCGCGCTCATGTCCCGCGCGCTGGAGCAGGTCGCGGCGGACAGTTTCGACGCGGGCTGGGACGGCCGGGGGCGGGAAAGACTGGCCATCGCGACCAGGGACCATCGCTCCTCGCGCCGCCGCTTCCTGGAATTCCGGCCCACCGGCTACACCGACCACCGCTGGTCGATCCGGGGCTGGCACGCCGGAGCGCCGCGCGAGCGCCGCAGCAGGCAGCGCCTGGTCGCTTCCGCCGACGTCATGCGGCAGGCGCGCACGCAGCTGGCGGAACTGTGGTCGGGCAGCCCCGGCGCGCGCGGCTCCGGCAACCACGCGGCCGGCGGTCACCTCGGGCCGAAGGCCACCCGGTATCTCATACCCCTGATCGCCTTCCTGCTCGCCTTCGGCCTGGCTTTGATCCTGCTCGGCCTTTCCTCCTCATCGACGCCGGGCCGAGCCGTGATGAACCCGTCCGCCGACGCGCGCACGGGCGTCAACGCGGCGAACCGGGCGGCGAAGGACCTGCCGAACGCCGGGCCGGCCGAGGCGATCAGCGACACGGCCCTGACGAACTCGGGCACCGCGGTCTCCAACATCGCCGGAAAGGCCGCGCCGGGCACGAGAATCACCGAACTCTTCATCGCCGGACTCGGTTACGACAGCCAGCAGAAGAGCAAGGCCGTAGCGACGATCGACGTGCACACCTCCGGCACCGCGCCGATCACCGTCACCGTCTCGTTCACCGACACGAACAGCGCGCAGGCCGGGGACGGTACGCAGACGGACCGCTTTTCCCTGTCCGGCAAGACGATGTACGCGCTGACCGACACCGCGACGGTCCTGCAGTACTGCTCCTCCGGCAGCAGGCTGCTGACATCGCAGGTCACCGTCTCGGCCTCGGTGAATTCCGCGCCGAACGCCGCCGCGGCCACCGCATCCGGCGATCTGTACGCCGATCAGTGCTCGTAGCCGCTCGGAGTGATTGGTAGGCCTTGGTCGGCGTTGGGGAATGCCCCAACGCCGCTTAGAAGCGCACGGCCACCACGAGCGTCGCGACCGCCGCGCTCGTCTCGACCAGCGCCCCGAGCACGTCGCCGGTGATTCCGCCGAGCCGGTCGATGCTCCGGGCGAGCAGAGCCAGCGCGGCCGCGAGACCGAGCGGAACCGCCGCGGCGGCGAGCGCGGCCGTCTGCGGGTCGACGATCAGCCCGAGCGCGCCAGAGCCGATCGCGACGACGATCCCGGCGATCACCGCGGTGCGCACGCGAACGGATCCGGCGACCCACGAGCCCAGCCCGCCGGGCCGCGCCGACGGGATCGGCTCGGTGCAGCCGGCCGTGATGGCGAGCCGCCCGGCCATCGCCGCGACGATCACCGCCACCGGACCGCGGTGGATCGCGAAGCTTGCCGCCAGAGCACTGATCTGCACCCCGAGCACCAGGACCAGCGTCACCACGCCGAACGGCCCGATATCAGAGTTCTTCATCAGGGCGAGTGCCTGCTCGGCAGGCTTGTTCGAACCCAGACCGTCCGCGGTGTCCGCCAGGCCGTCCAGGTGTAGCGCGCGCGTCTGCGCCGCTAACGCGGCCACCGCGATGACCGCCGCGATCAGCGGCGAGCCGGTGAGCCAGAGCGCGAGCTGCGCCGATCCGGCGGCGACCGCGCCAACGCCGAGCCCGACCACGGGTGCCGCCGTCATCGCGACGCGCACGGCGGCGGCATCGGCCCGCGGCACCCCGGCCCGCCAAATCGTCAGAGTGCTGATGGCCAGGCGCAGCCCGCCGGATACCCGCCCCCCGCGGCGAATACGGCTCGCCGCCCGGCCCGCGCGCGCCGCGTCGTCCGAGCCCGTTTCCGCTATCCCCCCGTCCTGGCCCGCATCAGCACCGGTACTCACTGCTCATCGCCTCGTTAAAGTCGCGACCGCATCAGCGGCTCGGGGAGACCTTCCTGCGCATAAGTACCGGTCTCCGCGAGGATCGTCACCGCCGAACGCAGCAGCGGCAGCGCCAGCAGGGCCGCACAACCGCCGTCCGCACGCACCTTGAAGTCCAGCAGCGGTTCAAGCCCGAGCCGGTCGACCGCCTTCTGATACGCCGGCTCCGGCGACATGTGCGCGGCCAGCAGCCAGTCGGGCGTCCGGAACGCGATGCGCTGCGCCAGCACCGCGCAGGCCGCGCTGCCGAGCCCGTCGAGCAGCACCGGGGTCTTGCGGATCGCCGCCTGCATCATGAAGCCGGTCAGCGCCGCGAAATCCGGGCCCGCCACGGTCGCCAGCAACTCGATCTGGTCCGCGATCACCGGACGTGCCGCGCGCATCGCGTCACGCACCGCCGCGCACTTGCGGACCCACGCGCGATCGTCGATCCCGCTGCCGCGTCCGGTCACTGCCGCGGCGTCCGTGCCGGTCAGCACGCCGATAAGCACACCGGCCGGAGTCGAGTGCCCGACGCCGATCAGCGACGGAATGAGCAGATCCGCACCGGAGTCGATCTCGGCGTCCGCGACCGCGATCCCGATCCGGAACGCGGCGGCCGCCTCCTCTCGCGTGCAGGCAGGCTCCTGATCGATCCGGCCGGTGCCCCGCCGGATCCGTCCGGCGTACACCTCCGGCGGCAGATCGGCGAAATCGAAGGCGTCGCAGTCCACCGAGACGTCGATCACCCGCACCGATGCCTGATGCGTCCGGGCGAGCGCCTGAACCGGCCCTCCGCCCTGCACGATCTGGCGCAGCATCGCTGCGGTGGCCTCCGGCGGATAGGCGCTCACACCGTGCTGCGCGATCCCGTGATCCCCGGCGAACAGCACTACCCGGGCGCGCTCCAGCGGACGGGGCGGGCAGCTGCCCTGGACCGCCGCGAGCCACTGCGCCAACGTCTCGATCCGCCCGAAGGAACGCGGCGGCAGCGCCACCGTCTCGGCCCAGCGCGACCGCGCCGCCTCGCGCGCGGCCTCATCCGGCCGCAGCACACCCTCGGCGAACTTCTCCAGCTCTGTCGTGTCCATCGTCCCGCGAGCCTAGTACGTGACCCCGATGCGGGCGTCCTGGGACCCGGGCTTCAGTCGCAGCGGAATCCCGGCCACGACCAGCGCCACCTCATCCGCGGCCGCCGCGAGGGCCTGGTTCAACGCGCCGAGCTCGTCCCGGAAGCGCCGGGTACCGGCCGACTCCGGCACCACACTCAACCCCACCTCGTCGCTTACCACGACCACCGAACGCGCCGAGTTCGAATACGCATCGACGAGGCCGGATACCAGGCGGCCGAGTGCCGCGCGCGGCGTGCCCTCACGCCACGCTTCGTCATCCCACGCGCCTACCGCATCCATCGCCGCGGTAAGCCAGAGTGTGAGGGAGTCGACCAGGATCGTTCGATCGGCCGTGAGCAACAAGTCGGCGAGCTGCGCCGGCGACTCGCCAAATTCCACCGTCTGCCACGTCGGCGGCCGTCTGGTGCGATGCCGCGCGATCCGCTCGTCCCACTCGGCGTCGCCTTTGTAGCGCGGGGCGGTCGCCGCGTACAGCACGTCCTCATCCTCGACGAGCAGCCGCTCGGCAAACGCGGACTTTCCCGACCTCGCCCCGCCGAGCACAAGGGCATGCCATGCCTGTGTCCGAGAATGCATCCGCTCGCCGCCTAGCTAAGGTATGGGCCATGGCTTTCACATGGCGGTACGAGAACGCTTCGGGTACAGAGGTCGAGCCCATCGTCCCGGTCGAGGGCGAGCACGCCGCCTTCTCGACCCAGGGCGACGCGGAGAGCTGGATCGGCGAGAACTGGCCCGAACTGCTGGCTGCCGAGGTCGAGCAGGTCAGCCTCCTGGAGGACGGGGTCGTGGTGTACGGCCCCATGTCCCTCCAGGAGTCGCCGCCCGCGTAACCAGCGGCCGCAGCAACGACGCCAGCAGCGATAGACCGAGTGTGACCGAGTGCTACGGACGCTTGGCCGGCGACGCCGTCAGCCTCGGGTCGCGCCGCACCACTGGATCGAGAACCTCGTCGATCTGCTTGAGCAGACCCTCGTCCAGCTTTACGCCGGCCGCCTTGACGTTCTCCTCGACCTGCTCGGGCCGGGACGCTCCGATGATCGCCGCGGAGACGTTCCGGTTCTGCAGCACCCAGGCCACCGCCAGCTGAGCCATCGTCAGTCCGGCTTCCTGCGCCAGCGGCTTGAGCTGCTGCACCCGCGTGAGCACCTCGTCGTCGAGCAGATCGCGCACGAAGTTGCCGCCCACCGCGTCGGTAGCCCGCGAACCCGCGGGCGGAGCCTGGCCGGGCAGGTACTTGCCGGTCAGCACGCCCTGCGCGATCGGCGACCAGACGACCTGACCGAGACCCAGTTCCGTACAGGCCGGCACGACCTCGGCCTCGATCACCCGCCACAACATGCTGTACTGCGGCTGCGATGAGATCAGCGACACACCGAGCTGCCTGGCCAGATCAGCCGCCGCCCGGATCTCCGAGGCCTTCCACTCGGACACGCCGATGTACAGCGCCTTACCCGAGCGAACGACATCGGCGAAGGCCTGCATGGTCTCTTCGAGCGGAGTCGAATAGTCGTACCGGTGCGCCTGGTAGAGGTCGACGTAGTCGGTCTGGAGCCGACGCAGCGAACCGTTGATCGACTCGAGGATGTGCTTTCGTGACAGGCCGCGGTCGTTGCGGCCCGGACCGGTGGGCCAGAAGACCTTGGTGAAGATCTCCAGGCCTTCCCGGCGCTGGCCCTTCAACGCATCGCCGAGCACCGTCTCAGCCTTGGTGCCGGCGTAGACGTCCGCGGTGTCGAAGGTCGTGATCCCGGCGTCGAGCGCGGCGTGCACGCAGGCGCGCGCGGCGTCCGCCTCGACCTGGCTGCCGTGGGTGATCCAGTTGCCATACGCGATTTCGCTGATGACGAGGCCGCTGCGGCCCAAGTGTCGGAACTCCATGAGCCCAACCTATCCCCGCTTTGGCGCGTTACACCCTCTTACTTGGCCTTACCCGTAAAGGTCACTGACGGACGCGGCTGGCGCAGGAAGCGCGGCATCGCGGCACGCGAGAACGCGTAGAAGCCCGAGCCACGCACATCCTCCTCGCCGAACCGTGCCCGAATCTCCCGCTTGATCCGGAAGTTCAGCATGATGCCGAAGACGATCCCGACGACGACCACGAGCTCCATCGCGAAGGACGCGTAGATGTAGATCGACGTGCTGCGCAGGATCAGGGTGAACCAGGCCACGACGACGATCGGCATCAGGAACTCCAGCATCCGCAGCCGGCCGTCCACGTAGTCGCGGATGAACGCGCGCGCAGGACCCTGGTCGCGCGCCGGGAAGTTCTTCGCGTCCCCGGTCCGAAGCGCCTGCCGCTGCTTCTGGTACGACTCGTTGCGCACGGAGCGCTCGGCGCGCCGCCGCTCCTTCGGGTCGAGCGGCATCCGCCCGAGCCGCGCCTTGCGTGCGGCCTCGGCCTCGCGCCTGGTCGGCGTCGGGCGGGCCTTCGACCGGTCGTAGCGCGCATCGCCGGACATCGATCCGGGCACGGAGTCTTCAGGCATGGCGTCGGTCACGGCCTGGTTGTCGGAACGTCGTCGGAACACGAGGGAAGCGTAAACGGTCTCCGGCCGGGCACATAACCCGCGTTCGCCGCGGCGCGACGCGACGCCGGGTGATATACGCCGCGCCGAAGGTTCTCGCGCGGCCAATCGCTGTTTCACTAGGGCGGTTTGGTTGGCCCAGGGCGGACGCAAAGAACTATCGTGGGCACAGACCACAAGAGCCGCCGCACGGCGCCGCTGAAGGGGGACCTGGAGGGCCCATGGCCGACGGAGTCATGAAGCGCATGTCCTTGATCTTCAAGTCCAAGGCGAACAAGGCCTTG
>DASUAR010000173.1:0-2400 GCA_035763685.1 Actinocrinis sp. | reverse complement strand
CATCCGGCTCAAGGCATATGACCACGAGGTCATCGACAGCTCGGCGCGGAAGATCGTCGACACCGTGACGCGTACCGGCGCGCGGGTGGCCGGCCCGGTGCCGCTGCCAACCGAGAAGAACGTGTACTGCGTCATCCGCTCCCCGCACAAGTACAAGGACTCGCGCGAGCACTTCGAGATGCGCACGCACAAGCGGCTGATCGACATCATCGACCCGACGCCGAAAACGGTGGACTCGCTGATGCGCCTCGACCTGCCAGCCGGCGTCGACATCGAGATCAAGCTCTGAGGAACGCACCGACATGGGCAAGCAGATCAAAGGGATCCTGGGCACCAAGCTGGGCATGACCCAGGTCTTCAACGATGCCGGGCAGATCGTCCCGGTCACCGTGGTGCAGGCCGGTCCGTGCGTAGTGACCGGCGTCCGCACCCCGGACAACGACGGCTACTCGGCCGTGCAGTTCGGCTACGGCGAGATCGACCCGCGCAAGGTGACCAAGCCGGTCGGCGGCGTGTTCGCCAAGGCGGGCCTGACGCCGCGCCGGTACGTCGCCGAACTCCGCACCGATGACGCGTCCGAGTACACGCTCGGGCAGGAAGTCACGGCCGAGGTCTTCGCCAGCGGCCAGCACGTCGACGTGAGCGGCCGGAGCAAGGGCAAGGGCACCGCGGGTGTCATGAAGCGGCACGGCTTCAAGGGCCTGTCCTCCTCGCACGGTACCCAGCGCAAGCACCGCTCGCCTGGCTCCATCGGCGGCTGCGCCACCCCGGGCCACGTGTTCAAGGGCCTGCGGATGGCGGGCCGGATGGGCGGCGTGCGCACCACCGTGCAGTCCCTCACCGTGCACGCGGTGGACGCCGAGCGCGGGCTGCTCCTGATCAAGGGCGCGGTACCCGGCCCTCGCGGCCAGCTCGTCTTCGTCCGCAGCGCGGCCAGGACCCTAGGGGAGGAAGCCCGATGACAGCGGTCAGCGTCATTGGCCCGGACGGCAAGGCCGCGGGCAAGACGGTGGAACTGCCCGAGGAGATCTTCGCCGCCAAGGTGAACATCCCCCTGATCCACCAGGTCGTGGTGGCGCAGCAGGCGGCGGCCCGGCAGGGCACCCACGCCACCAAGACGCGCGGCGACGTGCGCGGCGGCGGCAGGAAGCCGTACCGGCAGAAGGGCACGGGCCGGGCCCGTCAGGGCTCGCTGCGCGCGCCCCAGTACGCGGGCGGCGGCACCGTGCACGGCCCGCAGCCGCGTTCCTACGAGCAGAAGACGCCGAAGAAGATGAAGGCGGCCGCGCTGCGCGGCGCGCTGTCCGACCGGTTCAGCCACGGCCGGGTCCAGGTCGTCAGCGGCTTCGTGGCCGGCGACGTGCCGAAGACCAAGGAAGCGATGGCCGTGCTGGCCACCGCGATCGGCGAGGCCGGCCGCAAGGTGCTCGTGGTCGTGCACCGCGATGACGAGCTCACCTGGAAGTCGCTGCGGAACGTGGCCAGCGTCCACACGCTCACCGAGGACCAGCTCAACACCTATGACGTGCTGGCCAGCGACCACGTGGTCTTCACCGAGCAGGCCCTGACGGCGTTCGTCAGCAGGGCTGGGTCAGCGAAGGAGGCGGCCAAGTGAGCCGGGTCAGCAACCCGAGGGACATCCTGCTGCGGCCGGTGGTCTCGGAGAAGAGCTATGGGCTGCTCGACGAGGGCAAGTACACCTTCGTCGTCGCCCCCGACGCCAACAAGACCCAGATCAGGCTCGCGGTCGAGGCCGTGTTCGGGGTCAAGGTGACCGGGGTCAACACCGTGAACCGTCCCGGCAAGCGGCGTCGCACCCGGTACGGCTGGGGCAAGCGGCCGGACACCAAGCGCGCGATCGTCTCCCTCGCCGAGGGCGACAGGATCGACATTTTCGGCGCCTAGGGGAGACGACCAGACATGGCTATCCGTAAGTACAAGCCGACCACCCCGGGCCGGCGCGGCGCGAGCGGCTCGGACTTCTCCGAGGTCACCAGGAGTGAGCCGGAGAAGTCGCTGGTGCGCCCGCTGCACTCGCAGGGCGGCAGGAACGTGCACGGCCGCATCACCGCCCGGCACCAGGGCGGCGGCCACAAGCGGGCCTACCGGCTGATCGACTTCCGCCGGGCGGACAAGGACGGCGTGCCGGCCAAGGTCGCGCACATCGAGTACGACCCGAACCGCACCGCGCGGATCGCGCTGCTGCACTTTGCGGACGGCGAGAAGCGCTACATCATCTGCCCGACCGGCCTGTCGCAGGGCGACCGGGTGGAGAGCGGTCCCGGGGCGGACATCAAGCCGGGCAACTCGCTGCCGCTGCGCTTCATCCCGACCGGAACGGTGGTGCACGCCATCGAGCTGCGCCCGGGCGGCGGCGCGAAGATCGCGCGGTCGGCCGGC
>DASUAR010000172.1:0-2456 GCA_035763685.1 Actinocrinis sp. | reverse complement strand
CTGATCTACGGTGGGGCGAACACCCAGGCGCACGGTGCCCACTCGGAACGGCGGGCCGCTTCCCGGTGGTTACGCCCACCTAGTCGGCCTGTCTCCCACGCCGAAGCGCCAGTCGCAGCTCGCCGGAACCGATCCTACCGATCGGCCCGCACCAGCGTCCCCACGCATTCCACATGATGCGTCATCGGGAAGAGGTCGAAAGCGCGCAGGTCGGCCAGGGTGTATCCGTGCTCGGCGAAGTAGGCCACGTCCCGGGCCAGCGCCGCCGGATCGCAGGCGACGTAGGCGATGACGCGCGGCCGCAGGCGCGCGATCCGCTCGACCACGCCGCGTCCGGCTCCCGAGCGCGGCGGGTCCAGCACCACGACCTCGGCCTCGAAGTCCTCCGGCGCCTGATCCAGCGCCTTGTCGACCCGCTCCTCCACGATGACCACCTGCTCGAACCCGGCCAGGTTCGCGGTCGCGTCCGCCACGGCGGCCGCCTCGGACTCGACCGCGACGACCTCGCCGTCCGCGCCGACCGCCTCGGCCAGGCTCGCCGCGAAGAGGCCGACACCGCAGTACAGGTCCATCGCGGTCTCCCCCGGCTGCGGCTTGACCGCGTCCATGACCGCCTTGACAAGCACGTCGGCGGCTGCCGGGTGCACCTGCCAGAACCCCGAACCGCTGACCTTCCACGTGCGGCCGGCGGCGACCTCACGCACGTGCGCGCGGCCGTGAATGCGTTGAATGCCACCCTTACCGTCACCGCGCAGGACCGACACGGGAACGTCCAGCTCGACGAACGGCACACGCTGACCAGGCCGCGGAGTCACCACGACCGTGCGGTCCGATGAACCGGTCGCCGCGATGACCTCAACACCAGCCATGTCCGGCCACGCACGGGATTCCACACCTACCTGCTCGACCTCAGGCGTCGCGATGATGCAGTGGTCAATCGGCACGACGTCATGCGAGCGGTGCTTTCGCAGCCCGACGTGCCCTTCGTCGTCCACGGCGAACTGAACGCGACTACGCCAGCCAAGCCCGTCAGCGTTCCCCGGGATCTCCTCGACCACGACCTCGCGGTCGATCTTCGCGAGCCGATGCAGCTGCTCGGTGACCACCGCGGCCTTGAGCCTGCGCTGCGCCTCGGGCGCCGCGTGCTGCCAGTCGCAGCCCCCGCACTTACCCGGTCCCGAGAACGGACACGGCGCCTCCACCCGGTCGGGAGAGGCAGTGAGCACCTCGACGGCGTCGCCCCGCAGGAAGCGATCGCCCTCGGCGCCTTCCGTCACCTCCACGACGACCCGCTCACCCGGGAGCGCGTGCCGTACGAACACCGCCCGGCCCTCATGCCGCGCGACGCAGAATCCGCCGTGCGCCACTGCGCCCACTTCCACCTCAAAGCGCTCCCCGGCGAGGCTTGGCCCGGCGGCTTTCTCGTCCGCGCGGTCCGCCCGCGGCTGCCTTGCTGACGGGTTCGCACGAGCGGAGTTCGTGCGGGAGGCGTAACGAGCGGGCACTGGGGGATCCGATCTACAGCGGAGGACCGTGCCGGGCGGCTCGGTCGGGCTCGAATACCAGGGTAGGACCTGCGGCACGCCCCGCCGGACGGCCGCGAACCCCGCCCTGGGCCGCGCGCCCGACAGATGATAGACACAGAGCGGCAAGAGGCCCGTGCGCCCGTCCGGTGCGTACGAGCGCGCCACAACCGACCGAGGAGACCACGCAGTTGCATATCGTGATCATGGGCTGCGGCCGCGTGGGTTCCGCGCTGGCCCTGAGTATGGAGGACCTGGGCCACTCGGTCGCCGTGGTCGACCAGGATCCGAACGCCTTCCGCCGGCTCGGCACGGGTTTCGCCGGGCGGCGGGTGACCGGCACCGGCTTCGACCGGGACACGCTCAACGAGGCGGGGATCGAGGGCGCGGAGGCTTTCGCCGCGGTTTCCAGCGGAGACAACTCGAACATCCTGGCCGCGCGGGTCGCCCGGGAGACCTTCGGCGTGGAGAACGTCGTCGCCCGCATCTACGACCCGCGGCGCGCGGAGATCTACCAGCGCCTCGGCATCCCCACCGTGGCCACGGTCCGGTGGACCGCTGACCAGATGCTGCGCCGGCTGCTGCCGGCCGGGGCGGACGAGCACTGGCGCGACCCTTCTGGCACGGTCGTCCTCGCCGAGGTGCACCTGAGCCCGGGCTGGGTCGGCCACCGTGTCTCACGCCTCGAAGACGCCGCGGGAGTGCGTATCGCGGCCATCACTCGCCTTGGGCACGGCATGCTGCCCAGCAACGACACCGTGCTGCAAGAGGGCGACCTCGCGCACGTGGCCTTGCTCGCCTCGGAGTTGCCCAAGGTCGAGGAGATCTTCGCGAAGGGACCGGGACACTGATGCGCGTCGCCATTGCCGGAGCCGGCAACGTGGGCCGCTCCATCGCCGTGGAGTTGCTGGAGAACGGGCACGAGGTGCTGCT
>DASUAR010000171.1:0-2665 GCA_035763685.1 Actinocrinis sp. | reverse complement strand
GCCGCCCTGGCGCGGCTGTTGCCTGCTCGAAGTATCTCTCGCAGGGCCGGAGGGACTTGAACCCCCAACCCCCGGTTTTGGAGACCGGTGCTCTGCCAATTGAGCTACGACCCTAGGCGTCGTCCTTGGATCGCCGGAGGTGACCCCGACGAGGACACCGAGAGTCTAGACGGTACGCAGTCGCTCAGTCGAATGGGTACTGGCGAACGGGTACTGACGAATAGGTACTGGCGAACAAGTGCCGGCGAATGCGGGCCCACGGCGCGTCTACTCTGCAAACCTCGCTGCAAGCACCGGGCCGGAGATGGCACCATGTGCGGTGTCGCCGGCCGACATAGACCGCGGCGCAACACTGCAGCAACGACAGCTGGAGCCCGTGCCATGACCCAGTCCCCCCTTCCGCGCATCTCGCGCCGTATCGGCTCGATCGCCGAGTCCGCGACCCTCGCCGTGGACGCCAAGGCCAAGGCCCTCAAAGCGGCCGGCCGGCCGGTGATCGGCTTCGGCGCGGGCGAGCCCGACTTCCCGACCCCCGACTACATCGTCGAGGCGGCCGTGAAGGCGGCGCGGGACCCGAAGTACCACCGCTACACCCCGGCCGGGGGACTGCCGGAGCTGAAGGCCGCGATCGCGGCGAAGACGGTGCGCGACTCGAAGGTGGCGTTCGAGCCGGGCCAGATCCTGGTCACCAACGGCGGCAAGCAGGCGATCTACAACGCCTTCGCCACGTTGCTCGACCCGGGCGACGAGGTCATCGTGCCGACCCCGTTCTGGACTACGTACCCTGAGTCGATCCGGCTGGCCGGTGGCGTTCCCGTCGAGGTCCTCGCGGACGAGGACGCCGGCTATCTGGTCACCGTCGAGCAGCTTGAGGCGGCCCGTACCGAGCGCACGAAGGTGCTGCTGTTCGTTTCCCCGTCGAACCCGACCGGCGCGGTGTACTCCCCCGCTCAGGTCGCTGAGATCGGCCGCTGGGCCGACGAGCACGGCCTGTGGGTGCTGACCGACGAGATCTACGAGCACCTGGTCTACGGCGACGCGCAGTTCGTCTCGATCCTGGCCGCCACGCCGTCGCTGGCCGACCGCTGCGTCGTGGTGAACGGCGTGGCGAAGACTTACGCGATGACCGGCTGGCGGGTGGGCTGGCTGGCCGGGCCCGCCGACGTGGTGAAGGCCGCGACGAACCTCCAGTCGCACGCCACCTCGAACGTGTCGAACGTGTCGCAGATCGCGGCGCTCGCGGCGGTGTCCGGTGACCTGTCGGCGGTGCATGAGATGCGGGTCGCCTTCGACCGGCGCCGGCAGACGATCGTGAAGATGCTCAACGAGATCGAGGGCGTCCACTGCCCCGAGCCGTTCGGCGCGTTCTACGCCTATCCGTCGGTGAAGGGCGTGCTGGGCAGGGAGATTCGCGGCAAGCAGGTGACCACCTCGGCCGAGCTGGCCACGGTGATCCTGGACGAGGTCGAGGTCGCGGTCGTGCCGGGTGAGGCCTTCGGTCCCTCCGGTTACCTGCGGCTTTCCTACGCGCTCGGCGACGACGATCTGATCGAGGGTGTCTCCCGGATCCAGGAGCTGTTGTCCGAGGCGAAGTAGCGCGCGGCGAGGGCTGACGGTTGAGGGCCGGTTCCGGTGGATCACCCGGAACCGGCCCTCGATTTCGTGCTCGGTCTGTGCGGCGCGGCGTGAAACTTACCCGGCGCTGACTACTTCAGCCTGCTTGCCGCGATTGGGCACGAACCACATCGCGAGCGAGGCGACCACCAACACTGCGGCGCCGGTCCACACGGCCGGTTGCAGACCGTTGATGAAGTGCTGCGCGGCGGAGAGCGAGCGGGTCGGCCCGTAGCCGCCGCGGGCCGCGAAGATGGCGCCCATCACCGCGATGCCGAGCACGCCGCCGAACTCGCGGATCGCGTTGTTCACGCCGGAGGCGATGCCCTCTTCGTTGCGCCGCACCGAGCCGAGCACGAGGTTCGCGATCGGCGCGAAGAACAGCGCGTTGCCGATGCCGCCAAGGATCAACCCGGGTAGCAGGTGCGTGTACGGCGTGCTGACCGCGGTCACGTCCGCCAGCCAGGCCAGCGCCCCGGCCTGGAACAGCAGGCCGACCGCGACGATCGCGCGTCCGCCGATGCGGTCCGAGAGCAGGCCGGCCAGCGGTGCGATGACCATCGGCATCGCGGTCCACGGCAGCATCCGCACGCCGGCGGCCAGCGGCGAGTAACCCCAGATCAGCTGGAAGGTCTGCACCAGGAAGAAGACCGAGCCGAACATCCCGAAGAACATCAGCAGCGAGGCGAGGTTGATCAGCGGGAAGGAGCGGCCGGTGAAGAGCCGCAGCGGCAGCATCGGGTGATCGGTGCGCGCCTCCCGCAGCACGAACCCGGCCAGGCCGAGCGCGCCGGCCGCGAAGCCGCCGAGCACCTCCGCGTTGGTCCAGCCGATCGAGCCGCCGCGGATCAGGCCGAGCACGATGCCGAACAGGCCGAGGCTGACCAGGGCGTTGCCGATCAGGTCGAGACGCTGGGCCGGGCCGCGGCTCTCGGTCAGCCAGAACCGGGACAGCGGCACGATGACCGCGCCGATCGGCACGTTCAGCCAGAAGATCCACTGCCAGGAGGCGTTCTCGACGACGGCGCCGCCGATCATCGGGCCGACCGCG
>DASUAR010000170.1:0-5029 GCA_035763685.1 Actinocrinis sp. | reverse complement strand
GTGCCCCACCAGGACCACGTTGCGGACGGACTCCGGCCGCTCGGCCACCGGCGCCTTCGCATCCCTGCCGCCGCGGTTGGCATCCTTCTTCTCGGACATCGCTATCCTCCCGGCGAGTACTGGCCCGCGTCCGCGCTGATCGGCGTGCCCGGCTTCGTCGCCGCGCCGTGCCGATCCGAATTCTCGCGCGTAACGCAGTGTTCAGGTTTTCCTTGCAGACAACTCCTCTTCGAAGCGCCCGACAAGTCCTCTTCAAGCCTTCCACCCGAGCGGGCGTCGCGCGATCCGCCACACCCGGGCGCGCGCCGCGGCGTCATCAGGACCTGCGGGCGCGGGCCGGGCACATTCGCGGGCCGCGTACCCAATACGATGGGCGCCGCGGTCCGCTGCCCGAACCGGGCTGCCCGGACCGCGCCGCCCTGGGCCGCGCCGCCCTGAACACTGCACCGTGCGCAGCGCCCTACGCGCTGCCGACGACGCTGGGACTTCGATGCTGAACCGCTACGCGCGGGCGTTCTTCACCCGCGTGCTCACCCCGACCGCGCAGTTCCTGCTGCGGCTCGGGGTCGGACCCGACACCGTCACCGTCGTCGGCACGCTCGGCGTGGTCGTCTCCGCGCTCGCGCTCTTCCCGCGCGGGGAGTTCTTCTGGGGCACCGTCGCGGTCAGCTCGTTCATCTTCTCCGACCTGCTCGACGGCACCATGGCCCGGCTGGCCGGGCGGGTGTCCAAGTGGGGCGGTTTCCTCGACGCCACCATGGACCGCTTCGGCGACGCGGCGATCTTCGGCGGCCTGGCCTATTACTTCGCCGGGGTGCGCGACCGGTGGATGTTCGTGCTCGCCCTGATCTGCCTGGTCTCCGGCGCGATCACCTCGTACGCGCGGGCCAAGGCCGAATCGCTCGGCTACGAGTGCTCGGTCGGCGTCGTCGAACGCGGCGAGCGGCTGGTCGGCTCGCTGGTGGCCACCGGTCTGGCCGGGCTCGGCGTGCCGTTCATCCAGGCGATCGCGCTGTGGGGGCTGGCGATCGGATCGACGGTCACCGTCGTGCAACGCATCCTGCACGTGCGCAAGCAGGCCACGGCCGGCAGCCCGGCCGGCCCTGACCGCCCCGCCGCACCGAGTGAGCCAATCGCGGAGGCAAGCGAATGAGCAAGCTGAAGGACGAGGCGACCTACCGCCTCTACGCATTCGGCTGGGGCGTGGTCAAGCGGCTGCCCGAGCGAACCGCATACCGGCTGTTCGAGCGAGTCGCCGACTTCGTCTGGGCCAAACAGGGCAAGGGCGTCACCCAGTTGGAGCGCAACCTGGCTCGCGTGCTCGGCCCCGAAGCGATCCCGGAGGACCTGCGCCGGGTCTCCAAGCAGGCGATGCGCAACTACTTGCGCTACTGGTGCGACACCTTCCGGCTGGAGACCTGGTCGCAGGAGCGGATCGACGCGACGTTCCTGCTCGACGGGCAGGACGTCCTGGACAAGGAGTTCGCTGCGGGTAAGGGCGTGGTCCTCGCCCTGCCGCATATGGGCAACTGGGACCACGCGGGAGCCTGGGCCGCCAACCACTTCGGCGGCTTCACCACGGTCGCCGAGCGGCTCAAGCCGGAGCGGCTGTTCGAGCGCTTCTTCGCCTACCGCGAGTCGATCGGCATGGAGGTACTGCCGCTCACCGGCGGCCAGAACGCCTTCCTCGGCCTGATCCGGCGGCTCAAGGCCGGCGGCGTGGTGTGCCTGGTGACCGAGCGCGACCTGACCGCCCGCGGCGTGCCGGTGCGCTTCTTCGGCGAGACCACCAAGCTGCCGGCCGGGTCCGCGGCGCTGGCCATCTCGACCGGGGCCCCGCTGATGCCGGTGACGCTCTGGTACGAGACCGGCTATCAGCAGGCGAAGGTCCACCCGAAGATCGAGGTCCCGGCGGAAGGCACCCGCGAGGAGAAGATCGCGGCGATGTGCCAGGCGCTGGTCGACGTCTTCGAGCAGGGCATCGCCGAGCACCCGGCCGACTGGCACATGCTGCAGAAGCTCTGGCTGGCCGACCTGGACCCGGCCAAGGCTCCCAAGCCCGCCGCCGAGTGAACTCGACCCCACGGCACCCGAGACGACCCTCGAGGCTGCGCACATGAAGATCGGGATCGTCTGCCCCTACGCCTGGGACGTGCCCGGCGGCGTGCAGTTCCACGTGCGCGACCTTGCCGCGCACCTCATCGGGCTCGGCCACGAGGTCTCCGTTCTCGCGCCCGCCGACGACGACACGCCTGTCCCGCCCTACGTCGTCTCGGCCGGACGCGCCGTGCCCGTGCCCTACAACGGCTCGGTCGCGCGCCTGAACTTCGGGTTCCTGTCCGCCGCGCGGGTCCGTCGCTGGCTGCACGACGGCGCGTTCGACGTCGTGCACCTGCACGAGCCCGGGACACCCTCGCTTTCCCTGCTCGCATGCTGGGCCGCCACGGTGCCGATGGTCGCCACCTTCCACACCGCCAATCCCCGCTCCCGCGCGATGACCGCGGCCTACCCGATCCTGCAACCCGCCCTGGAGAAGATCAACGCGCGGATCGCGGTCAGCGAGTACGCCCGCCGCACCCTCGTCGAACACCTCGGCGGCGACGCGGTGGTGATCCCGAACGGCGTGGACGTCGCCTACTTCGCCGACGCGCAGCCGAGGTCCGGGTGGACCACGCCGGAGGGCGACGACGGCCCGGACGGCAAGGGCGGCACGATCGGGTTCATCGGCCGCATCGACGAACCGCGCAAGGGCCTGCCGGTGCTGCTCGAAGCGTTTCCCGCGATCGTCGCCGCCCGGCCCGCCACGCGGCTGCTCGTCGCCGGCCGCGGCGACACCGAGGAGGCGGCGGAGGCGCTGCCCGACGACGTGCGCGACAACGTGACTTTCCTCGGCATGGTCAGCGACGAGGAGAAGGCCGAGCTGCTGCGCTCCGTGGACATCTACTGCGCGCCCAACACCGGCGGCGAGTCCTTCGGCATCATCCTGGTCGAGGCGATGAGCGCCGGCGCGCCGGTCCTGGCCACCGATCTGGACGCGTTCTCGCTGGTGCTCGAGGGCGGCTCGGCCGGCCAGATGTTCCCCAACGGCGACGCCGCGGCGCTGGCGCAGGCCGCGCTCGGGCTGCTGGCCGACCCGGGCCGCCGCATCGCGCTGCGGGAAGAGGCGACTCGGTGCGTACGCAAATACGACTGGTCGGTGGTCGCGGACGACATCCTCTCCGTCTACGAGATGGTCACCGAGTCCAATGCCGAAGTCAGCACTCGGGCCAGCCAAATCCGCGCCAGTCAGACCCGCACCGGGACCGCGCGCACCGGGACGGCGAGATTCGGACCGCTCGGGAACCTGGGCACGCGGCGCGATGAGCCGCAGGCCGACTCCGATCGGAGCCAGCGATGAAGCTCGTTCTGACCCAGTACACCGAGATCGCGGTCCTGATCGCGGTCCTCCTCCTGCTGTTCGGCCTCTACCTCAGCTGGACGGCGACCCGGCTCGACCGGCTGCACGTGCGCCTTGACGCGGCGCGGGTGGCCCTCGACGCTCAACTGGTGCGCCGATCCGCGGCCACCTTGGAGCTCGCCCGCTCCGGACTGCTCGACGTCGCGACCGCGGTCATCCTCGCCACCGCGGCGCGCAGCGCCCAGATCGCGACCGAGGACGAGCGCGAACCGGCCGAATCGGCGCTGACCCGCGACCTGCGCGCGGCGTTCGATGACCCCGAGGAACTGGCGCAGGTGCGCGAGACCCCGGAGGGCGCGGATCTGGTCCAGGAACTCGGCGGGGCCATGCGTAGGGTCCAGCTCGCGCGGCGCTTCCACAACGAATCGGTGCGTGCGGTACGGCAGATCCGCGGATACCGGCGGGTGCGGTACTTCCGGCTGGCCGGACGCGCCCCCGAGAAACCGACTTTCGAGATCGACGACGAGCCCCCCGCAGTCTTCTCCCGGTAAAACGCCGCCTTTTCCGGGTAAGAGGCACTACCTCCCACCACCCCGCACTGCGTAAGCCTGAGGTGGGACGCTTCTGACAAGCCGTGAGCCGGAATCATGCTCATCACGTCATAAGATGGATGCGTCACCATCACGCCCGAGTCACCCGCGAGCGAGGTCAGCTGTGTCCACCACCCCTACTCCCGGCCAGGCCGACGCGGCCCCGCAACTCGGGACGGCCCGCGTCAAGCGCGGCATGGCCGAGATGCTCAAGGGCGGCGTCATCATGGACGTGGTCACCCCCGAGCAGGCGAAGATCGCCGAGGACGCCGGCGCGGTCGCGGTCATGGCGCTTGAGCGCGTCCCGGCCGACATCCGCAAGGACGGCGGCGTGGCCCGCATGTCCGACCCGGACATGATCGACGGCATCATCGCCGCCGTCTCCATCCCGGTCATGGCCAAGGCCCGGATCGGCCACTTCGTCGAGGCCCAGGTGCTCCAGTCGCTCGGCGTCGACTACATCGACGAGTCCGAGGTGCTGACTCCCGCCGACGAGACCCACCACATCGACAAGTGGGCCTTCACCGTCCCGTTCGTGTGCGGCGCGACCAACCTCGGCGAGGCGCTGCGCCGGATCGCCGAGGGCGCGGCGATGATCCGCTCCAAGGGCGAGGCGGGCACCGGCAACGTGGTCGAGGCCACCCGGCACATGCGCCAGATCCGCGCCGACATCCGCCGGCTGACCACGCTGGACGAGTCCGAGCTGTTCCTGGCCGCCAAGAACCTCCAGGCGCCCTACGAGATCGTCAAGGAGGTCGCGGCCACCGGGAAGCTGCCGGTCGTGCTGTTCACCGCGGGCGGCCTGGCCACCCCGGCGGACGCGGCGATGATGATGCAGCTCGGCGCCGAGGGCGTGTTCGTCGGCTCCGGCATCTTCAAGTCCGGCGACCCGGCCAAGCGCGCCGCGGCGATCGTGAAGGCCACCACCTTCCACGACGACCCCGACGTCATCGCCAAGGTCTCCCGCGGGCTCGGCGAGCCGATGGTCGGCATCAACATCGACACCCTGCCCGAGTCCGAGCGCTACGCCGGGCGCGGCTGG
>DASUAR010000169.1:0-37072 GCA_035763685.1 Actinocrinis sp. | reverse complement strand
ACCGCAGCAGCGGTGGGACGCGCGCGCGTTCTACTCGGCCGAGGGCGCGCAGGGGCACGCGAACACGACGCAGGGCGGCTTCATCCCGGACGTGGACGCGTTCGACAACGAGTTCTTCACCATCTCGCCGCGTGAGGCCGCGGTGCTGGACCCACAGCAGCGGCTGCTGTTGCAGACCGCGTGGCGGGCCATCGAGGACGCGGGGATCGCGCCGCAGCGGCTGGCCGGAACCAACGCAGGGGTCTTCATCGGCATCATGGGCAACGAGTGGGCTCAGTTGTCGGTGACCGATTACGCGAACCTCACCGCGCAGGCGATCTCCGGCAACGGCTATTGCATGACCGCGAACCGGATCTCCTACCACCTGGATCTCAAGGGTCAGAGTCTCGCGGTCGACACGGCGTGTTCGTCGTCACTGGTGGCGGTGCATTTGGCCGCCAACGCGCTGCTCGCCGGAGAGTGCGACTATGCGCTGGCCGGCGGGGTGAACGTCGCCGTGACACCGAGCCTGAGCATCTTCTACACGCAGGCCGGGCTGTCCGCACCGGATGGCCGGTGCAAGCCGTTCAGCGCCGACGCGAACGGAATCGGGCGCGGCGAGGGTGTCGGCGTCGTGGTGCTGCGGCGGCTGGAGGACGCGATCGCGGACGGCCAGCGCGTGTACGCGGTCATCCGCGGCACTGCGGTCAACCAGGACGGGCGCAGAAACGGGATCACCGCACCGAACCGCTGGTCGCAGCGTGAGGTGATCGCGGCGGCATACCGGCGAGCCGAGGTAGAGCCCGAAGAGGTGACTTTCCTCGAGGCGCACGGCACGGGCACTCAGCTCGGCGACCGGATCGAGACCAATGCGCTCGGCGACTTGCACGCGGGTCGCGCGAAACCGCTGGCGTTCGGTTCGGTGAAGGGCAATCTCGGGCACACCGAGGGCGCGGCAGGTATCGCGGGTCTGATAAAGGTGGCGCTTTCACTGCATCACCGGATGGTTCCGGCGAGCCGGTTCGCGGCAAAGGAGAACCCTGTATTGCAGCTCGCGGACCGCGGGCTCAAGCTGCTCAAGGCCCCGCTGCGGCTGTCGGCGAAGGAGCCGGCGATCGCTGGGCTGAGCAGCTTCGGGCTCGGCGGCACGAATGCGCACGCGGTGCTGGAGTCGGCGCCCCAAGTTACGAGGAGTTCGCTCGCTCGGGCAGCGGCGGCACAGAGCGGCATCGGTGCCGCCGTCTTCACGCTGACCGCCTCCTCCCCCGAGGGTCTGCGCCGCAACCTGCTGGTCCAAGCGGACACGGTGGCTCGGCAGCGCGGCCGCGCGGCGGCGGTGTGCTGGGCCAGCAACGAGGTGAAAACGGGGCAGCGGTACCGGTACGCCGTCGCCGCCGAGGACACCCGCGACCTGGCTGAGGCCTTGCGCGCGGCGGCCGAGGACCCGAGCGTGATCGGCCCCGACGTGCCGCGCCCGAAGTCGCGGCCGAAGCCGGCCTTCCTGTTCACCGGCCAGGGTTCGCAGTTCCCGAAGATGACCATGCGGCTTGCCACCGAGGCACCGCTGTACCGCCGCTTCCTGCGGGAGGCGGATGAGGCACTGCGACCACACGTCGGCGAATCCGTGCTCGAACTCATCGCTTCCGGCGACGAGCGGATCCACCACACCGGCTTCACCCAGCCCGCGCTGTTCGCGGTCGGATATGCCCTCGCTCGGACTCTTGGCGAACTCGGCATCGAACCGGCGTACCTGCTCGGGCACAGCGTCGGCGAGTACGTGGCCGCGACGCTGGCCGAGGTGTTCCCGCTGGATGCCGCCGCGCAGCTGATCGCAACGCGCGGCGCGCTGATGCAGGAACTGCCGGCCGGCGGCGGAATGCTTTCGGTGCAAGCCGATCCGGCGGATCTGGAGGAGCTGATCGCCGACGAGCCGCTGGTAGGTATCGGCGCGGTCAACGGTCCGCGATCCACGGTGCTGTCCGGCGACCTGACCGCGCTCGGCCGCATCGCGGCAGCACTGAAGGAGCGCAGGGTTCGCAGTCAGCCGCTCACGGTCTCGCACGCGTTCCACTCGCCGCTGATGCAGCCGATGTTGGAGCGCTTCGCCGCGGTGGCCGAGCTGGTCGGCGGCGGCGTGCCGCGCGTGCCGGTCTATTCGACGGTCTATGGCAGGCTGCTGGCAAAGAGCGAGCCGATGGACGCCGCGTACTGGACGCGGCACGTGAGCGCGCCGGTACTGTTCGCCGACGCGGCCGAGCGGCTGCTCGAAGTCAACCCGGCCGCGCTGATCGAGGTTGGGCCGAAGCCGATCCTCAGCTCCCTGATCCGGCGGGTCGGCGCACAGCCCGGACGGCGCGCGCTGCACCCGGCGCCGAAGGAGGAATCGGGCGGGCGGGACTTGGCCGCGGCCGTCGCGGAGCTCTTTCGTCTCGGCGTCGATCCGGAGTGGTCCGCCCTCTACGACGAGGCCGAGCGGCGCGGCGCGGCGGCGCTCGCACCGTACAGCTTCTCGACCGCGCATCGGTATTGGAGCCACAAGCCGGTCACCGTGCTGCAGCCGGACGGCGATGACCAACTCGGTTGGGATGCGGCGCCCTGGGCGGCGGAGCAGTGGACATCGGAGCAGGCGGCGGAAGCCGCGAGGCGTGGATCTCAGGTCACTGACTCCTTCGCGGCGGCCACGGTCGCCGGCGACGACCCGGTGTGGGAGGCGGTCGTCTCGGTCATCTCTCAGGTCGGCGACTATCTGCCGAGCCAGATCTCGCCGCGTTCCCGGCTGTATGAGGACCTTGGCTTCGACTCGGTGATGGCGATGGAGCTCAAGGACCGGTTGGAGGCGCGGCTGACCGGGCTTGGATCGCTCTCCACGCAAGAGTTGCTGCCGGTGATGGCGACGGCCGGAGAACTGGCCGAGTTCCTGCGCGCCAGATATGAAAGCGCGGATTCACAGAGCACAACCCCATCCGAAGACGTGGAGGTGGCACGATGACGGACGCCGCAACGCCCGAGGCGTACCTCGCGGGCATCGGCACATTCCTGCCCGGTGACCCGGTCGATAACGCGACGCTGTCGAAGGTGCTCGGGGTGAATCAGGATTGGGTCGAGGCCTTCATCGGCACCAAGACCCGGCACTTCGCCAAGGACTTGAGTACCGGCGAAGTGCAGTGGTCGCTGGCCGATCTGTGCGCCCGCGCGGCCGACCGGGCCATCGAGGACAGCGGCATCGACCCGGCCGAGATCGAGTTCGTCGTCATGGGCACGGCGACTCCGGACACGCTGATGCCCGCGACCGTCAACCATGTCGTGGATCAGCTCGGGCTCAACCAACTGCCCACCTACCAGCTGCAATCCGGCTGCGCGGGCGCGGTGCAGGCGCTGGATCTCGCGCACGGCTTCGTCACCAGCGGCCGGTACCGCACCGGACTCGTCCTCGGCGGCGACGTGTGCAGCAAGCACCTTGATGTGCACATGGACTTCTCCAAGGTCCCGCCGAGCGAGCTGGTCAACTTCGTGCTTTTCGGCGACGGGGCCGGCGCGGCGGTGCTGAGCGCCGAACCTGGTGCGCGCCGGATCGCGGTGCACCGCGTGCTCAATCGGCTGACCGGTCTCGGCCGCGCGCCCGGCCAGGTTATCGAGTGGTTCGGGATCGCCGACCGGGACAGCGACAAGCAGGCCGCGAAGGAGGATTACAAGGCCATCGAGGAGTCGGTTCCGGTGATGGCCGTGGAAATCCTCTGGGAGCTGCTCGGCGAGCTGGACTGGTCGGCCGATCAGCTCGATTTCCTGTTGCCGCCGCAGCTTTCCGGCCGGATGACCAAGCGCATCTTCGAGCAGTTGGGCGTGCCCGGCGCCGAGGAGGTCTCCTGCGTCGCCGAGACCGGCAACAACGGCAACGCACTGCCGTTCGTCCAGCTCGAACGGCTCGCCGCCCGCATCGCGCCAGGGCAGCGCGCCCTGGGCGTCGCGGTCGAGTCGAGTAAGTGGATCAAGGGCGGCTTCGCGCTGGAAATGGTCTGATCCCGCGCGTCGCACCACCGCATCGCCGCACCACCCGATCGCCGCATCGCCGCACCACCGCATCGCCGCATCGCCGATTCGTGCCTCCCACGCACCATCCATCATCAATACAGGTACATACTCCAGATCGGAACCGCCGTGACCGCACAGCCGACCCGCGCCAAGCCCCGCCGCCAGGCGGTGCTGCCGTGACCACGCCCGCTGGCTTCGGCGAGCTGATCCGGATCTCCGGTCCGGACAGCGCGTGGGGCCGGGTGCGCGCCGACCTGGGCGAGCACGGGGTCGTGCTGCTCTACGCGCTGCTGGCGGACTGGCGTCCTGACCGGGCGGGCGGGCCTCGGCTGCGTGCGCTGCTTGGCCGGGACTGGGCGCGTTACCTGGAGCTGACCCATCCGGAGGTGCGGGTACGGTTCGCCGCTTCGCGGGTGCTGCTCAAGTTCGCCGCGGCGGCGGTGCTTGAGGTCCCGGCGCATGTCATCGAGCTGACTTACGGCCCGACCGGGCGGCCGTACCTGCGCGGATACGACGCCGTGGACATCAGCCTGAGCCACACCGACGATCTGCTGCTGGTCGGCATGACGACGCGCGGCGTCATCGGCGTCGATGCCGAGCGCGCCGATCGACGGCTGTACGGGCCCGGTCTCGGCAAGCACCTGTGCACACCGCACGAACTAGAACTGCTGGAGCAGTTCCCTGAGTCGGAGCGCAATGACGCGCTGGTGCGCCTCTGGACGCTGAAGGAGGCGTACAGCAAGGCGATCGGCCAGGGCATGCAGTTCCGGTTCACCGACTTCGGATTCGGCACGGGCGCCCCGGCGACGGTCAACCTCCCGGACGGGCAGCCTGGTACCGGTTCGGAGTGGATGTTCCGTACGTACCGCGTCGACGACGACTACGTGGTCAGCGTCGCGGTCGGCGACCGGGGGTTCGGCGACACCGACGACACCGCGGCGGTCACCATGCTCGAATCAAGCTTCGTAGACGCGCTGACCGAGGTGCTCGGCGAGGACGAGTCAGAGTCGGCGGGCGCGGGCGCGGGCGAGGACGCCTTCGGGTCCTGGTAGCGCCGCTCGTTCCGGTCCAAACCCGGCCTTTAGCCGCGCCGGGCAGCCTGAATATGCGCCCGCGCAGCTGCTAAGGCGCCGCCGACGTTCCGTCCTAGCTTTCCGTGCCAGCCGTCTGTGCCGAGCTTTCACAACCGCGCCGACCTCCCTGGAAGGGGTTCGCAATGCCCGACGAACTGTCCGTGCAAGTGTGCGTGGTCGGCGGCGGCCCCGCCGGCCTGACGCTGGGCCTGGAGTTAGCCCGGCTCGGGGTCCGGGTCGCCGTGGTGGAGCAGAGCGGGCACTTCAACCGCTCGTTCCGTGGCGAGTCCGTTTCGCCGGACTCGGTGTGGCTGCTGGACCGGCTCGGCATGCTCGGCCGGCTGCGCGGCACGTATCACGAGATGCGCCGCATGGAGATCACCGACGGCGGCCGGGTCGTGATGAACGCGGATTTCGACGACTTCCCGTATCCGTACCCTTACCCGGTCGAGCTGCCGCAACCCGCCTTGCTCACCGCGCTCGCCGAGGAAGCGTCGCTGCACAGCGGCTTCACGCTGCTCAAGCGAGCCACCGCGGTTGACCTGATGCGCGACAACGCGGGCGACGTCGCCGGCGTGCGCGTCGCCGGTCCCGAAGGCGAGATCGACGTGCGCGCGGCGCTGACCGTGGCTGCGGACGGCCGCTTCAGCAAGGTGCGCGAGATGTCCGGGTTGCAGTACACGAAGATCCCGCTGGAACGCGACGTGGTGTGGCTCAAGCTGTCGTTCCCCGCCGAGTGGGATGACGTGACGTACCGGGTGAGGATCAACGGCGGCAACCACGGCCTGTTCATCCCGACGCACCCCGATGACGTCCGGGTCGGCTTCAACATCCCGAAGGGCGGTCTCAAGGCTCTGCGAGCCGAGGGCATCGGCGCGCTGCACCGGCGGCTCGACGAGCTCGCGCCGGAGCTATCCGCGGCCGTGCGCGCGGAGATCCGCAGTTGGTCGGACACCTCGATGCTGGACATCTTCACCACCGTGGTCCCGCAGTGGTCGATGCCGGGGCTGCTGCTGATCGGCGACGCGGCGCACACCCTCTCCCCCATCCTCGGCCAAGGCGTCAACCACGCGATCATCGACGCGGTCACGCTGGCCCCGATGGTCGCGCCGGTGCTCGACTATCCGAAGACCGACAAGGGTGAGCTGGCCGCGGTGCTGCAACGGTTCCAGCAGCAGCGCGAGCCCTCGATCGCGCGTTCACGCGGACTGCAACTGCGCCAGGAGCGGATGTTCGCGCTGTCGAAGCCGCTCGCGGTCACCGGGCGCCGCAGTCTGTACTGGCTGGTGGACCGCTCCCCCGCGCTCAAGCAGCGAGTGCTGGCCGGGGCGTATTTCCAGCTTCAGGAGCGAGGCGCCAAGCGCATAGCGGCAGCCGCCGCCGTGGCCGCGACGGCGGAAGTGGGCGCACCGTGAGCACGCGGATCCTGCCGAACGACCTGGACGAGCTCAAGGAGTTCGCCCGCCTGCACGCCAAGGGCCAGGGCATGAAGGCGCGGCGGCTCGAGCGGATACTGGCCCGCATCCGCAACGACGAGCCGGGCGCGCCGGACTCCTGGGCGCGGGTCTGGTCAGCCGAGGCACAGGCGGCCGCCGGGCGCGGCAAGCCGGTTCAGGCGTGCCAGTACTACGCATTGGCTCGCTTCCCGCACCACGGCGACGAGGTCCGGATCGCGGCGCAGCGCGGCGTCGTCGAGTCCTTCGACGCCTGGCGCGGTTCGCGCGGCCGCGGCATCGAAAAGCTCGAATTCAGGACTGCGACGGGCACCTTCGCCGCGTGGGCGGCGGGCCTGGACGCGCCGAAACCGCTGCCACTGCTGGTGGTCATGGGCGGCATCGTCAGCGTGAAGGAGCAGTGGGCGCAGCTGCTGCCGCGTTTTGCGAAGCTGGGCTTCGCGACGGTGGTGGCCGAGATGCCGGGCGTCGGGGAGAACACGCTGCCGTACGGCCCGGATTCGTGGCGGCTGTTGGGTTTTCTGCTCGACCAGCTCGAAGGGCGCGCGCAGGAGCGGAACGTGTCGCTGCTCACGCTGAGCTTCAGTGGGCACATGGCGCTGCGCGCGGCCGGCAACGACGAGCGAATCGGCCGGATCCTGACGGTCGGCGCCCCGATCACTCGCTTCTTCACCGACGAGAACTGGTGGCCGGGCGTGCCGCAGATCACCAAGGACACCCTCGTCGCGCACACCGGTCAGCCGAGCGAGGCCGCGCTGGTCGAGGCGTTCCGGCACGGCTGGGCACTTACGCCCGAGGAATTGCGCGCCGTACGCATTCCGGTCCGGTACGTCGTTAGCGCGCGCGACGAGATCATCCCGGGCGGCGAGCGGGCTTTCCTCGCTGAGCACCTGGCCGACGTGGAATTCGCCGAGTTCGACGACGTACACGGTTCCCCGGCGCATCTCGGCGAGCTGCGGCTGTGGCTGCTGCTGCAACTGTTGCGCACCAACGGGATCGAAGACAGGCGCACCAAGGTCCTGCAGACGATCCTCGGCCTGCGCGCTGCCAAGTCACGTCGCGCGGCGAGGTCAACGACGACCTCGCCCGCGCCCGCGTAAGCCGCGTGTCCAGTTGAACGAGACAACCGAGGCGGCGTGACGGCGTGATGATGTGGACGACGTGACGACGTGACGATCTTGTCCCGTTCAACTGGACAGGCAACGCGCGCGAGTCACCTGTCCCGCTCAACCGGACAAGCAGCGCGAGCCGGTTTGTCCGGCTCGACTGGACAACGCCGCACACGAACCACTTTGTCCAGCCCAACTGGACAACCCGACTCGCCACTTGTCCCGCTCAACCGGACAACCCGACTCGAGCTGCCTGTCCCGTTCAACGAGACACGGTGGCCCAAAACCCGAACCCTCTCCCTCCCCCTCAGGAATCGCGATGAGCCTGCTTTCCACCGCCCTTTCCATCCCGCTGATCCTCGAATTCACAGTCGCACCCATCAACCTGATCACCGGCCGCAACGCGCACATCTTCACCGAGTTCACCGGCCTGACCAGCCGCCCGGCGATGCTGGCCGTGGCCGCGCTCAACGCCGCGGGCGCGGGTCTGCTGACCGTCGGCCTGGTGAACCGACAGGCCGCGGTACTTGGCGCGCTCGTCATCGGCGGCGTGAGCGCCTGGTACCTGATCATGATGATGCGCAACGGGCACTTCGGCATCGGCGTCCCTGCATTCCTGCTCACCGGCGCCCTCGCTCTCGGCATCCTGCTGGAGCGCAGCCGCAGCCGCCGCCTTATCTGATCGACCCGCCACACCGACCCCCGCCCTCACCCCCACCTCGCCCTCGCCCTCACACCAACGCCCACATCAGCGCCCTTATCGACAGCCTGACCGGCAACCACGCGGACTTCTTCCGGACCTGTTCCACGTCGCGCCGATTCCCACCGCGGAATCGGCGCGATTTCGCTGCGGCGGCTTCACGCGCTGCACTAGCGTTCCCGCGTTCGCCTCTCAGTGATCGAGCGATCGCCGAGAGTTGAAAAGGCGGAGTCGTCGTGCAGCATGGCCGGCGGCAAGGAGACGGGCGCGAAACGGTGCGGCTGAGGTGGTCACGCATGACTGTGCGGCGCGGTGGAAGTGAAGACGGCTCGGGGCGGCAGCGCTCCTCAGGAAACGGCCGGCACGCCACGCGCGAGCGCGGAAAGGCCACCGAATCAGCACCCGAGCACGCCGCGGACATCAGCTCCACCGCTTCCCCACCGAGAGAGCAGAGGATTGCGATGAACGTGGACGCGGCCTTGAAAGAGGCGATGTCGATCGACGGCGCTATCGGCGCGGCGCTGGTCGACTACACCAGCGGCATGGCGCTGGGCACACTCGGCACGAGCAAGGATCTCGACCTGACGGTGGCCGCGGCCGGCAACACCGAGGTGGTGCGCGCCAAAGTGCGCACGATGGAGATGCTGAAGATGAACGACACGATCGAGGACATACTGATCACGCTCGGCAAGCAGTACCACCTGATCCGGCCGCTGACCGGCCGCAACGGCAGCGGGCTGTTCATGTACCTGGCGCTGGACAAGTCGCGCTCGAACCTGGCGATGTCCCGGCACCAGCTGCGGTCGATCTCCGACGATCTCGACGTCTGATCCACCGCCTCGACTACCTGTGCAGCCGCACATCCGCACACCCGCGCATCCGATCGCGTGGCAAACTCGACCGCCCGACCACTCGATCGCCTGGCCACTTGATCACTGCTTCGCCTGGACACTCGATCACTGCTTAGGCTCGGATTTAGCAGCTCGGCGCATCATATAAGTGCGCTGAAAGGCGGCGCGAGCGGCGGACCGCCCGGGACTGGTGTCCCTCCCCTCCAACCCGTGTACCGGGCGGTTCGTTCGCGATCCAGCGCTGTCGGACTTGCTGCACGACCGACGAGGAGTGAGCGCGATGGAAGCCACCGACACGGACACCGTCCCCCAGATCCCGAACGCGTTCCTGCGCGGCATCCCGGTCAGCCTGCTGATCGACGGAGCGCGTGAGCGGCGGGTGGATGAGATCGACGAGAACCTCAAGCTGTTCATGGGAAACCGGCACGAGCACTTCCGCCCGCTGGCCGAGACCGTCACGATCGGCGGCCGTGAGCTGCGAGTGTTCGAGTGGACTCACTCGACGTTCGTGGCCGAGTGAGTCCGCCGAACCGACCGGCATCCCGCACGTCAGGCCGCCTCGGGCAGCACCTCCGGCAGCCCGAAGGCGGCGAACAGGCCGGGTCCGAACGTCGTCACCTCTGCGATTACCGCGCCGCGGGGCCGCAACACGTCGAGCTTGAACGCCCGATAGCGCGAGTCGCCGAAGCGGCGCAGATAGCTGGCCGCGGCCGGCTGGCGGTTCGCGGCGGTCGGCAGCAACCGCCAGTCGCCTTCCCGCTGATCGCCGAAGGCGCGTTCCAGCAGAGTGCGCATCGCGTCGATCCCGTCGAACAGGTATGGATACGGCGGCATCGTGACGCGAATGTCCTGCGCGGAGATGGCGATCGCGGCCACCGCGTCTCCGCGCTCGTGCGCGTCTATGAACTGTTCAAGCAGCTGCTTGTCCTGTGTGCTCAGTGTGGGCGCGGACCACTCGCCGCGGCTTGTCGCAAGGTTCTGCTGCATGGTGGTTCGCGCCCGCTGCAAGGCGCTGTTGGCCGCCGCGACGCTCGTGCCGAGCAGGCCCGCGGTCTGGTCCGCGGGCCAGCCGAGCACGTCGCGCACGATGAACGCGGCACGTTGCCGCGGCGGCAGCAGCTGCATTGCCGCGAGGAAGGCCAGCTCAATGGTCTCCCGGTCGACCGCGACCGCGTCAGGCTGCTGATCGGCCGGCGCGGCCTCGTCGAGCATCCGGTCCGGGTACGGTTGCAGCCACGGCACCTCGGCAAGGGACTGCATCTTCGCCAGCCGGCGCGCGTTGCGGCGCAGTTGGTCAAGGCACACATTGGTGGCGATGCGGTACAGCCAGGCGCGAAACAGCATGCTGCCATCAAAGCCGTCCAGTGCCCGCCAGGCGTTCAGCAGCGTCTCCTGCACGGCGTCCTCGGCTTCGTCGAAGGAGGCGAGCATCCGGTAACAGTGCACGTGCAGCTCGCGCCGGTATCGCTGGGTGAGCCGTGCGAACGCCGCCTCGTCGCCGCCGATCGCCGCGGCGATCTCCGTCGCGACGCCGGCGGCCTGGTCCACCGCTAACCGGTCCACCGCAGGCCCCTGACCGCAGACTGTCTGACCATAGGCCGCTTGACCACTGACTGGCTCGCCACCGACTGCCTCACCACTGACCGCTTGATGGCCACGTCTCCGTCTCCGTCCCCGTCCCCGGCTCCGGTCAGCTCTCGTACGGGTCCTTCTTGCGCTCCTGCACCAGCCATTCGTTGCCATCCGGGTCGCTGAACGAGGCGAAGGAGTTGTAGTCGCCGCGCTGCGGGTCCGGACCGGACAGCTGCCGGCCCTGCTCGAAATGGAAGACCTCGCTCACGTTGACGCCCCGGCTGGCCAGTTCGGCCCGTGCCGCGTCGATGTCCGTGACCATTAGGTGGATGCCCCTGACCGGACTCGCGCCCTCGTTGTTGCGCATGAGCGCGATCGAGCAGCGCGAGCCGGTCGGGGTCAGCTGCACGACCCGGAAGTCCTCGGTCGGCTGGTAGTCGACCTCCAGCTTGAATCCCAACTGCTCGGCGTAGAACTGCTTTGCCCGGTCGACATCCGCGACGGGCAGCACGATGAGTTCCAGCTTCCATTCCATGACGGCCTCCTTGGCCAGCGTGGTCGGCTCGGTCACCGACGCTACTCACGGATGAAACGACGCGGTCGCCGAAAACTCATCGGTGCCCCGATGACTTTCTATCTGCGCAGGTGAGCGGGCTGTTTCCGGGCGATGACCGGTCTAGCCCGTCCGGGTGTCCAGCCCAGCGGGACAGCGCCAGAGCGGGACGCGCCGGTCAAGCCGTTACGGCCGCGCCTTCAACCCGAGCCGCGTTTCCGCCGTGGTCCAGTCAGACGCGATCGCCTGCTGCGCCGCGACAAGGGTCACCTTCCCCGAGCACACAGCGTCGTGCAGGTCGTTCTCGACCTTGTCCTTCGAATTCGGGATCTTGCCGATCTCCGGCCAGAGGTTCGCCTCGTCGTTGGAGCCGCCGATCTCCAGCGAGACGAGATGGTCGAGTTCCGAACCCGTCCCGCTCGAAACGCCGTACGCGGTGTAGAGCGCGCGCTTCGCCTTGTCGGTCTGGCTCACCGGCGGGCGCACGGTCGTGGTGTAACCGCTGCGGCAGATGGTGGTCTGGATGTTCGCCTGGGTCACCGCGGGATCGAACGAGCCGGGGGTGCACTGCGGGTCGGGGCGCGGCCCGGCCAGGAAGTGGCAGGTGCCGATCTTTATCGAGTCCGTGACCTGCTTCGGGTCGTGCACCGCGAGCAGCCCGCCGGTGCGCGGCTCGACCGATCCGTTCGCCGTCGCGGCAGAGCTGGCCGACGCGCCGCTCGACGCCCCTCCACCGAGCGTTATGGTCCCTGACTTACAGCCACTCACAGCCAATAGCAACACTACGACAGCAGCAGTCGCAGATACGGCCTTGGTGCGGATGCCCTGTGCTCCGCTTGGAATTCGCCTCATGCCCGTCACTGTGGCAGATCGGCGGCCTTACGTCTCGCAGCGAGTGCGGCCTCTTCGACGAGCTGCTGCGCGAACGCGGCGAAGGCGTCACCGAGGAAGTAGAAGTGCCCGCCGGGAAAGAGCCGCTGGCGCACCTGCCCGGTCGTCTCCCGGGACCAAGCGCTGAGCATGTGCTTCGGGGCGCGCGGGTCGGCGTCGCCGCCGAATACGGTCACCGGGCTGCTGATCGGCGGACGGTCCGGGTGCGGCGCGTACGAGTCCACGGCGCGCAGATCCGCCCGCGCGACGCGCAGGAAGTGCTCGACGAAGGCCGGCGCGTTCTGGATCCGCTCCGGCGTGCCGCCCATCGAAATCAGCTCACTGAGCAGGGAGTCGTCGTCGAGTTCGTACAGCCGGCCACGAAGATGGCCCTGGAAACTCGGCGCGGCGCGGCCGGACACACCGACCCAGGCCGGCGGGCTGCTCGCGCCGTGCTCCAAGGCCCGCGCGACCTCGATCGCGATGACCGCGCCGAGGCTGTGGCCGAATATGGCGTACGGCACGTCGGTCCACGGCCGCACCTCGCCGGCGATCAGTTCCACCAGTTCCGGCAGGCTTTGCCGCAGCGGCTCGGCGTGCCGCTTGCCTCGGCCGGGCAGGTCGAGCAGGACCAGGTCCCAGTCAGTCGGCAGTTCGCGGGCAAGCGGGTAGTACACCGCAGCCGAGCCGCCGGCGTGGTGGAAGCCGATGACGCGCAGCGCCGGATCGTCCAACGGGCGCGGTCGGATGTACCCGGCGGTGGCAGCCGTCGCGGCCGCCGCACTCGCAGCACTCACCGCGGCCGTGGCTGGCGTAGTCATCATGCGCCGTTCGCCTTGTCGGCCGGGACACGCGCCTCGACGATCCGGCGGATTAGCCGGTCAATCAGTACATTGATCTGCAAGTCCTCGTTGAAGTCGTCGAGCGGGATCTCCACCTGATAACGCTCCTCGATGCTCATGGTCAGCTGCATCGCGGTGAACGAGTCGCCGCCGACCTCAAGGAACGTCTCGGTGTGGTCGAGCGCCTCTTCGGCGTGCATGATGTTCATCAGTTCGCTGATCAGGAATTCGTGGATCAACTCCTGGTCGAGCGCGGCCTGCGCTGCCTCTCCCGCATCGGCGACCGGCTCGGACTCGGCCACCGCCGGACTGTCCTCGGACGCGACGGCGGCAGCGCGTTGCGCGGGCACGCTGCTGCGCAGCTCCGGCTCATCGATCCAGCACCGCTTGCGCCGGAAGACGTACGTCGGCAGGTCGCCGAGGATGGCGGCGCCGGGCTGGCGCAGCGCATCCAGGCGCAGGTCTGCGCCATCGACGAAGAGCGCCGCGAGCGCGTTCAGCAGATTCGCCGGGCTCGCTGCGGTGTCCTCGGTGATCAGCGGGAAGACCTGCTCGCCCCACGCGACCTCGGCCGCCGCCGCGCCCAAAGCTGGCGTGCGCTGTTCGGCCTTGACTCGCAATCCCAGGGCCTGTAGCAGCCGCTTGATTCGCTCGGCCGGCGGCTGGTCCTCTCCCCCGGTGACTGGAGCGAGCAACGGATAGGCCGTGATCAGTGCCTTGATTCCAGCGGAGAGCCGCACGACACCCGAGCCGACCCGTAGCGTCACCGACGTCTGCGCGTTCTTCGCGGTCACCTTGCTCGCGTGCCCTACCGCGACAGCCAGCTTCTCGGCCAGTTCGCCGCCGCTCGCGCCGACCACCGCAACGCGATGCTCGAACGGTGCGCGGCCCGCACGCAGCGTGTGCGCGGCTGAAGCCAGCTGTTCCCGCGGCGTGCCCACGAGGTATGACGCGGTCGCAGTCACAAGCTCGGTCAGGCTGGTCGCGTTCTTTGCCGAGAGCGTCACCAGCTGCGGAACCGAGCTAGCCCCGACCGGCTGCTCAACGGCAGCGGGAGCGGAAGCAGCTGACGCGGGCGCGTACGCCTCCAGAATCGCGTGCACGTTGGTGCCGCTCATGCCGAACGCACTGACGCCCGCGATGCGCCGCTCATACTCAACCGGCCATGGCGTCCGCGTGCGCGGCACGGCGAGCCGGACACGATCCCACGGAATGTACTCGTTGAGCGGCCCGGCGTCTGGCGCGACGGCTGTCGGGACCACGCCGTGTTGCAGCATGAGCACGACCTTGATCAGCGCCGCGATCCCGGCCGCACCCTCCAGGTGCCCGAGCCGCGATTTCAGGGTACTGAGTAGCGCGGGCACAGGCCTGCCCGGCGCCCCGGCCCCGATCACCGCGTCAAGCGCGCCGACTTCGATCGGGTCGCCGAGCGAGGTGCCGGTCCCGTGGGTCTCCACGGCGCCGACTTCGTGTGCTGCGACGCGGGCATCGGCGAGCGCGGCGCGGATCACCTCCTGCTGCGCGACACCGTTCGGCACGGTCAGGCCGGACGAGGCGCCGTCGTGCATGACCGCGCTGCCGCGCAGAACGGCCAGGATCGGGCGGCCCTCGCGTTCGGCGTCGTCGAGACGCATCAGGACCGCGACGCCGACACCCTCGCCGCGGCCATATCCGTCCGCGGCGGCGGTGAAGGTCTTGGAACGGCCGTCCGGGGCGAGGGCCTGGTTCTGACACAGCGAAACCATCAGGTCCGGCGAGAAGATCAGGTTCGCGCCGCCGACCAGCGCATAGCGGCACTCCCCGCGCCGCAGCGCCTGCGCGCCGAGATGCAGCGCGACGAGCGAGGAGGAACACGCGGTGTCGACGCTGACCGCGGGCCCTGAGAAACCCATCACATAGCTGACCCGGCCGGCGGCCATGGAGAGTCCGCCGCCAGTGCCGAAGTACGGGTCCACCTCGCGATCGCCGGTGCGGTTGGTCAGCCGCTCGCCGTATTCGGAGGTCATGATGCCGACGAAGACCCCTGCGTTGATCCGGTCCCGGCGCCGGACCGGGATGCCGGCGCGTTCCATCGCCTCCCAGGCGGTTTCCAGCAGAAGTCGCTGTTGCGGGTCGGTGGATTCGGCCTCGCGCTGTGACATGCCGAAGAACGCCGGGTCGAACTGGGCGACGTCGGAGAGGAATCCGGCGCGGTCGACGTAGGAGCGGTTCGGCGTGTTCTGCTTCGGGTCGAATACGGCGCGCAGGCCAGGACGGTCCTCGGGGATCTCGCTGATGGCGTCGCGGTCGCCGAGCAGGAATTCCCAGTAGTCCTCCGGGGAATTGAGGCCGCCGGGCAGCCGCAGCGCGGTGGAGACGATCGCCAGCGGCGCGGCGCGTGCCGCCTCCAGCTCGCGAATACGAGCCTTGAGCTGCTTGGACAGCTTGAGCTGTTCCTCCATCAGGTGAAGCAGTTCCTTGTTGTCCATTTCCGTCCTCACAGTTCCATGGCGAGGTCGCGCCGGATCGCTTCGAGGAGTTCTTCCTCGGTCAGTTCGCGCTCGGCCGGATCCGGTTGTGAGTGCGGGTCCGGAGCCGAGACCGGGGTCTCAACCGAGGTCGCAGCCGGGGTCGCAGCGGAGGCCGGGTTCGGCTCCGGCGCGGGTCCCGGTTCAAGCTGGGGCTCCTCGCGCACGAGGGTGGTCAGGTGCCGGGCGAGTTCCTGGATGGTCGGGTAGTTGATGGCGACTACGGCGGACAGGTCGTCGTCCATGGCGTGGCTGAGCAGGTCGCCGAGGTCGATCATCATGATCGAGTCCATGTCCATCTCCTCGAACCCGCAGTCGTCGTCGACCTTGGTCGGGTCGCCGAGCAAATCGCCTGCGAAGCCGCGGATGGTTTCGCGGGCAAGGTCGTAGCGCTCGTCGGAGTCGAAGGGCCGCAGCCGGTCGCGCAGCCAGCCGCGTGGCTTGCCGGACGCGTCGGTCTCCACCGCCGCGGCCGGAGCCAGGGCCGGAGCCGAAGACGCGGCCGGAGCCGTGGCCGTACCGTTGCCCGCGTCACCGACCACCGAGTGCGCTGGATTGACTGCCGAGGGCGCTGGACCGGCCGCCGCGGCCTCAGCACGTGAGCGATCCTTGATCAGATGTGCGAGCAACGCCGCGCGCGGGTGGTCGCCGATCTGACCGGCGTACCGCTTGAAGTCGGCGTCGATCGCCAGCAGCCGAGGCGCGGACGTCGTCACGGCGAGCGCAAGCACGGGAGCGGCAGACGAGTCCGTCAGCGCCTTGATTCCGAGCTTTTCGGCGGCGCGTCCGGTGGCCGCGTTGGCCGCCATACCGCCCTTCGCGGCGGCGATCCACGGTCCCCAGTCCACGCTGGTGGCCGGCACCCCGGCGACGCGGAGGGTGTGTGCGAGGCCGTCGAGGAATCCGTTGGCCGCGCCGTAGTTCGCCTGTCCTGCTGAGCCGAGCAGTCCGGCTGCGGAAGAGAAGAGCACGAACGCGGACAGGTCGTCGTGTCCATTGACCGCTGCCGCAAGCACTTCCGCACCGCGCGCCTTGGCGGCGAAGACCGCGGCGAAGTCCTTGGCCGTCAACTGGTCGAAAGCGTGATCGGCAGTCGCCCCGGCGAGATGGAAGACGCCTGACAACGGTCCGTCCTCGGTCGCGACGGCGACCGCTCGCGCGACCGCCGCGGCGTCGGCCACGTCGCCGCTCACCGTTAGCACCGTGGCGCCCGCGGCTTCGAGATCGGCGATCACACCGCGCGCGGTCTCGTCCGGCACGCGGCGACCGAACAAGGTGACCTGCCGTGCGCCCTGTTCAACCACCGTGCGCGCGACGCTGAGTCCGAGTGCGCCGAGCCCGCCAGTGATCAGAACACTGCCATTCCAGACAGGCGGCTCGGCGGTTGCGCCGACCGGGATGAGGCGCGGGATGCGCACGCCCTCGGCGTCGAGGAGCAACCGATTCTCGTTGACGATTCCCTCGGCCGCGCGAACGAGAATCCCGGTCAGCGCCTGCGCCGACCAGCCCTCCCCCAACTCGACGCGGACGAGACGGCGACGCGGCTGCTCGGCTTCGAGAGCGGCGAGCATGCCCCACAACGCCTCGCGCACCGCGCCCGCCTGCGTGCGCCCATCGCCGAGAATCACGTAGGGCACGTCCTGCGGCGCATCCTTGAGCGTGGCCCACAGGTCAAGCGCCGATTCCTGCGCGGCCACGGCGTCGAGCGCATCATCGAGGTCTGCGAACCGCGCGTCGAGGATCGCCTCGGGTGCCGATCCGTTGCGCGCGGCCAGGTCGCTGACGAGCGTGTGACCTTCCGAGCGAAGCCTCGCCGCAAGCGTCTTGCCCGGCTCATACTTGTCGCCGAGTACTGCGATCCGCGGTCGACGTAACGCAGACGACGGCGCCGACTCTTCCGGGCAGGCAACCCAAGCGAGTTCGTACGCGTTCGGCGTGCCCTTGCGCAGACTCTGTCGCAGAACCGTGCGGCCGACCGGCCGGACCCGGAAGCCGTCCGCGACGATGAGGCTTTCCCCGGCAGCGGTGAACAGATGCAGGTCGGCTGTCTCGACGTTCTTGCGGCCGTTCGGCAGCGGCTTGGCCTGCACGACGCGTACGTGGCTCCATAGTTCCTCGTCGGCCGCGGGCCGTCCCGGGAACGCGATCTTGTCGATGGCGAACGGGATCGCGAGCGAGGCGGCCTTGGTGACCTGGTCGTCGACCATGAACCCTGCGATGCTCTGGAAATAGGAGTCGATCAGGCCGGGGTAGATCTCGTAGTCGGCCAGCGGTTCGGGCACCGGCGGTTGCGTGTAGCGCAGCAGTGCCTCGTCGCCGCGCAGCCAGATGTCCGCGATCCACCGGAACGACGGGCCGAGGGTGTAGCCGATTTCGCGGAAGAAGGCGTAGAACTTCTCGCCGGAGATGTGGCGCTCGGCGCTCGCGATGAACGCGGCGCGGTCGGGGGTCTGACGAGTCGCGGCGGAGTCGGCGCTGATCAGCTTGGCGTTCAGGTGCGTCTCCCAGGTGCCCCGATCCGGGTCCACCAGGCTGTGAATGCCGAGCGGCGTGTTCGAGCCCTGCGCCTCGTTGAGCAAAAGCTGCACGTCGTACTGCTCGCCGTCCTTGATGACGAGCGGAAGCCGGCATACCAGGTCGCTGATCGACACCGGTTGGCCGTTCGCACCGACCGCGGAGAGGATCGTCGCCAGGTGCGACGAGGCCGGAACAAGCACGGTCTCTTCGATCCGGTGGTCCCTCAGGTGCTTGGGGAATGCCGCGGTGCGTTCGAAGGCGAATGCGCGACCTTTGATCGCCGGGGAACGCAGCTGCACGCCCCAATGCTTCGGCTGATCTTTTGGCGTACCGGTCGATTCGGTGGCGGCAGCGGCAGCGGCGGCGGCGGCGGGAGAAGTGGCGGCGGCGGCGGGAGAAGTGGCGGGAGTAGCAGCCTGGACTGGCTTGACCTTCGTCCAATAGCGCGTGTCAGCAAACGGATACAGCGGGGCGTCGGCGCGGCGGTTGCCGGTGGCTGCGTGCACCGCTGCCCAGTCGAGGTCCTGGCCTTGCCGGTACAGCGTGGCCGCCGCCGCCAACATGATCGCGCGGTCGGGCGCGCCCCGGTTGAGGGAGGGCACGGCGCCGCCGTGTGGGACCAGCTCGGCCGCGGTGACCATGTTGATCAGCGTCTGGTCGGGGCCGAGTTCGAGCACAACGTCAACGCCGAGTCCGGCCAGCTGCTGCGCGCCCTCGTGGAAGCGCACCGGTTGCCGCACGTGCCGGTACCAGTAATCGGCGTCGAAGTCGCTCGGGCCACCGACCTTGCCGGTCAGGTTGGAGATAACCGGGGTGTGCGGCCGGTTGAAGGTCATCGGCGCGGTGATGGCCCGCAGCTCGGGCAGCATCGCGTCGATGAGCCGGGAGTGTGCGGCCGCTGAGATGGTCAGCACACGCGCCTTGACCTCTTCGGCGCGGGCTCGGTCGGCGACGGTCTCAATGTCCTGTGGCAGCCCGGCGACGACGATGGACTGTGGTCCGTTGATCGCGGCGACGTCGCAATCGGTGCCCCGCAGCCAGCCTTCGACCCGCTCCAGCGGCGCGGCGAGGGAGAGCATCGCACCGCTTCCGGTGCCCTGCATCAGCCTGGCTCGGTTGACCACGAGCGTCAGGCCGGTCTCCAGGTCCATGACTCCGGCGTGCACGGCCGCGGCGATCTCGCCGACGCTGTGCCCGGTGACCACGGACCCTGTCACACCCCAGGACTTCCAGAGCGCGGCGAGGGCGAGTTCGAGCGCGACGGTGGTCGGCTGAGTGAACCGGATCTGATCGATCAGCTCTTCGTCGGCGCCGTAGAACATCAGGTCCAGCAGCGAGATGCCGAGCTGTGGCGCGGCGATGACGTCGCAGGCGTCGAGCGTTTCGCGGAACACCGGCTCGGTTTCGTACAGCTCGCGGCCCATGCCGAAGTACTGGCTGCCCGCGCCGGAGAAGAGGAAGGCGACCTTCGGCGGCTTGGTGCGGGCCGGCTCACTGGCGGACCCGGTGCCTCCCTCTCGCAGCCCGGCGAGCAGTTCGGCGCGGTCCGCGCCGAGCAGCAGTTTGCGCAGCGGGAAGTGCGCGCGGCCGGACGCGGCGGTGGTCGCCAGGCGGCCGAGTTCGTCCTCTGCCGCGCTCGCCAGACTTGCGTCCCAAAGGGCGGTGAGTCGGCGCAGACCGGCCGGGTCCGGCGCGGAGATCGGCACCAGGTACGGGACCGTCGGCTCCCCCTCGGCGACGGGCTTCGGTTCGGCCGCCGCGACCGGCGCCGCCTCGGGCGCCTCGCCGAGAATCACCTGCGCGTTCGTGCCGCTGAAGCCGAAGCTGGAGACCGCCGCGTATCGGGGCCGGTCACCGGTGCGCCAGGGTGTGAGCGAGTCGACGACGCGGATGTTGACCTCGTCCCACGGGAAGAACGGGTTCAACGTCTCGGCGTGCAGGCTCGCAGGGAGCTGACGGTGCCGCAGCGCCAGGACGGTCTTGAAGATCCCTGCCATGCCCGAGGCGGATTCGCAGTGCCCGATGTTGCTCTTGATCGAGCCGACGTGCAGCGGTTCGCCCGGCTTGCGGTCCTTGCCGAAGACGGTCCACGCCGCGTTGAGCTCGATCGGGTCGCCGAGGGAGGTTCCGGTGCCGTGTGCCTCCAGGTACGACACCGCGGCAGCTTCGATCCGCGCATCTGCGAGCGCGGCTGCGATTACCTGCTCCTGCGCGGCTCCGTTAGGCACCGTGAGGCCGGAGGACGCGCCGTCCTGGTTGACCGCGCTGCCGTGCAGCACCGCCAGGACCCGGTCGCCGTCCCGCTGTGCATCGCTGAGCCGCTTGAGGACCAGAACGCCGCAACCTTCCGCGCGGACGAATCCGTTGGCATCGGCGGAGAAAGTCTTGCAGCGGCCATCCGGTGAGAGCATGTGCGCGCGGCTGATCGCGACCGAGCACTCCGGCGACGCGATCACGTTCACGCCGCCGGCCAGCGCGCGGTCGGTTTCGCCGGATCGCAGGGACCTGATGGCGAGATGCAGCGAGACGAGTGAGGACGAGCAGGCGGTGTCCACGGCCATCGCCGGGCCGCAAAGGCCGAGCAGGTAAGAGATTCGGCCCGCGGCGACGTTCAGCGAGGTGCCGCTGCCGAAGTAGGCGTCGAGCTGGTTCAGTCCGCCGCGTTCGAGCAGCCGGGAGTAGTCGGAGTTCGTGATGCCGATGTAGACGCCGGTGCGGGTGCCCTTAAGGCTCTTGGGATCGATCGCGGCGTCTTCGAGTGCATGCCAGGCGGATTCGAGCAAGAGGCGCTGTTGCGGGTCAAGGCTCTCGGCCTCGCGGGCCGGAATCCCGAAGAAGGATGCGTCGAAGCGGTCGATGTCGCGCAGGAAGCCGCCCTGGTCGGTGCTGATCGTGCCGGCGCGCAGCGGGTTGTTGTCGTGAAGCGCGGCGCTGTCCCATCGGTCGGCCGGCACCGGTCCGACCGCGTCGCGGCCTTCGCGCAGCAGGTCCCAGAGTTCGTCGATGGTGTCGGCGCCGGGGAAGCGGCCAGCCATGCCGACGATGGCGATCGGCTCGGCGGCCGGCGCGGGCGAGGCAGACCAGGCAGACCAGGCAGACCCGGACGACGCGGACGACGCGGACGATTGTCCCGCTGTGGCGGACAAAGTCGACTGTCCCGCTGTGGCGGACACGGTCGGCGATCCGGCGCCGCGCGGTGCAGTGCTCTCGGGACCCGATACAGACGCGGGCGAGAGCGAGGGCACCGGCTTCGCCGCGACGCTCGCCGGTCCCGCCGCGATCTTCCGGGCGACGTGATCGGCCAGCGCGGTGACGCGAGAATTGGTGAAGACCTCTGCGACGCGAAGGTTGACGGCGAAGGCGACGGACAGCTCGCGGGCCAGGTCCACGGCCATGATCGAGTCAAGGCCGAGGTCGAAGAACCCCGTGTCCTGCGGCACGGTGCGACCCTCGGAATAGCCGAGTGTTTTGGCGAGCATGCGGCCGATGTGCACGCGGGCAGCCTCGCCGCGTGCGTTCTCGGGCAGCGCCAGCAGTTCGTCACGCAGCGGCGTCGATGCGCCGACCCGTGCATTTCCTGGTGAGCCGACAGCCGCGCCCACGTCGGAGCTTGCGGCAGCTTCGCCGCGCGCCGCTTCGTCAGCACTCTGAATATGATCGAACAGGGACCTGCGACGCAGCGTTCCCATCACGGCCGTAAACCTCGGCCAGTCGACGGGGCAGGCAATGAGCAGTCCGCCAGGGCTGGCCGAACTGGCGGCCAGCGTCGAACAACCGGTCGCCGGGTCCATCTCGATGATTCCGACGCGGCCGAGGTTTTGGCGTCCGGCCTCGTCAGCCATCCCGTCGAGAGCCCACGCGCCGTAGGCGATCGACGTCGCGGGCAGATCGGCCGCGGTGCGATACGCGGCGATCGCGTCGAGGCCGCCGTTTGCCGCCGTGTACGCGCCCCGGCCCTCGTGTCCCCACAGCGCGGACGCCGACGAGGTCTGTACGAAGAAGTCGAGGTCCCAGGCGCGTTCGCCGCTGAGCAGGTGCAGCCACCAGGCGCCGGCGAACTTCCCGCGCAGCCCTTCGGCGAAGTCGGCGGCGGTGGCCTCGGCGAGTGGCTTGTGCGGCAACCCGCCAGCCGTGTGGATGATGCCGCGAACCGGCGGCAGTCCGTGATCGCTGTCGCCACCGCCATCACAGGCTACTGCGATGGCGGCAGCGAGGCTGGCATGGTTCTCGACGTCTGCGCTGCCGTATACGACCTCTGCGCCGAGTGCGCGCATGTTGCCGAGGGCGGCCGCGGCTGTGGCGGGCAGGTCGGTCTCCGGGGTGCGGCCGAGGAGGAGCAGGTGACGGGCGCCGCGCCGGATGAGGTCGAGCGCCATCTCGCGTCCGATGCCGCCGAGCCCGCCGGTCAGTATGTAGGTCGCATCGGGATGAACAGGCAGCTCGGGCTGCCAATCGGCAGCGACGGGACGGATCCTGGCGCCGTACGCGCGGCCGCCGCGCACCGCGATCAGGTCATCGGCTGCGGCTACTGCGGGGGCGGGTGCGGGTGCGGTATCCGGGTCAGCGCTTGGGCGAGCGAGCGACAGGGCTATCGCCGCGTCGTCGCCAGTCGGCGAGGCCGGAAGGTCGATAACGCCGCCCCAGGCGGAGGGGTACTCGAGTCCAAGGACCGGCAGCAATCCGTGCAGCAGGCCGTGATTGCCGGCGATGATCGAGTCCTGGCCGGTGACTTGCCGTGTCGCGCGCGTGAGTGCGTAAACGCGGCCGGGGAGTCCGGAATCGGCGAACGCCCGCACTGCGCTGGTGACCGACGCGCACAGTTCAGCGCCTGCTGCGGTGAGGCCGGAGGCGTCAGGGGCGTCGGACGACTCTGGAAGCGGCGTCGCCGTCTGAACCAGCACGAGACTGACCGGCTTTGCAAGGCCCTCGTTGTCCTGAGCGCCAGGCTGTGACCGCTCCGCCCAGACGGCGGACCAGTCGGGGTCTATCGGGGCGATAATCGCATGTGTTAACCCATTTGCCTCAGCGCTGGCAGCTAATAGCTCAATCAACTCGGCATCGTCGCCCGCGAGCACGATTTCCCCGGCCGCCGCGTCCGCTTGTCCCGCTGAACCGGACAGTTCGCGCCGGCCCGACCGACCGCCTACTACTTCCACTTGTCCCGATGAACCGGACAACTCCTGCCGGTCCAACCCGCCGGCCGCCGCGTCCGTTTGTCCCGCTGAGCCGGACAACTCGCGCCGGTCCAACCCGCCGCCCGCCGCGTCCGCTTGTCCCGCTGAACCGGACAACTCCTGCCAGCCCAGTTCGTACATGGGGACTGCGGATGTCTCGCTGGACTGGACATCCTCGCTGGACTGGACATCCTCTTCCCCACCCGGCACAACCACCGATTCCGGCGCGGCCACCGCCTCATCCACCTGACCGGCACTACCGCCACTGATCAGCAGCGGCACGCCTTCCGGCGCGAGGATCTCGCGCTGCCACGGATAGTTGGGCAGCGTGATCACCTGGCGCGGAAGCTCGGCCAGCCCCGCCACCTCCGGCAACTGCGCCACCGCCGCGCCCTCGCGGATCGTCACCGCCTTCGAGTTCCTGCCGGCCGCGAGCGCCCGCAGCGCGGTCAGTGCCTTCGCCGTCGTCGTCGCGGAAATGCGCGCTACAACCGGGTGGCGGGTTCGGCCATGCGTACTCGTGTACGCGAATGCCGCGTATTCGTCACTCGGCAGGTCCACGATGCGCTCGGCCAGACGACCCGCGAGATCACGCAACGCGCCTGCACTCTTCGCTGAGAGTTCGAAGCCTGCGACACCTGCGACGCCGCCTGCCGCCGGACCGGCCTCGGATCGTGCCGCCGCCGCGACGGCCTCCTCGACGGGACCAAGGATCACGTGCGCGTTCGTGCCCACGATGCCGAACGAGCTGACGCCGACATGGCTTCCGACAACGCTGCGGTCCCACGGTTGCGCGCTCGCCGAGACAGTGACGCCCGTGCCGTCGAGATCGATGCGCGGGTTCAGGGTCCCGAAATGCACCAGCGGCGGAATGATCCCCTTGCGCAGCACGAGGATCGACTTGAGTATCCCGGCGATTCCGGACGCGGCCTCCAGGTGACCGATGTTCGCCTTCACCGAGCCCACGTGCAGCGGCGCGCCGCCGTTCTTGCGGCCGAGCGCCGCGACGATCGCGTCCATCTCGATCGGGTCGCCGAGCGCCGTGCCGGTGCCGTGTGCTTCGATCAGGCCGATGTCGGCCGCGGTCAGCTCGGCGTCCGCGAGTGCCGCCTCCAGCACCGCGATCTGTGCCAGCACGTTCGGCGCGGTGAAACCCGACGAGCGACCGTCCTGATTCGTCGCGGAACCCTTGATCACCGCGTGGATACGGTCGCCGTCCCGTATCGCCTGGTCCAGTCGCTTCAGCGCGATGACGCCAGCGCCCTCCCCGCGCACGTAGCCGTTCGCACGTGCGTCGAAGGTCTTGCACCGACCATCGGGGGCAAGCGAACGGGTCTGCGCGATCAGCTCGGTGGAACCGGGAGAGAGCACGAGGTTCACGCCGCCGGCCAGCGCGACGTCGATCTCCCCATGTCGCAGGGCTCGCACTGCCTGGTGGATCGCGGTCAGCGACGAAGAACACGCCGTATCGATCGCCACGGCCGGACCGGTGAATCCGAGTACGTACGCGATACGGCCCGCCGCGAAGCTGTGGCCGTTGCCGGTCGCCCAGTACGCGTCCGGCCCGCTGCTCTTCCAGTCCTGATAATCCTGTCGGCCGGTGATGCCGACGTAAACGCCGACCCGGGCGTCACGCAGGTTGTCCGGTGGCAGCGCCGCGTCCTCCAGCGCCTCCCACGCCACCTCCAGCATCAGCCGGTGCTGCGGGTCGACCGCGCGGGCCTCGCGCGGGCTGATGCCGAAGAAATCCGCGTCGAAGCCGAGCACCTCGTCCAGGAAGCTGCCCAGGTTCGGCAGCTTCGCCCACTGCCGCGCGAAAGGCGCGAGGCGCTGCTGCGGCCGCTGCCGGATCAGGTCTCTGCCTTCCTCGAGCGCGGCCCAATAGCCGTCGAGGTCATGGATGCCGCCGGGCAGCCGCAGACCGGCGCCGACGACCGCGATCGGCGATCTGCCACCCTGGCCCGCGTCGAGCTGGGCGCGCAGCCGCTTGATCGTGTCCAGGGCGCGGGACAGCGGGGTGACGGCGCTCGCCGAGCCGTTCTCGGTGCTGGTGCTCGGTTCCATGGCTGACACAGTCCTCGTCTTCAGCGGTGCGGGTACGGTGTGTCAGGCATCAGATGCCTGTTACGTCTCGAGAAGGTTCGGTCCGGCCCGGTCAGGCGGCCGCTGGTTCGGGCAGCCTTTCGCAGAGCACTTCGGAAAGGGCGCGGGTACTGCCGTAGGTCCACAGCAGCGTCGGCGAGAGCTTGAGCCCGAACGCCGCCTCCAGGCGGTTTCGCAGCTCAAGGCCCATCAGCGAATCGAGACCCAGCGCCTTGAACGGGGTCTCCCGGTCGATCGCGGCCGGTTCGAGCCGCAGCACGCGGCCGGCCAGCTCGCGCACCTTGGTCTCGGCGAGCGCCGGCCGGTCCTCGGGCGCGGCCGCAAGCAGCGCGCCCAGGAACTCGCTGCTGCCGCTCGTCGCGCCGCCGCCGTCCTGCGCCGCTTTGCGCAACGTGGACCAGCTCTTCTGCGCGGCGGTCTCGGGGTAGGCGTCGAACCACTGCCGCAGGTTGAGCGGCACGTAGCCGACCACCTGCTGGTCGCGGCCGAGGAAGCGGGCGAGAGCGGGCCATGCTTCCTCGGCGGTGAATCCGCCCATGCCCCGATCCGAGAGCCGCGCGCCGCGGTTGGCGTCGGCGGCGGCCAGTCCGATGTCCTCGAACGGCCCCCATTGCACGCTCAGACCCGGCAGCCCGCGTCGCCGCCTCGCCTCCGCGAGTGTGTCCATGTACGCATTCCCGGCCGCGTAAGCAGCCTGACCCGCGTTGCCGATCAGCGCGGCGGCGGAGGAGAACAGGACGAACAGGTCCAGCGGGTCGGCGGCGGTGGCCTGGTCCAGGTTGCGCGCTCCGTCGACCTTCGGCGCGATCACTCGGTCCAGCTGCTCGGGCCGGAGATTGAGGATCGTCGCGTCGTCGAGCAGGCCGGCCGCGTGGAAGACTCCGCGCAGCGGCGGCAATTCGGCGCGCAGTTCGGCAAGCGCGGCGTCGAGGGCGGCGGCGTGGGTGACGTCCACGGCGATCGTCCGCACGTTCACGCCCCGCTCTCGCAGCGCACTGATGCACTCGGCCGCCTGCTCACTCGGCGCGGATCGGCCCAGCAGCGCGATGGCGCCTGCGCCGCGGTCCGCCAGGTACCGCGCGAGCGAGAGACCGAGCGCGCCGAGTCCACCGCTTAGAAGGTAAGTACCGTCGGGGCGGAATCGCCCGGCGGGCAACGGCTCCGGCGCGACCGACGTCACCGTCGCGGGATCGGTGAGCACGAACTTGCCGATGTGCGAACCATGCGACATGGCCCGAAGCGCCTCGCCGGCGTCGGCGAAGCTGTACGGGATGGTCGGCAGCGGCTCGATGCCGCCGTCCGCGACGAGGTTCCACACGTCGGACAGCAGCCGGGCGAAGCGCTGCGGCCGGCGGGCCATCAGTCCGGCCAGGTCCACCGTGGCCAGGCTGAGCCCCTTCTTGAAGGCGGTCAGCGCGATGGCGCGGCCGCTGTAGATGTCCTTCTTTCCGACCTCGACGAAGCGCCCGTCCTCGGCCAGCACCTCAAGGCCGAGCGGGATCGCCGCGCCGGTCAGCGAGTTGAGCACCACGTCGACGCCTCGGCCGCCGGTCGCCGCGAGCACCCCGTCGCCCCAGTCCAGGCTGCGCGAGTCGAAGACGTCTGCGATGCCGAGGCCGCGCAGGAACTCGCGTTTGGGTTCGCTGCCCGCGGTGGCCAGGATCCGCGCGCCGATTCGCTGCGCGATGCGGACCGCGGCCAGGCCGAGACCGCCCGCCGCCGAATGGATCAGCACCGACTCGCCGGGTTCGAGCCTGGCCAGATCGACCAGGCCGTACCAAGCGGTCGTGACGACCAACGGCAGCGCGGCGGCCTCGGCGTCCTGGATCCCCGCAGGGATGGGCCGCGCGTGGTCGGCGCGTACGGTGACGTGCGAGGCGGCGGCGCCGAAGGCGCAAGCGACGACTCGGTCACCGACCTCGAACTCGGAGACGCCCTCGCCGGTCGCGATGACGCGGCCGGCGGCTTCGCCGCCGAGCAGGTCCGCGCCGCCCGATGGGTCGGGGTAGGTGCCCATCGCCTTCATCACGTCGATGAAGTTGAGCGCGGTGGCGGTGACTTCGACCTCGATCTCACCCGGACCGGGCACGCGCCGGGTCAGCGGCCGGTAGACCATGCCGTCCCAGAAGCCAGGCCGGGACGCGGCGAGGCGGAAGGGTTGCGCAACGGTGCGCCACGGCGCAGGCGGCGCGTCGTCCTCGTCGTATGCCGCGCAGTCGCCGCGCTCCAACCTGCCGACGTAACGCCGCTCGCCGCGCAACGCGATCTGGTCCTCACCGGAATCGGCGAGCAGCTCCGTCGCGAGGGCTCGGGCCGCGACGCCGGCGTCATCGGACGCTGACACGTCGAGCAGGCACGGTTGCAGCTCGGCGTGCTCGCGTCGCAGCACCCTGGTGAAACCCCAGTACAGCGCGGCGCCGGGGTCCGGCTCGTCGGTCGCGGTGACGGCTTGGGCGTCGGTGGTGAGTACGGCCAGGCGTGGCGGGAGCGGCAGCTCGAGCGCGGCGCGAACCAGTGACGTCAGCGCCAGCAGGGCTTTGCGCTGCTCGACCAGCCCGGCGGCGGCCGGTGGCGCGACGAAGACGATGCCGCCCAGTTGACCGCTCGCGCTCAGCTTCTCGCTCCAGGCAGCGCTGTCCTGGGCACACTGGCCGGTCAGCGCGGCCACAACTGCGGTCTGCCCGGCAGCGGACAGCGCGGCGGCTAGTGACGAGCCGACACCAGCGCCGTCGTAGACCTCTGCGACAACCCAGTTGCCCGGTTCCGCAGGCCGGGCTTCGCTTTCCTCCGCAGCAGGCAGAGCCGCTGCCCGGAAAGCAAGCCGATGCACACGCTCGGCGTCGCTGTCATCCGCGGTCGCCGCCGCCAAGGCCTGGAGCGTCAAACCCTCCATCGTGAGCAACGGCTGGCGGTTCGCGTCATATACGAACACGTCGATATGCGTCTCGTCCCGGCGCACCGCGTAGGACCACGCATCCAGCACCGGCTCGGCCAGTTCCTGAACGACATGTACGCGCTCGACGGCGACCGGGACCACTGTCGCGTCACCGTCAACCAAAGCCAGGGAGACCTGTAGCGCGGCATCCCAAAGCGCCGGGTGCAGATTGTGCGCGCGGGCGCTGACGCGACAGCGATCGGGCAGCCGGATCTCGCCAAGCGCCGTGCCGGCCGCTTCGTCAACGCGCAGGCTGTGCACGCCCTGGAACGCCGGACCGTAGTTGAGCCCGCGCGCCGCGCAGGCGCCGTAGAACTCTGATACTTCGACCGTCTCGCCGCCGCCGGCCAGGTGTTCGGGAAAGTCCCGAGTCATGGGCGAATCGGATCGCGGCTGCCGAACTCGGGCCGAGGCGTGCTCGGTCCACTCCGCGGCGCCCGGCGTCAGCGACTTGAGGACGAAGCTGCCGCCCTCGGTCACGTCATCGCGCCACACCGCGCTGACCTTCGCCGGTTCGCCCGCGAGAGTCAGATCACTGCGGAAGGTGAACCCGTCGAGCGAGCCGGGAACGGATCCGGCCCTCGCGCGGGCCGCGCTCAACGCGAGCGCCAGCATCGCCGCGCCGGGCACGACCACCGCATCGTGCACCCTGTGGTCGCTCAACCATGGCTGCTCGTCAACGCCGAGGTCCAGCGTGCCGTGCCAGGTGTCCTGCTCCGAGACTGCCGGAGCCAGCGCGAAGTCCAGTGCGCCGGGCGCGCCGGCGCGTCGTCGTCCGGCCGGAACCCAGTAGCTCGAGCGCTGCCACGGATACGGCGGGAGGTGAACCATGGGACCGGCGGGCACCGCAGCGAACGGTTCGAGGCCTGATACGTAGCCGCGGGCCAGCGCCAGCGTGAAGTCAGCCGCGGAACCGGTGTCGCGGCGCAGCGTGGACAGGACCGCAGGCGGCTCTGAACGCAGGGCGGCCAGCTGCTCGATCGCGGGCGCGAGGATCGGGTGCGGGCTGATCTCGACGACATGGGTTATCCCGTCGTCGAACAGCTTCGCCATCGAGTCGGCGAACATCACCGGCCGGCGCAGGTTGTCGGTCCAGTACTCGGCATCCAACTCAGTGCCGTCGAGCATCTCGACCCGCACCGTGGACATCAGGGCTATGTCACCCTTGCGGGGCCGCATCGGTTCGAGTGCGGCGAGCAGGTCGGGCCGCAGCTCGTCCATCTGCGGGCTGTGCGAGGCGTAGTCGACGTTCACCAGGCGGCAGAAGACGCCCTCGGCGTCCAGAATCTCCTTGAGCGTGAGCACGGCGTCGGTCTCGCCCGAGAGCACGCACGAGCTCGGGCCGTTGTTCACGGCGAGCGACACCAGTTCTTCGAACCCTGCCAGGGCTTCGCGCGCGCCCTTGACGTCCAGGTCGACCGCGAGCATCCGGCCCTTACCCGAGGTGCGGCGCGCGATCGCGCTGCGCCGGGCCATCGCCAGCGCCCCGTCCTGGTAGGAGAGGATCCCGGCGAGCGTCGCGGCGGTCACCTCGCCCTGGCTGTGGCCGATCACGACATCGGGTTCGACCCCTGCTTCACGCCACAGCTCGGCCAGGCCGAGGGACATCGCCCACAGCACCGGCTGCAGCATGTCGATTCGCGTCAGCCATTCCTCGTCGCAGTCCCCGGCGATGATCGCCGGCAGGTCCCAGGCGAAGTACGGCTTGAGCGCGTCGGCGCAGCGGTGGATCACGGCCTTGAACGTCGGGTTGGCCGCGTACAGCTCGCGGCCCATGCCGGACCATTGCGCGCCCTGACCCGGAAATACGAACGCGATCTTGCCGCGCTCGCGGGCCCGGCCGCTCACCACAGTCGGGATCTCGGCCGCCGGATCCTCGGCGAACCGCGCCAACGCACCGGCGGCGTCCTGCGCGGCGCCGGCGAACGCGGCCCGCATCGGGAAGTGGTCGCGTCGGTGCGCGAGGGTGCCGGCGAGGGCACGCAGGTGCGCAGGCGTCTCGGGAAGGGTGGCGAGCAGGTCGGCGGCGCGCTGCTTGAGCACGTCCTCGCGCTGAGCCGACCACGGCAGCAGGACCGGCGCCCGCTCGTCGGCATCCGAATTCGTTCCCTGAGCCGGGGCATCGACAGGCGGCGCGGTCATCAGCACCGCGTGCGCGTTCGTGCCGCCCCAGCCGAAGGAGTTCACCCCGACGTACACCGGCCCGTCCGGCGGCAGCTCCAGCGGCTCGCGCACCACGCGCAGGTTCAGCTCATCGAAGGGGATATCAGGGTTCAGCTCGTCGGCGTGCAAGGTCGGCGGAACGACCCGGTGCTCCAGCGAGAGCACCGCCTTCACCAGGCCGGCCAGACCGGCCGAGGCTTCCAGGTGCCCGATGTTCGTCTTCACCGAGCCGATCCCGATCGGGCCGAGCGCGCGGTCCCGGCCCCGTCCAAGGATCCGGCCGACCCCGGTCGCCTCGACCGGGTCGCCGCGGCGGGTGCCGGTCCCGTGCGCCTCGATGTACGCCAGGCGGTCCAACGGGATCGCGCCGTCGCCGTAGGCCAGCTTCAGCAGCTCTTCCTGACCTTCGGCGCTCGGGGTGACCAGGCTTTCGCCACCGCCGTCGTTGTTGACCACGGTGCGCACGATCACGCCGCGGATCCGGTCGCCGTCCGCCAGCGCTCGCGACAGCGTCTTGATGTAGAGCGCGACGACTCCCTCGCCGCGCACGAAACCGTCGGCCTTCGCCGAGAACGCGTGGCAGCGGCCGGTCGGTGAGAGACCGCCGAAGTGGGTGAGGTTGATCGAGACGAAGGGGTCCAGGATGAGGTTGACGCTGCCGACGATCGCGCCGTCGATCTCCTTCTGCCGCAACGCCTGCGCGGCCAGGTGTAGCGCGACGAGGCCGGATGAGCACCCTGTCTCGACCGCGAGGCTCGGGCCGCGCAGCTTGAGGAAATAGGAGACACGCGCCGCGGCCACGTCGAGCGCGTTGCCGACCGCGCTGTGCTGCGTCGCTCCCGCGCCGCGTTCCTTGCGCACGATCTCGTAGTCGTGCCAGGAGGCGCCGACGTACACGCCGGTCCTGGTCGCGCTCAACTTCGCGGCCTGCTGACCCGCGTCCTCAAGCGCCCGCCAGCTCGCCTCGAGCATCAGCCGGTGCTGCGGGTCGATGTCCTCGGCCTCGCGCGGGGAGATGCCGAAGAAGGTCGGATCGAACCGGTCGACCTCCTCCAGGAAGCCGCCGACCGCCTGGATCGACTTCACCGGGTCGAGTTGCGCGGCCGCGTCCCAGCGATCGGCCGGGACCGGGCGGATCGCGTCGCCGCGCTCGGTCAGCAACCGCCAGAACGCGTCGGTGTCCGGGGCTGCGGGGAAGCGCCCGGCCACGCCGACGACGGCGATCAGCTGGTCGGGGTCGTGCCCGTCCACTACGGCTTCGGAAGTCATCTTCGCTCGGCTGTCCCCTCGGTTTCAGGCCACCGCCGCAGCCTGCTGATTCGCAGCCCGCAGGTCGATCGGGTCGATGGTGTGCTGCGCGTTGATCACCTTGTCGAGCATCCGGTACTTGTTCGGCAAGGAGTTGAGAAGCCGGTACCGTGCGCGGCGGGCGGCCAGCGCCACGGCGCCGGTCTTGGACAGCGCCCGCTCCTGCATCCGCTGGTGCTTGGTGACCAGCGTCTTGTGCTGACGCCGCTCCTCCTCGAACGCGGTGAATCGCGCGGCCGGGACAGAGCCCTTAGTCTCGCTGAGCGCCTGGACGATCACCGGCGTGGCGCACACCACGTCCTGGATGGCCAGGTTCACGCCCTGGCCGAGGATCGGGGTGACGGTGTGCGAGGCGTCGCCGACCAGGACCAGTCCGTCGCGGGACCAGCGCGGCACCTGCGCGGTGAAGATCTCCAGGAAGCTGGTGTCGTCCCACGAGGTCAGGTGCGCGCGCAGCAGCGGGGCGAGCCGGGGATCGATGGCTGCGATGCCGTCGCGGAACGCCGTGAAGCCCTGTGCCCGCAGGTCGCCGAGCCCGCGCTTGGGCAGGTTGTGGCCGATCCGCAGGAAATCGGGGAAGGTGGGCACGACCAGCACGTGCTTGTCCGCGACCGCGACCAGTTCGGCGGCGTCGCCCCAATGCGCCGGCCGCGGCAGCTTGAAGGAGAGGAAGTCGCGCTCCATCGGCTGAACGTCGGCGGCCAGGCCGGCGGCCTTGCGCACCTTGGAGAATCGGCCATCCGCGCCCACCACCAGCCGAGCCCTGATTTGAGCGCGGCTGCCGTCCTTGCGCTTGAGCACCGCGCCGCGTACCTCGCCGCCCTCCTCGATCAGGGAGCTGAACGCGGTGCCGGGGACGTAGGCGTGGTTGGGGAAGTTGGCCGCCGCGGCGTGGAAGATGCCGATCAGGGCCGGCTGCGGGATGTCGATCGGCAGCGCGCCGAGCGGGAAGCGGCGGTAGTCGATCTGGAAGACCGTCCGGCCCTCCATCCGCATGCTGATTCCGGAGGTCTCCAGGAAGCCGTGTTCGCGCAGCGCCGGGCCGAAGCCGAGCTTGCCGAGGGTAACCACGGAGGGGGCGGCCAGCGACTCTCCGCGAAACTCGCGCTCCAGGTCGGCCTGCTTCTCCACGACCACCACGTCGATGCCGCGCCGCGCGAGCAGGCAGCCGAGCAGCGCTCCGGCCGGGCCGCCGCCGACGATCAGGACCTCGGTCTCCTCGGGCAGCGCGTCAGTACTCAGCGTGCTCATTCGCTTCCCCAGTTCTCCAGTGCGGCCTTCGTCGCGGCCAGCAGTTCGGCGGCCTGCGCCCCGTCGAGCAACCGGTGGTCGAACGCGAGCGACAGCGTGAACAGCGGGGCGACCGCGATCTCGCCGCCGCGCACCACCGGGGTGTCCACGATCCGCCCGACGCCGAATCCGAGCGCGCCGTTGATCATCGGGAAGATCGCGCGCACCGGCTCCTGGCCGACCGAGGTGACCGAGAAGACGCCTTGCAGCGCGGTACGCCGCTCCGGCTTGCGGGTGACCGCGCGGTAGGCGAGGCGGGCTACCGGCAACGGCAGCCGCTGCACCTTCGCCAGTTGCGCCCAGGGACCGCTTGGATCCTCCAGATCAGCGTTCTTGTACGTGTCGATGATCTGCTGGATCTGTGCGACGTCCGTCTGCTCGGCGCGGAAGACGGTCCCTGATACGACGCAGCGCTGGCCGTCCGCGGTCCGCTTGTCGAACAGCACCTTCGCGTGCACTTCCCCGACGGTCGCGACCTTGAGCCGCAGGCCGGGTCGCAGCACGGCACGCGCCTCGGGGCTGCTCGCGATCACCTGCGCCGCGGCCTTGACCACGTAGCTGACAAAGCTGATCTTCGAGCCGGCATCCTTGCGTGCCTGCTTGATCCGTGTCGCATCCACGTCGGTCATCAGGTACACGTGCGCGGTGCCGCGGGCGTCCTTGAGGAACGTGTACGTACCCTTACGCGCGGCCGGGAACGCGGCGACGGTCGTGCCAGTGGCCGCTCCGGTGCTCATGCCGCGGCCGCCTGCGCGTCGTGCACGACCGCCGCCAGCTCGCCGATCGTGTCGGCCTTTGTGAAACGCTCAAAGTCGACCGAGCCGCCGACTTCGCGCTCCAAATAGACCAGGATGCGCAGCGCGTTGACGGAGTCCCAGCCCTCGATCTCGGCGAACCGCCGCTCGGCGGTCAGGGCGGCGGCCTCCACGTCGAGCAGCTGCCCGACGACTTCCTGCACGAGCTGCACGGCGGATGAGACGTCAGAAGGCGCGATGTCAGAAGGCATTGTCGATCTCCTCTTCCCGGGTGACGCCGATCCAGCTGGGCAGCTCGGCGAGGTCTCGCAGGGTGTGTCGGTACTGCGCCGGCCCCTGCCCGCCTGCGCGTTCGGCGGTGTATTCGTCCACTGCTTCGCCGGCCGCCTCGACTCGTTCGAAGCCGAGCGCGGGGTAGAAGCCGGCGAATTTCGCGTTCTTGGCCGTGGGAATGAAGGCGGCGCGCACCTCGCCGGCCCCGGCGGCCTTCGCGGCGCGCAGGATCAGCCCGACGACCGCGTCCTCGACATTGCGGGAGAAGACCCGGCAGCTCATCACGAAGTTCTCGACGCGCCAGGCTCCGCCGTCGCCGTCGCGGGTCAGCGCCCACGCGGCGATCAGGCCATTGTCACCGAAGCGGTCCTTGAGCCGGCCACCGAAGAACGCGGCCTCGCCGCTGTTCGCGCGCCGCCGCACCTCCTCCTCGGTGTAGCGGATGCCAGTCAGGTTGAACTGGTTGGTCTTCCCGAACAGCTGCACGATCCGCGCCGCGTTGAACTCGCCGAGCCGCTCTACGGTCAGCTGGGAGTCGAGCCCGAGCAGGTACTCCTCAAGGGTTCCGGACCCGCTTTGCAGTTCCTCTCGCTGCACCTGCGCGCGGTACATCGCGGTGCGGTTCAGGTCCTCGTCCGTGAGACTCAGCAGATTGAAATCGCCGCGGCGCGCGACGATCGCCGCGTAGCCGGCCGGATCGTTCGGCAGCTCGACCGTCGTGACCTGCGGCAGCAGCTCACGCATGAGCCCGCGTTCCACCGGATTGTCATCGACGAAGACCATTGACTCGACGCCGATGTTGAGCGACGTAGCCAGCGCTGCGACATTGCCCGGCTTCGGATCCCAGTTCGCGCGCACCGCGACGAAGGAGTCCGGCCGCAGCGCCATCTCGGGGTGGTTGGCGATCGCGTCCAGCGCCACGTCCTCGTCGTTCTTGGACGCCACCGCGAGCATCACGCCCTGCGCGACCAGGTCGCGGCCGTACTTTTGCAGCTCAAGGTGCGCGGAACCCGGGTACGCGCCGCCGAGCTTGAGCGCGGCCGCGCCGTCGTCGCCGACGATCCCGCCCCACAGCGTGTTATCGAGGTCGAACACGAGGCACTTGGCCGCGCGGCCGAGCCCGGCGCGCACCACCCGCGCCAGTTCGGCGGCGTACTCGCCCTGGAATTCCGCGCTGAATATGTGCCCTGCGACGTGCCGCATCCGGTCGGTCGCGAACGTGCTGCGCACTCTGCCCTGGATCGCCGCCGCGGAAAGCACGACCACCCCCGGCTTCTGCGCCGCCAGCCGCAGGATCTCCGCGTTCATCGCGTCCCACGCGGCTTCCAGCCGGGACTTGCGACCGTAGTCGATGACGCGGTCACGCCGCAGCGCGCTGAGCGGGATCGTCGTGAGCACGATCAAGCCGCCGAGCGCCTGGCGGGCAGCGTCTGCCCACTCCGCCAACCTCGTCGGGAACGCCGCGCACCGCGCCTCGACCTCGTCCAGGTCCAGCGGATTGACGACCTCCTCGTACACGGCCGCGTCATCGAGCAGCAGAGCACTGACACCTGGGGCAAGGTCGGCCAAGTTGGGCGCGCCGGCCCGGATCTCGAACTGCCACTGGTTGAAACCGGCCGAGCGGACCTCCGGCAGGATGCCGCCGGCTATCAGCGCGGCGGTCAGCTGATGCGGAAGCGAGTCAAGGGTCGAACTGCCGAGCAGTGCGATCCGCTGAGTCAGGAACGCGCCGTCAGCCGCCGCCAACCGCTCTCGTTGCGCCGCGCCGCCGAGCATCATCCCGGCCGCCTCGATGTCCAGCGGATCGCCGGCCGCGAGCAGCGCGCCGAGCAGCTGCCGCACCCGCGCATGCCTGCCCTCAAGCCCTTCCCGCTTCAGTGCACGCAGCTCGCTCAGGGGGCTGACGCTCTTCGTCGCAGGCTGCGAAGCGTGCCCCACGTCGACGCTCATCCGACGCCCTCCCCCGCGAGGTAGCGCAGCGCCAGGCCGGCGATGATCCACTTCGAGGACTCGATGGTGATCCCGAACACCCGCGCCGAGTCCGCGCCGCGCGCCCTGAGCCCCTGCGCGGCGCGGTAGAGCTGGATGAAGGGCAGCGCGTTGCCGTTGTTCCCGGTTTCCGCGACGCACGAGACGGCCTGCTCCGCGCGCACGCCGAGCCCTTCGCGGATCTTCTCCGCCATGGCGCCGTTCAGCTGCGGAGTCAGTACGTGGTCGACATCACCGACGTTCCATCCGGTGAACTCTTCCAGCTCCTTGAGGACCTGCGCCGACAGCTCCGGCACCCGCTGCTCGATGGCCTTGTAGTCCTCCTGGCCCATCGGCTCACGGGCCGGCTTTCCGTCGGCTCCGGTCACGGTCGGCGCGCCGTCGGCCCCGTACCAGTGCACGACCTGCGCCGGCTTGAGCCCGCGCCCCACGGTCCGCAGCAGCAAATGGTCCACGAGCAGGCCGGGCCCATCGTCGTCGGCGTCGACCACGGCGGCTCCGGCGCCGTCGCCGAACAGCGCGAAGTTGGCCAGCTCGGCCGGATTGACCTTCTTGACGTCGTAGTCGGCGGGCCACAGCTTGATCACGCTGTCCGCGCCGATCACCAGGCCGCGGCTCAAACCCCCGGCCAGCAGCGCCCGCGCGGTGTAAAGGCCCTGCAACGCCCCGGCGCAGCCGGAGGTCAGCTGGAAGGTCGGCAGGTCATTGATCCCGAGCCGGTCGGCGACCACGTTCACGGTGGCGGGCATCAGCAGGTCCGGCGACCCGGTGGTCAGGATCAGGAAGTCCAGGGACGAGGCGGGGACCGCGGCCGCGGCCAGCGCGCGCAGGGCGGCCTCGGTGGCCAGGTCGCCGGTGTTCTTCGGCGTGCCGTCGGCGCTCGAAGGATCGCAGAAGAACCGGTGCCGGTTGCCGGTCATCCGGTCCAGCCACTTCTCGTGCAGTCCGAAGCGCTCCGCGAGGTCCCGGTTCGTGACCGGCGCCCCCGGCAGCACCTCGCTCAGGCCGATGATTCTCACAGGGATC
>DASUAR010000168.1:0-4413 GCA_035763685.1 Actinocrinis sp. | reverse complement strand
TAAGCTTGTAGGCATGGCGGAGTTCATCTACACCCTGCGCAAGGCCCGGAAGGCACACGGCGACAAGGTCATCCTCGACGACGTGACCCTCTCGTTCCTGCCGGGCGCGAAGATCGGCGTGGTCGGCCCGAACGGGGCGGGCAAATCGACCGTGCTGAAGATCATGGCGGGTCTGGAGCAGCCGTCGAACGGCGACGCGACCCTGACCCCCGGCTACTCCGTCGGCATCCTGCTGCAGGAGCCCGAGCTCGACGAGAGCAAGGACGTGCTGGCGAACGTGCAGGAGGGGGTGGCCGAAACCAAGGCGATGCTGGACCGCTTCAACCAGATCGCCGAGGAGATGGCCACCGACTACTCCGACGAGTTGCTGGCCGAGATGGGCACGCTGCAGGAGCAACTGGACCACCGCAACGCCTGGGACCTGGACGCGCAGCTCGAGCAGGCCATGGACGCGCTGCGCTGCCCGCCCGGCGACGCCGACGTCAAGGTGCTCTCCGGTGGCGAGAAGCGCCGCGTCGCGCTGTGCAAGCTGCTGCTCGAGCAGCCCGACCTGCTCCTGCTCGACGAGCCCACCAACCACCTCGACGCCGAGTCGGTGCTCTGGCTCGAGCAGCACCTGGCCAAGTACCCCGGCACCGTGGTCGCGATCACCCACGACCGGTACTTCCTGGACAACGTCGCGCAGTGGATCCTCGAGCTCGACCGCGGCCGCGCCTACCCCTACGAGGGCAACTACTCCACTTACCTGGAGACCAAGTCGACCCGCATGAAGGTCGAGGGCGCGAAGGACTCCAAGCGGCAGAAGCGCCTTAAGGAAGAACTCGAGTGGGTCCGCTCCAACGCCAAGGCCCGGCAGACCAAGTCCAAGGCACGCCTCGCCCGCTACGAGGAGATGGCGGCCGAGGCGGAGAAGACCCGCAAGCTCGATTTCGAGGAGATCCAGATCCCGCCGGGCCCGCGCCTGGGCAGCGTCGTGGTCGACGTCGCCAAGCTGAACAAGGGCTTCGGTGAGCGGCTGCTGATTGAAGACCTGTCCTTCACCCTGCCGCGCAACGGCATCGTCGGCGTGGTCGGCCCGAACGGCGCAGGCAAGACGACTCTGTTCAAGACCATCGTCGGCTTCGAGCAGCCGGACTCCGGCGAGGTCAAGGTCGGCGAGACGGTGCAGATCTCCTACGTGGACCAGAACCGGGCCGGCATCGACCCGAAGAAGACGCTGTGGGAGGTCGTCTCCGACGGGCTCGACTACATCCACGTCGGCCAGGTCGAGATGCCTTCGCGCGCGTACGTCTCCGCGTTCGGGTTCAAGGGCCCGGACCAGCAGAAGCCGGCCGGGATCCTCTCCGGCGGCGAGCGCAACCGGCTCAACCTCGCGCTCACCCTCAAGCAGGGTGGCAACCTGCTGCTGCTCGACGAGCCGACCAACGACCTGGACGTCGAGACCCTCTCCTCGCTGGAGAACGCGCTGCTGGAATTCCCCGGCTGCGCCGTGGTGGTCTCGCACGACCGCTGGTTCCTCGACCGGGTGGCCACGCACATCCTGGCCTACGAGGGCGACTCGAAGTGGTTCTGGTTCGAGGGCAACTTCGAGTCCTACGAGAAGAACAAGGTCGAGCGGCTCGGCCCGGAAGCGGCCAGACCGCACCGCGTCACCTACCGCAAGCTGACCCGGGGCTAGCCGAGTGCCTGCGGAAATCACCGACAAGGGGCTGAGGTACGTATACCCCTGCCCCTTGCGGTGGGCGGACATGGACTCCTTCGGGCACGTGAACAACGTCGTCTATCTGCGCTATCTGGAGCAGGCGCGGGTGGAGTGGATGTTCATGACCGCGAAGGAATCCGGGGTCAAGGAGTTCTCGCTCGGCACCGTGGTGGCCCGGCACGAGATCGAGTACAAGCGGCCGCTGGTCTACCGCTCCGACCCGGTCCGCGTCGAGACCTGGGTGACCCGGATCGGGAACGCCTCCTTCACGGTGGCCTACGAGGTCAAGGACGACGAGTTCGTGTACGCCACAGCCGAGACGGTGCTGGTGCCGTACGACCTAGCCGCCGAGCGGCCGCGGCGGGTGACCATCGAGGAGCGCGACTACCTCAAGCCCTATCTCGCGGCCGCGCTGCCCAAGTCGCGCCATCGTTGATCTGACGTGTACGTATTCGCAAGCCCGAATGACGCGGCCGCGCTAGGCGTCTACCTGCAACGCCTCCTCGGCATGGACAAGACGGCCGCGGTGCGTTTCGTCGGCATCGGGCCGATAGCCGCCGCGTACGCCGCACCGCCGCTGCACGGTTCCTCGGCTCGCGCGACCGTTCTGACGGTGCGTACGGCCGGCCTCGGCGAAGGCGCGCAGCCCTTCGATCGCACCGTGTCGGCGGGCCAGTTGCTCGAGTCGATCACCGACGGCAATGGCGAAGGCGAAGGCGACCGAGCGCCGGGATTCACTCTGCCCGCGCCGCTCACCGGCGGTCCGTCGTGGGCCGGCCTGCTGCCCCCGCGCACCGGCTGGCGACCGCTCGGCGAAATACCGCTGCGCCAGCTTGCCGAGGCCGTCGCGCAGGGCAACGCCGACTTCAGGTTCGGCGCACTCGGCCGCGACCGCGTGGCGCTGGACAACCTTGCCGAGGAGATCTGGACCCGGGAGCTGCCGCACGGCGTGCGCTGGCGCGCCGCGCATGCCGCCGCGGCGATGGGTTTCCTCGGCCCACAACCGGAGCGCGCGACAGACTCCGCACGCGTGGCCGCGCACACCCGCTGGCTCCGCCTCGACACCCCGTACGGCACGGTGCTGGAGCGCATCACAGCCGAGCCGTGAGGCCCGGTTCCGGGGTACCGCCCGCATCTGCTGACAGCACAGGCTAGGGTGGCGCTTCGATGCACGCACTCATGGTTGAGGGGAGAAATCGATGAGTGCACCGAAGATCACTGTCGTCGGCACCGGCTATCTGGGGGCCACTCACGCGATCTGCATGGCTGTGCTCGGATTCGACGTGCTGGGCGTCGACGTGGCGCAGGACAAGGTGGATCGCCTCAACGCCGGGCAGGTCCCGTTCTTCGAGCCGGGCCTGCCCGAACTGCTGGTCAAGGCGCTCGAATCCGGCAAGCTGCGCTTCACCACCGACTACGCCGAGGCAGGCGCGTTCGGCGACGTGCACTTCGTGTGCGTCGGTACGCCACAGCTCGCCGGATCCAACGCCGCAGACCTGCGTTACGTCGAGAGCGCGGTTACCGCACTCGCGCCGTACCTGAACCGACGCGTGCTCGTCGTCGGCAAGTCCACCGTCCCGGTCGGTACCGCGGCCCGGCTGACCGGCCTGCTGCGCGCGCTGGCGCCGGCGGGGGAGCAGGTCGAGCTCGCCTGGAATCCGGAGTTCCTGCGCGAGGGCTTCGCCGTCGAGGACACGCTGCGACCGGATCGGCTGGTCTTCGGCGTTGAGTCGGCGTGGGCGCAGGAACAGTTGCGCACCGTGTTCGCGCCGGTCATCGAGCAGGGCAGCCCGGTCGTGGTCACCGACCTGAGCACCGCCGAGCTGGTGAAGGTAGCCGCGAACTCCTTCCTGGCCACCAAGATCTCCTACATCAACGCGATGGCAGAGGTCTGCGAGGCCACCGGCGCGGATGTGCACCTACTGGCCGAGGCGCTGTCCTTCGACTCCCGGATCGGCGGCCGATTCCTGCGCCCCGGCCTCGGTTTCGGCGGCGGCTGCCTGCCCAAGGACATTCGCGCCTTCGCCCACCGGGCCGAAGAACTGGGCGTCGGCCAGGCGGTGGCGTTCCTGCACGAGGTGGACGCGATAAACCGGCGCCGCCGGTCGCGCACCGTCGATCTGGTCCGCGAGCTGGCCGGAGGCTCGCTCCAAGGAGCCAGGATCGCCGCGCTCGGCGCCGCCTTCAAGCCGAACTCGGACGATATCCGGGACGCGCCCGCGCTCGACGTGGCCCGCATGCTCCAGGAAGCCGGCGCGGCCGTGCGCGTGTACGACCCGGAGGCGATGCACAACGCCCGCCGGGCCTACCCGAGCCTGGAGTACGCGCCGAGCACCCTCGACGCGGCCCGTGACGCCGACGTCGTGGTGCTGCTGACGGAGTGGACCGAGTTCCGCGAGATCGACCCTGACGCGCTCGGCGCGGTGGTCGCCCAGCGCAAGGTGGTGGACGGGCGCCACGCGCTCGACCAGGCCGCGTACCGCGCCGCGGGGTGGGAGTACCGCGCGCTCGGACGCCCCTGACGGTAACGCCCTGACAGTGACGCCCGTGACACCACCCGCCTCCGCGCCTAGGCGCTGTTGGGGAATGTCTCAAGGGGCGAATCCGGTGATCGACTTCGCCTGGACGCACGGCCGAAACGCCCACAGACAACCGGTATGAGGACGCTCCGGCCGCACGCCCAGGCTCGTCGCGCAGTGAACCATCTGCGC
>DASUAR010000167.1:0-24811 GCA_035763685.1 Actinocrinis sp. | reverse complement strand
CATCGTGTACGCGTCCTTCTCGCCCGGCTTGCGCTGGAACGAGCAGTACGCGCAGGAGGCGGAGCACACGTTCGTCATGTTCAGGTGCCGGTTGACGTTGAAGAAGACCCGGTCGCCGTTCTTCACGGTGCGCACGTGGTGAGCCAGCTCGCCGAGCCAGGCCAGGTCGTCGGCCGCGTACAGCGCGACGCCGTCGTCGTAGGTGAGCCGCTGTCCGGTCAGCACCTTCTCTTCGAGCTCGCGCTTGAGTCCGGCGTCCATCGGTTGCGGCCCTCCAGAAAAGTGGCATTCAGGTTCGACTCACGAGCCTACGCCACGCTTCGCGGACCACGGCGTACGGCCTGATCCGCCCGGACATGGCACGCCACAGGCGATCCGGATCCACCACCGATCAGGTCTGCGAATCGTCCTCCAGCGGAAGCTGGCGGCCCTCCCACTTGGTGGACAGCGCGACGGTGGTCCGGGTGCGCGCGACCCCGCGGATACGGTTGAGCTTGCCGATGATCTTCTCTAGGCCCAGTGGGTCGCCGGCACGCACCTTGACCAGGTACGACTCCTCCCCGGCGACAAACCAGCAGTCTTCGATCTCGGGCACGTCGCGCAGCCGGCGCCCGACGTCATCCAGGTCGGCGGCGTCCGAAAGCAGCACGCCGATCAGTGCGGTAACGCCGAGGCCGACCGCACTCGGGTCGATCATGGCGCGGTATCCGGTGATGACCCCGGCCTGCTCCAGCCGGTTAATGCGGTCGGTCACAGTCGGGCCGGAAAGGCCGACGAGCCGAGCGAGTTCGGCGTACGTGGCCCTTCCGTTCGCGCGCAACGCCTCGATGAGCGTGCGGTCGACGGCATCCACGTGTGCGATCCCCTCTTTTAAAGCTTCGACCCGCTTTGCAACAGGCTACTGCGCCCACGCTAGGGCCTTCGTTGTGGGACGCAAATCGGGCGGTCGTCGTGGATTCGAAGGTTTCGAGGCTTTGAAGGCCTGGCCGGTTTCTGGCGGAGCTATTAAGGCCGCGTCATTCCGGCTGCGTCATTCGGGCTGCGTCAGGCGGGCTGCGTCAGGCGGCGACGGCTGCCGGGCAGCGCCCAACTCGCCCTCCCACCGCCGTAGTAGCGAATGCTCGACGCCGAGCACGTCCAGGGCTTTGCCGGCCACGAAATCGACGAGACGTTGCACGTCCTGCGCTCCCGCATAGAAGCCCGGCGAGGCGGGGAGCACCACGACACCGGCGCGACTGAGCGCGAGCAGGTGCTCAAGGGTCTGCGAGTTCAGCGGCGTCTCTCGCACGACCACGACCAGTGGCCTGCGTTCCTTCAGCGTCACGTCGGCGGCACGTTGCAGCAGGTCCTTTGACAGGCCCAGTCGAATACCGGCGACCGCGCCCGTGGACGCAGGGACCACAAGCATGCCCTTTGCCGGATAGCTGCCGGAGGACGGACCAGCGGCGAGGTCACCGGCGGACCAGTAACGCACCGAGTCCAGTTTCAGGATGTCGCCCGGTGCTGTTGCGATACCCGCGTTCGCCGCGTCGTTAAGGGCCAGCCATGCGGCGAGATCGTCGCGCCAAAACGCGTCCCGGAACGAGATGCCAGTCTCGTCGAGGATGGTCAGCCGGGCTGCCCGGCTGACCACCAAGTCGATGCTTTCACCTGCGTCGAGCAGCCCGCGCAAGGCCGCGGCGGCGTAGGGCGTCCCCGAAGCGCCGGAGACGCCGACGATCCACGGCCTGCGCGGTTCCTGCTCGGTCATGCACTCAGCTTAAGACGACAGGTAGTTGACCGCGTCCGGGGAGTATCCCGCCTGAGCAAGCGTCACGTTGCGCTGAACGACGCGCACGAGCCGGACCGCGAGGTAGACGATCACCAGGCCGAGAGCGGCGCGCAGCCCGTAGTAGATCATGAACTTGTGATCGTGGCTGATCACGTCCTGCGGCGTCTCGACGTTTCCGCTGCCACGCAGGAAGATCGCCAGGCCGAGGCTGATCAGCCAGACGATGCGGAAGACCTGGTAGCCGGACTCCTTGAGCACCGCCTCGTACCGCCCGCTCGGGCCGAAAGCCGCGCGCAGCGAGCGCTGCCAGATGGCCATCAGGACCAGCGTGGCGACGAACACCACGAGCGCTACGACACTCAAGGTGCTGACCAGGCTGTCGGCGGAGTCTGCCTGGTCCACGGTCACCGACGTGGGGTCGTTGATGATCTGGTTGGCGAGGGAGGCCCGGTGTGCCAGGGCGAAGATCTCAACCAGGCAGAGCACCGAGTAGACCGCGCTGAGAATCGTCATGGCGATCGCGAGGCCGCGGTTCGGCTTGAGCGGCCGCGGCGCAGCGGCCGGAATGCCGGCGTCGTTTGCGGGCGCGAGGAATGGGCTTTCGTTGGTCATGATCCCCCCGAGGGATGAGCGTGATTACCCGATGAATCAGGATGCGACAGTCTCGCGTTCGGGGGTGGCCGTGTCAATCTGAATCGTCAGGACCCGGAAACGTTCGATCCGGCCGCGCTCAGGCGCGCAGTCCGCGGGTCACCAAATCCAGCAGCGCGAAGCAGAACAGCGCGATACCGACGAAGCCGTTGACCGTGAAAAACGCGCGGTTGAGGCGGGAGAGGTCGTCCGGGTGCAGCAAAGAGTGCTCGTAAATGAACGCCCCGGCGACGACCGCGACGCCCAGCCACCAGAACGTGCCGCCCCCGGCGAGCACACCGAACCAGATGAACAGCCCGGTGGTTACCGCATGCGCAGACCGCGCACCGATCAGTGCGGTACGAATACCCCAGCGCGCGGGGACCGAGCCGAGCCCCTGTTCGCGGTCTGTCTCCACATCCTGAAGCGCGAAGATCAGGTCGAAGCCGCCGATCCAGATGCCCACCGCGAGGCCGAGCACGACCGCGGTCCACGACCACCGGCCCGTCACGCCGATCCACGCGCCGATCGGGCCGATGGCCTGAGCCAGCGCCAGCAGCGCGTGCGGGATGTTAGTGAAGCGCTTGCCATAGGGGTAGATGACCAGCGGGATCACGGCGAGCGGCGCGAGGGCGAGCGTCAGGGTATTGAGCGCGGCTGCCGCGCCGAGGAACAGGCCGAGGGCGAGGACCGCGCCGATCCACGCCGTGCGCACGCTGAGCCGCCCGGTGACCAGCTCACGCTTGGCGGTGCGCGGGTTACGCGCGTCGAACTCGCGGTCGATGATCCGGTTGGCCGCCATCGCGAAGGTACGCGCGCCGACCATGGCGAGGGTGATCAGCAGCAGCTGGAGCCAGTGCATGGTGCGCGAGGCGCGGAACATCGCGCTGAGCGCGGCGGTGAACGCGAACGGCAGCGCGAAGACCGAGTGCTCCAGCAGCACCAGGCTCTTGAACGCCGTGAACTTCTCGCTGACACCGCGCGCCGGGGCGACGCTCTCGACCGGGACCGCTGCGCTCACAGCCCGTATTCCTTCCACCGGCGGTCCACCAGCGCCGCGGTGGCCGGGTCCGACGTGATCATCTCGGGCCAGCCGCCGTTGCGGGTGTAGCCCTCCTGCGGCAGCTTACGGGTCGCGTCGATGCCGAGCTTGCCGCCCCAGAACTGCTGATACGAGGCGTGGTCGAGGTGGTCGACGGGGCCCTCGGTAAGCAGCAGGTCGCGGGCGTAGTCCACGTTCCCGAACGCGCGCCAGGAGACCTCGGCGTAGTCGTGAACGTCACAGTCCGCGTCGACCACCACGATCAGCTTGGTCAGCGACATCAGGTGCGCGCCCCAGATCGCGTTCATCACCTTCTGCGCGTGCTTCGGGTAGCGCTTGTCGATGGAGATGATCGCGCAGTTGTGGAAGCCGCCGGTCTCGGGCAGGTCGTAGTCCACGATGTCCGGGACGATCATCTTGAGCAGCGGCAGGAAGAACCGCTCGGTGGCCTTGCCGAGCGGGCCGTCCTCGGTCGGCGGGCGGCCGACCACGATCGACTGGAGCAGCGCGTTCTTACGCATGGTGACCGCGGTGACGGTCAGCGCCGGGAAGGGTTCGACCGGCGTGTAGAAGCCGGTGTGGTCGCCGAACGGGCCCTCGGGGCGGGTCACGCCGGGTTCGAGCCAGCCTTCGAGCACGACCTCGCAGTGCGCGGGGACCTGGAGTGGCACGGTCTTGCAGTCCACCAGCTCGACGCGTTCGCGCTGCACGAATCCGGCGAACAAGTACTCGTCGATGTCCGCGGGCAGCGGCGCGGTCGCGGCGTAAGTGACCACCGGCGGGCAGCCGAGCGCGATAGCCACCGGCAGCCGCTCACCGAGGCGTTGCGCGACCGCGTAGTGATTGGTCGAGTCCTTGTGGATCTGCCAATGCATGCCGATGGTGCGTGAATCGTGCCGCTGGAGGCGGTACAGACCCAGGTTGCGCTGACCGGTCTCCGGATGCTTCGTGTGCGTGAGGCCGAGGTTGAAGAAGGAACCGCCGTCCTGCGGCCAGGTGTGCAATGCAGGCAGCGCATTGAGATCGACCTGATCATCCGTCAGTACGATCTGCTGGCACGGCGCGCCCTTGACGTGCTTCGGCGGCACCGAGCGCAGCTGCGCGACCTTGCCGAGCGCGTCCTTGAAGCCGGAAAGGCCGTGCGGCAGCTCGGGCTTGAGCAGCTCACCGATCCGCTCCCCGATCTCATCCAGGCTCTTGATGCCCAGGGCGAGGCACAGCCGGCGCTGCGTGCCGAAGACGTTCATCGCCAGCGGCAACTCGGAGCCCTTGACGTTCTCGAACAGCAGGGCCGGGCCGTGCGCTTTCTGCACCCGGTCGGTGATCTCGCCGACCTCGAGGTACGGGTCGACCTGAGCCTTGATCCGGCGCAGCTCCCCCTCGCGCTCAAGCGTCCGCAGGAAGGAGCGCAGATCTTCATAGGCCATGGAGTCAAGTATCCATGGCGCCCAGCGGCGGCGGCGCGACGGTCAGCCGAGCAGGTGCGCGTTGATCGCGCGCACCTGCCCGCCCAGCTCGGATAGCTCGATGACCTCGACTCCGGCGGCGCGCAGCCGGTCGGCTCCATCGCAGAGCGCGAGCAGGGCCGGCTCGCGCAACGCGAGCACGACGCGCGGGATGCCGGCGGCGAGGATGTGGTCGGTGCAGCTGAGCGGCCGGGAGGAGCGCGGTGAGCAGGGTTCGAGGGACGTGTACACGCAGGCGGATTTGAGCCGCGGATCGGCGGGGTCGAGCTTGGCGAGCGCGACCTCCTCGGCGTGGTTCTTGTTCGGGTCGCCGAGGCCGTGCAGCGGTTCGCGCGAGTAACCGGTGGAGATCACGGCGCCGTGTGCGTCGGTGACGACCGCGCCGACCGAGAACGCGCCCATGACCGGCGGGCAGGAGCGGGAAAGTTCGACGGCGAGGCGCAGCAGCCGCGCGTCTGAGGCTGCGTCAGGGCCGGGGCGGTTGATCAGGTAACGGCTGAACTGCACGTCGCCGATAACGCGGCTCTCGGCCAGGATCATCCGGCGGTGCGGTGACTGCGGGTAGCCGCCCGAACCGAAGGCCCGTGGTGCTTCCGGGTCGCCGAGGAGGAAAGGCGCGACGGCGAGCTGGAGCTCATCGGCCAGGTCCTCGGCCAGGAACCGGGTCAGCACCGAGGCGCCGCCTTCGACCATCAGCCGCCGCACCCCGCGCCGGGCCAGGTAGTCCAGCAGGTCGCCGAAATCGAGCGACCGACCGGCCGCGGTGCTGTTCTCGGTGCTGTTCTCGCTGCTATTGCTATTGCCGTTGCCGGCGCTCGTGCCGTTGTGACCGCTGTACACGACGGTCTCGGCGCCCGGCGCGGTAAACACGGCCGCGTCGCGGTCGAGCTTGCTCGAGCCGGAAACGACGACGCGCAGCGGACTGGCCGGCTGTCCGACCGCGACGCGGGCCGCGCGGCGCTCCGGCGACCGCACCAGCAGCCGCGGATTGTCCGCGCGCACGGTCCCGGCGCCGACCAGGATCGCGTCCACCGAGGCCCGCAGCGCGTCCACCCGGTCGAAGTCCGCGTCGTTCGAGAGCAGCAGCCGTTGCGCCGTCGTGTCGTCGAGGTAGCCGTCGAGCGAGGTCGCGCAGCTGAGGACCACCCAGGGCCGGGCGATGGCCGCTTCCCGCGCCGCCGATCTTGACTCCGTCGAACTTGACTCCGTCACGCTTCCATTGTGGCGGGCTACTTGACGACGTAGAACGGGTTCACCGGGATGCAGGTGTTGCCGCTGTCACTGGCGTTGGAGAGGGAAGAGACCGCCGGGGCGCTGGCCGCCGTGGTCGGCGCGGCGCTGCCGGCCGTCGCCGCCGCCGCCCCGCCGAAGGTGGTGCCCGAAGTCCAGTCGCTGCCCAGGACCACGGTCACCTCCGAGTACGAATTCGACTCCTTCAGCGCCGAGCTCGGCAGGCCGAGCGCCTTCTGCACGGCCGCCGCGGAGTCGCTCCTGGTCGACGGGTAGTAGATCTTCGTAGTCGTGGCCGAGGCCGCGTTGCCGCCGACGGTCGCCTGCGAGAATCCGCCGTTGACCAGCGCGTCCTTGATCGTGGTCGCCCGCCCGGAGACCCCGCTGCCGTTGAGCACCTGGACCCGGACCGCCGCGTCGTTGACCTGCACGCCCGACGAGGTCGCCGGGGCTTGCGTGCTCGGCGCGGCGCTCGCTCCGGCCGCCGCGCTGGAGCTGGCGCCAGCGCTGGCGCCCGAGTACGGCACGTCGTTGAGGATGTTGTGGAACATCTCCGTGGCGTAGGGCTGCGCGACCACGACGTGCGACTGATTCGCCGGGTCGATGTTCCACGGCATGGTGACGAACGAGATTCGGTTGGTCGGGACCCGGTTCATCGTGGTGGCCAGGCCCTCGAGGCCGCTGACCCCGCTCAAGCCGTCGTCGACGGTGAGCGCCTTGGTCGCCGCGTCGGCCACCTTGTACAGCGTGCCGAAGTCGGAGAGGTTCATGCTGGCGCGCACTTCCTTGATCATCTGCGCGAGGAAGTAGTGCTGCGCCTTTTCACGGCCGAGGTCCGAGCCGTCGTAGAAGCCGTGGCGGGTACGCACGAAGGCCAGGGCGCTGGCGCCCTGCACCATGTTGACGCCCTTGTTCAGCCGCAACCGGGAGTTAGGGTCGTACATTTTCGACGACACGCACACCTGCACGCCGCCGAGCGCGTTGGACAGCGTCTCGACGCCGACGAAGTCGACCATTACGAAGTGGTCGATGGTCAGCCCGGTGAGGTCGTGCACCGCGAGCACCGTGCAGGACGGCCCCCACTGCAGCGAACTGTTGATCGTCGCGACGAAGCCGCCGCCGCTGGTGTGGTTGGTGGTGTCCGTGCAGTGCGGGATGGTGACCATCGTGTCGCGCGGGATGGACATGACCGTCGCGTTCGAGCGGTCCGCGGAGAGGTGCACGACCATCTCCACGTCCGCGTTCGCGCCCGGCCCGCAGTCGTGGCCGATCGCGCAGTCCGCCGGGTTGTTACGCGAGTCCGAGCCGATGACCAGCAGGTTCAGTGGCGAGCGGCCGTACTTGTCGACCGGCTCCGGCGACTGCGTCGTGCCGTTCTGCAGCAGCGCGGTGTGCTTGATGTTGCCGGTCAGGTGCATGATCACGTAGGCGCCGGTGGCCAGTATCAGCACCAGGAGCGTGGAGACGCTGATCGCGGTCCACTTGATGGCCGTGCGCTTGCGGGACGCCGGGCGCTTGCCGCCGCCTCGGCCCGCGGCCGCGGCGGCGCGCCTGGCCCGGCCGGAGGGGTCGAGCTCGTCGAGGTCGACATCCTGGTTGATGTTGCCGTCGACCAGCCCGGCAGACGCGGATGCGGTAGCGGTTCGGGCTCCGCGGGAGCGAGGTGCCCAAGCGTCGTCGTCTTGCGGCCCACGGCGTCCCTGCCCTTGGCCTTTAGGCATCGCGTCGGCCGGTGACCACGCGCCGTTGCCGCTGGGGCCATTCGCCCTACCGGCACCATTCGCCGCGTACTGGTCGCGTCGCGGGTAAGCGTCCACGGGCATCGCCCGCTCTGCGCCGCGGCCGTCGGACCCCGGAGTCCACTCTCCTCGCCCCTGCTGCGGCGCACCGTTGCCGTAGCCGCTGTACCCGTCGCGGTCCTGCGAGTACGGATCCGCGGACCACGGCTGTTGGGGCTGGCGCTGCGTCGGCTGCGGTACGCGATACGGGTCCCGGGGCTGCTGACCGCCACGGTCCGCGCGGTAACGCGAACCATCGCCGCGTGCGGGACGACCGGATGACTGACCCTGCGCGTAGGGGTCGTTGCCAGCTTCGTCCCGGCGCCTCCCCTCTCCGCCGCGGTCGTCGGACCCGTAAGCCGGGTACCAGCCGCGATCGTCGCTCATCAGGTCAGGTCCTTCCGCGTGTAGGGCTCGGCACGGCCGGTCCACCCGGCACGCTAACCCTGTTGCCGCCTTTCAGGACGCTGCCCATACCTCGGCCGGTTGCCAGCCGAGGCATTACGGATCTTGATAAGGCGGCCTACGGCCGGTCTTCCTAGAGTCCGGCGTAACTGTGGTGACCGGTGAGCAGCGTATTAACCCCGAAGTAATTGAACATGACGCAAAGGAATGCGAGCAACGCGATCCACGCCGCGGCCCGGCCCTTCCAGCCGTGCGTGGCCCGCGCGTGCAGATACGCGGCGTAGATCACCCACACGATGAAAGACCAGGTCTCCTTGGGGTCCCAGCCCCAGTAGCGGCCCCAGGCCTTCTCCGCCCAGATCGCGCCGGCGATGACCGCGAAGGTCCACAGCGGGAAGATGAACGCGATCACCCGGTACGCCGTGCGGTCGAGCATTCCGGAAGAGGGCACCCGCTCCAGCACGCCGTGCAGCCGCGGCAGCTTGCCCTCCTCGGCCGCGGCCTTGATCAGGTACAGCATCGTCGCGACGGTCGCGACGCCGAACGCCCCGGTCGACAGAACCGCGGCGGTGACGTGGATGTACAGCCAGTAGGAGTGCAGCGCCGGGACCAGTTCCTCGGCGTCGGTGTAGAGCACCGTGTAGGCCAGGCCGAGGGTCAACAGCACGATGAAGGTGACCGGCAGGCCGAGCCAGCGCACCTTGCGCCCGGTGGCCAGCAGCACCACGTAGGCGAAGGCCATGGCGAGCGCGGCGGCGCAAGAGAACTCGTACATGTTCGCCCACGGCACCCGGTGCACCGCCAAGCCCCGGCTGACCACGCCAGCGGCGTGCAGCCCGAAGCCGATGAACGTGGCCAGCACGGCGAAGCGCCCGCCGATCTCGGCGCGCACCGAGTCGCCCGCGATAGTCGGCTCCGCTTCCTCCTGCGCTGTCCGGGTGAGTACCGCGACGCCGGAGGAGCCGACGGACAAGGTCGTCTGCTCGCGCGCCGCCGAGGCCCCGGCGACCGCCGCGTCCGACCTGCCGACCGCGGCGGCCTTCGCACCGATCCGGGAGCGGGAACCGAACGCCCACTCGGCGCAGTACGCGAAGAACGCGAACGCGTAGGCGACCAGCGCCAGTGCGATGAACAGATTGCTGTAGTGCGCGAGGTTTTCGTTGATCACGCGGACGCTCCAGTGCGCGGGGTTGACTTGCGCTGCTGCTTGTCGTTCTCGGCCAGACCAGGCTCTGCCTGATCGCGCTCTGCGGGGACGCTGCTCGACGGCGCCACGGTCAGCTGCGCGGCCAGCGTCTCCGCAGCCTCGGTCACCTCGGTGGTCGGCGTCGCGCCCTCGGTGCGGGCCAGCCCGGCCACTTCGATCAGCCGGGTTCCGTCGGCCTGCTCGCTCACCCGCACCCAGATCCGGCGGCGGCGGATGCTGAGCGAGCCGACCAGGCCGAGCACCGCGAAGACCGCGGAGCCGAGCGCGATCGGCTGTCCGGGGTCGTAGGCGATGTTGAACTGCGCCCACTGCTTGACCCCGTCGAAGGTGATCGAGCCGAGGCCGCCCGGCAGGGTCGCGGTCTGCCCGACCGACAGCATCAGCGCGTTGCCGCCGGCCGGGTTCGTCTTGTCCTTCACCTCCAGCCGGGTCATGTGGCTGGTGTCGAGCGTGTACACGCTCTGCGACTCGCCCGCGTCCATGCTCAGGTCGCCGGCGTACGCGGCCAGGATCAGGACCGGGTGCTGCGCCGCGGGGAACACCGATGCGGGCATCGAACCGGGGATGGTCACCGCGGTGGGCAGCAGGTAGCCCTGGAAGCCGAGGCCCTTCGGCTTGGCGTCCGGGACTTTGATCGAGCCGCTTGAGGTGAAGTTCGCGTCGATGCCGAGGAAGGTGACCGGACCGTCGTACACGACCTGGCCCGCGCCGTCCTTGACCGTGACGACCGGGGCGTACCCGTGCCCTTCCAGGAAGACGTTGGTGCCGTTGACCGTGATCGGCTCGTTGACCCGCACGTCCACGTTCTTCGGCTTGCTGGTCGGCGTCGCGTAGTAGGAGGTGTAGGCGTCGAAGGTGCGCGGCTGGCCCATCTGGTCGCCGCTGTCCTGATAGCTGGCGGTGAACTTGTCCAGACGGATGCAGAACGGCGGCAAGTCCTGCGGGCCGACCAGCTGACCCATCGTCAGGTTGTCATAACTGGCGACGGTGTCGCAGAACTGGTTGCCCTCGGTCACCAGGCGGGCGCCCTTGAAGCCGAAGAAGTGGCCGATCGCGACCGCGACCAGGATGCCGAGCAGCGCGAGATGAAAGATCAGATTGCCGGTCTCACGCAGATAGCCCTTCTCCGCGGAAACCCAGGTGCCGTCCGCGTCCGCGCCGGTGACGGTGCGAAACCGCCTGCCCTTGAGCCGCTTCTGGGCTGCGGCGAGCGCCTGCTCGGCCGGGGCCGCGGTGCGGAAGGAGGCGTGCACCGGCAGCCGCTTGAGGTTGCGCGGGGCAGCCGGCGGCCGGCCGCGCATCGCCCGGAAGTGCGCGAGCGAGCGGGGCAGGATGCAGCCGACCAGCGAGATGAACAGCAGGCAGTAGATCGCGCCGAACCACACCGACTCGAACACGTCGAACAGCTGGAGCCTGTCCAGGATCGGCGCCCAGGTCTTGTGCGCGAGGTAGAACTGCAGCACCTTGCTCGGGTCGATCTCGCGCTGCGGCAGCAGCGAGCCGGGAATCGCGGCGACCGAGAGCAGGAACAGCAGGGTCAGCGCGATCCGCATCGAGGTGAGCTGCCGCCACATCCAGCGCAGCAGCTCCCAGGTGCCGAGCCTGGGGACGGCGAGCGAGGATTCCGGTCGCGGGGCGGTGGACAGCCGCTCGCCGCCCTCGAAGTCGGCCGCCGACTGCGAACCGGCCGCTTCGGCCTGCTGGTCCGGGTCCGTCTGCTGCTCAGTCACACTCTCCGCCTCGGTGAATCTCGGTATGCCGGCCGTCACAGCGGCAGGTTGAAGCCCACGACCCACCCTTGCATGTGGTGGATCAGGTCGTCCCACACCCCGCTGACCATGGCCGCGCCGACCACGACGAGCATCCCGCCGCCCACTCGGGTCACCGCCGCGTAGTGCCGCTTGATCCAGCCGAACGCGGTCATCGCCCGGCGAAACGCGACGGCGGTCAGGATGAACGGTAGTCCGAGCCCGATGCAGTAAACCGCCGCGAGGAACGCACCGCGCCCGGCCGACGCCTGCGTCCAGGCAAGGGTTTGTACCGCGGCGAGCGTCGGACCGAGACACGGCGTCCAGCCGATGCCGAAAACCATGCCGAGCAGCGGCGCGCCGACCAATCCGGCGGTCGGCCGGTAGTGCAGCCGCACGTCCCGCTGGAGCCAGCCCGACCAGCGTTGCGGCATCGCGCCGGCGAAGAACAATCCGAGCAGGATGACCAGGACGCCGAAGACCTCTTCCAGCACCCGCTCATGCTGAAGCAGGTTCGAGCCCGCGTAGCCGAAGGCCGCGCCGGCCGATACGAACACGGCCGTGAACCCGAGGACGAAAAGGCTCGCGCCGAGGACGGTGCGGCCGCGCGGCGAGCGCCGTTCGCCGACGACGGTTCGCTTCTTGGTCAGGGTTTGCGTCTGTCCCGCGCCCGCGCCCGCGCCCGCGTTGGCTTCGGCTTCGCGCTCCTCGTCCCGCGCGCGAGCTTGTGCGGCCTTGCGTGCCTCTACGTCTTGGGCGTCGAGCGCGGACATTCCCGTGACGTACGACAGGTAGCCCGGCACCAGCGGCAGCACGCACGGCGACGCGAAGGAGACCGCCCCGGCAGCCAGCGCCACCGGCACTGCCAGCAGCAGCGAGCCGCCGGCCATCAGCGACGCGACACCTGAGGCGGACATATCAGCTCCCGCTTAAAACCTTGTCGAGCGCCTGCTTGAGCTGCGGCTCGGTGGTACTGCCGATGATGCGAGTCGCGATCTTGCCCTTGGCGTCGACGATGATGCTCGACGGGATGTTGGTCGGCGGCACTACCGTCTTGAACTCGAGCAGCAGCGTCTCGGAGGGGTCCTGGAGCGACGGGTAGGTGATGTGGTCGTCGCTGACGAAAGCGAGCGCGGCGGCATTGATGTCACGCGCGTTGATGCCCAGGAACTGCACGCCCTTGGACTGGTACTGCTCGTAGGTCTCCTCCAGCGCGGGCGCCTCAACCCGGCACGGGCCGCACCAGGAGCCCCAGATGTTCACCACGACGAACTTGCCGCGGTAGTCGGCGAGCGCGAGTCGCTTACCGTCCAGGGTGGTGCCGGCCAGGTCCGGGACCGCGACCCGCTGGTTCGGGGCGTAGTAGGTCACGCTCGTTCCAGCCGCCGGCACGAACCCGGTGTCGCCCCCGCCGCCGGTGGTGTTGGTGCAGCCGGCCAGCAGCGCCGCGCCCGCGAGCGCAGCGGCGAGCGCTCCCACCGCGCGGCGGGAGGAACGGGAGGTGCGGGCGGGTACGACCATGCGAAGAGTCTCGCACGGCCGAATTCGGCCGAAGCCGCGGGGGTCCGCGCGGCTACCAGGAGACTCAGGCCCCGGCGACGAATTTCTTCGTGGCCTTGACCGGCAGCAGATCCTTCGCCGGTTCCTGGTAGTCGATGCCGACAAGACGCGCGCCGACGTAGCGGAAAGAGGTCACCGAGGCCAGCGAGCACTGGCGGCGGCGCGGGTCGTGCCACAGCCTGCGGTGCTCGGCGGCCAGCCGGGTCACCCAGATCGGCAGCTGATGGCTCACGCAAACCGCCTCGTGCCCGGCCGCCTTGTCCCGCGCGGCTTCCAGCGCCGCCGTCATCCGCGCGACCTGCTCGACGTAGGGCTCACCCCACGAGGGCCGCAGCGGGTTGTACAGCCGCGGCCACACGCTGGGGCGCTTGAGCACGCCGTCGCCGACGCTGAACCGCTTGCCCTGGAAGTAGTTCTCGGCCTCGATAAGCCGCTCGTCGGTGCCGATCTCCAGACCCAGCCGCTCGGCGATCGGCGCCGCGGTCTCCTGCGCGCGGTCAAGCGGCGAGGCGATCACCGTGACCACGTCCCGGTCCGCGAAGAACTCGGCGGCCCGCTCGGCCATCTTGCGGCCCAGTTCGGACAGGTGGAAGTCGGGCAGCCTGCCGTAGAGGATCCCGGTGGGGTTGTACACCTCGCCGTGGCGCATGAGATGGACCGTCGTCTGCGTACCGGGATCGATCTGCGTCATGCCGCGCATCCTATGCGAGATGGATTTACCGGCCGACCGCCGCCGCCGCGCGGGCCGCGATCGGCAGCGCCGCCGCGATCCGGTCCACCGCCGCATCGTCATGCGCCGCCGAGACGAACCAGGCCTCGAACGCGCTCGGCGGCAGGTAGACGCCTTCGCTCAGCATCGCGTGGAAGAACGCCTTGAACGCCTCGGTGTCCTGCCGCTTCGCCGCCGCGTAGTCGGTGACCGGCTCGTCGGTGAAGAAGACCGAGAACATCGTCCCGGCGAACTGCACCCGATGGGCGACCCCTTCCTTCGCCAGGGCCTCGGAGGCGAGTTCGGCGATGGTGCGGGCGGTGCGGTCCAGGTGGTCGTAGACCTCGGGAGTGCAGTTGCGCAGCGTCGCGATACCGGCGGCGGTCGCGACCGGATTCCCGGAGAGCGTCCCGGCCTGGTACACCGGCCCGGCCGGGGCGAGGCGGGCCATCACGTCCGCACGTCCGCCGAACGCCGCGGTGGGGAAGCCGCCGCCCATCACCTTGCCGAAGGTCATCAGGTCCGGGACCACGCCGTCGATGCCGAACCAGCCGGTGCGCGAGGACCGGAAACCGGTCATTACCTCGTCCGAGATGTAGAGCGCGCCGTGCTCGTGGCACAGGTCCCGCAGCGCCGCGTTGAAGCCGTCCAGCGGAGGCACGACGCCCATGTTGCCCGCGGCCGCCTCGGTGATCACGCAGGCGATCTCGTCGCCGAACTGCGCGAAGGCTCCCCGCACCGCCTCGATGTCGTTGTACGGGACCACGATCGTGTCGCCTGCCTGAGCCCCCGTCACTCCGGGCGTGTCCGGCAGCCCGAGCGTCGCGACGCCCGAACCGGCCGCCGCGAGCAGCGCGTCCACGTGTCCGTGATAGCAGCCCGCGAACTTGACCACCTTCGAACGGCCGGTGAAGCCGCGGGCCAGCCGGATCGCCGACATGGTCGCCTCGGTTCCGGAGGAGACCAGCCGTACCTGCTCGGCCGGCTCGATCCGAGCCACGATCTCCTCGGCCAGCGCGACCTCACCTTCGCTCGGCGTGCCGAAGGAGGTTCCGCGCAGCAGCGCTTCCGACGTCGCCTGGAGCACCGCCGGATGCGCGTGCCCGAGGATCAGCGGACCCCAGGAGCAGACCAGGTCCACATACTCGCGCCCGTCGGCGTCGGTGAGGTAGGCGCCCTTGCCGGCGACCATGAACCGCGGCGTCCCGCCGACCCCGCGAAACGCCCGCACCGGCGAGTTCACCCCGCCCGGCGTCACGATCTGCGCGCGGTCGAAGAGCTTCTGGGATTCGGGGGCTTCATAGTCGTACGTCACCGGTCCATCCTCGCACCCATCGCCGCGCGGCCCTGAGAGGGCATGCAACCCCGCTCGCGGGTGCCCGCTCTAGACCGGATGACAGAACTTCGCGCCCTCCAGGGAGGACGGACTCCTGCGTGATGACCCGCAGCCCCCGTCAAAGCAGCGACATCGACGAAACGGACCGCAGCCACCGACCCGGCGAGCACGCCACAACCGCCGGACTGCCGGCTGCCGTGGCTGAACCGCCCGACCCCGAACCGCCCGACTTCGAGTCCTACGCCGCGGCGCGTCAGCACCATCTCTACCGCACGGCTTACCTGCTGTGCGGCGATCGTGATCGCGCGCAGGATCTCGTGCAGACCACGCTGGTCGCGCTGCTGCGCTCGTGGCGCAAGGCGCGGCTGGCCGAGAATCCGGACGCTTACGCGAAGAAGGCGCTGGTACGTGCCTTCCTCACCGAGCAGCGCAAGCTGCGCCGCAGCGTGACGGCGCACGCGATCCTGCGGACCGAGCCCGGCACCACCGCGGCCGCCGCCGATCCGGCCGAGTTGCGCCTCGTCGTCCTCGACGCACTACGCGCCCTGCCCGCCAAACCCCGAACCATGGTCATCCTGCGGTACTGGGAAGACCTGTCGGTCGAGGAGACCGCCGCGCTGCTCGGGTGCAGCGCCGGCAACGTCAAGAGCCAGTGCTCACGTTCCCTGGCCAAGCTGCGCGAACTGCTCGGCGACCGGTTCACCGAGCTATCCGAGCCCTGAGCCCCGAGCCCCACGTCACCGGAACAAGCGAACTGAGGAACCGTCATGCCCAATCTGCACGAACTCTTCGACGCCGCCACCGACGGCTTGCCGCCCCTACCCGACCTCGCCCCCGGCATCCGCCGGATCGTGCGGCGCCGAAAGATCGCCACGCGCTCCGCGGGCGCAGCGCTCAGCAGCGCCCTCGTCATCGGCGCCGGCACCATCCTGGTCGGCGGTATCCACGCCTCGACGCCCTCCGGCAACGGATTCGGCACCGGTTCGTCGTCGTCGAATACCAGCCGGCCCATTCCGCTCGCCAAGACGTTCCACGAGGAAGCAGTGTCCGCGCTCCAGCAGATCTGGCCGATCGCCGGCGAACACGTCAACTACGTCGGCAAGCCTGACCAGACCGTTTACGCCGCGGTCACGCCCACTGCCAGCTATCGCGTCGTGCTGGCCTTCTACCGGTTGCCCGCGAACGACCCGCAGAACCAGCCGCACATGGCCTGCGCGACCGACACCGGTCCACAGTCCGGCTTCGCGTGCAGCGATCTGCCGGACGGTCACACCGTGGCGGCCCGCGTCGGCCAGGGAACGGCGCAGTTCGACTTCACCACTGGCGGCGTCTACTCAACGCTGACCGTCATCGGCGGACCCATGGCCCACATCGACGCGCGCAAGCTGCTGACAATGGCCAAATCGCCGATCTTCCAGCAACTGTCCGCGGACACGCACCGCTACTTCGGGGTGATCACGCCGATGCCGGGAGCGGACTTCGGTTCCGCCGCGCCGAGCACCACGCCGAGCGGCGGCCTGAATCCACCGGATGGGATCATCAATAAACTGTCGCTCTCCAGCGCGCTCGCCTTCCCCCCGCCGGACACGGCGACTCCCACGCCCGCGGGCACCGGCGCCGCCTACAGCGACAGCCCCGGCGCCAGTGTCACGCCTCCGCGTGGTAGCGATTCTGCGCAGCCTCCAGCGACTCCGTGACCAACGCTTCCACGGCGTCGGCGGCCCGGTCCACGTGGAACGGCAACTCCTTGTTCTCCACCGAGGAGAACGGCTTGAGCACGAAGTCCGCCGGGTCCTGGCGACCCGGCGGACGGCCGATCCCGAACCGGACCCGAAGGTACTCGCGCGTACCGATCGACTTGGTGATGGACCGCAGGCCGTTGTGCCCGTTGTCCCCGCCGCCGCGCTTGAGTCGCAGCGTGCCGTACGGCAGGTCAAGCTCGTCATGCACCACGGCGATCCGCTCGACCGGCACCTTGAAGAAGTCACGCAGCGAGGCGGTCGGTCCGCCGGAGAGGTTCATGAAGGACTTGGGCTTGCCCAGCACCACGCGGGTCCCGCCGATCCGGCCCTCCACCACGTCCACGCCGCCGCGGTGCGCCTTGAATCGGCCGCCCATCCGCTGCGCGAGCAGATCCACCACCATGAAGCCGACGTTGTGCCGGGTGGCTGCGTAACTCGGGCCGGGATTGCCTAGGCCGATCACCAGCCACGGTGCGTTGTCCGCCGCCATCGTTCGATCGCGCCCTTTCTCTTACAGCTGATTCGCAGCGCTTACTCATACGGGCTTACAAGATCAGTGCCGCACCCCGAACTGTCCGGGGTGCGGCACTGCTCCAACGCGACACTGCTCCAACTGCGTGTCCGCTCAGAAGCGGACTCAGCCCTCTTCAGTGGCCTCCGGCTCGGCGGCCGCGGCCTCGGGGGCCTCGGCCTCGCCGGTGTCCCCGGCCATCTGCTCGGCGGTCGGCGAGGGCAGCACGTGCACGACCACGTGCTCCGGGTCGGTGACCAGCACGGCGCCGCGCGGCAGGGTGATCTCCTTGGCCAGGACGTGCCCGCCGACCTCGATGCCGTCGATGGAGACCTCGATGGAGCCGGGGATGTTCGTGGCCTCGGCCTCGATCGACAGCGCGGTCAGCGTGTGCTCGAGCAGGCCGCCGGCCACGACATCGCCCACGGTGACGACCGGGACCTCGACGGTGACCTTCTCGCCGCGGCGCACCAGCAGCAGGTCGACGTGCTCGATCGTGCGGCGCACCGGGTCCTTCTGCACGGCCTTCGGCAGGGCCAGCTGCTGCCGGCTGCCGAGGTCCAGGTTCAGCAGCACGTTCGGGGTCTTGAGCGCGAGGAAGAGCTCGTGCTCCGGCAGCGCGAGGTGCACCGCCTCTTCCTTGTGGCCGTAGAGCACGGCCGGGATCTTGCCGTCGCGGCGCAGCTGGCGCGCGGCGCCCTTGCCGAACTTGTCGCGCGGTTCGGCGCTGATGCGGACTTCAGACATGGTTCTCCTCCTCGGAATCGGGAAGCCTGGGCGATCTGGCGCAACTCGACACCGAGGCGGAGACGGGCCATACCCGCTCGCCCGATACCTCGTTCGGCACGTCGATCACGGAGCGGGCCTGGGCCCCTCCCTCGCCGGGCAACTCGGAAAAGTCTACCCGAGCTGGAAGACGGCCCCGGACCAGCGGCGGATGCGTAACACCACCATCCGGATACGCCGTCAGATGTCCGCCCGCCGCGGGACCGTGCACCGTGACGTTCACCACGACAGCGGTCGCGCTTCCGGGAGAGCTCTCGAGGCCGCCGCCGGAGACGTCGTCGGAGCGGCTAGTCGTCGAAGCGGTTAAGCGTCGCCCTCGAACATGGAGGTCACCGAGCCGTCCTCGAAGACCTCTGAGATGGCTCGCGCCACGATGGGCGCGACCGAGAGCACGGTGAGCTTGTCGAAGTGGCGCTCCTCGGCCAGCGGCAGCGTGTCGGTGACGATGACCTGGCTGACCCGCGAGTTCTTCAGCCGGTCGATCGCCGGTCCGGAGAACACCGCGTGCGTCGAGACGATGATCACCTCGGCCGCGCCGTTCTCATACAGCGCCTCGGCCGCGGCGCAGATGGTTCCCGCCGTGTCGATCATGTCGTCCACCAGGACGCAGACGCGGCCGCGGATGTCACCGACGATCTCGTGCACCGAGACCTGGTTCGCCACGTTGATGTCGCGGCGCTTGTGCACGATGGCGATCGGCGCGCCGAGCTTGTCGCTCCACTTGTCGGCGACCTTCACCCGACCGGCGTCCGGGGAGACGATCGTCATCCGCGAGATGTCGATGTTCTCCCGGATGTACTTGATCAGCAGCGGCATCGCCCACAGGTGGTCGACCGGGCCGTCGAAGTAGCCCTGGATCTGGTCGGTGTGCAGGTCGATCGCCATCAGCCGGTCCGCGCCGGCCTGCTTGAACAGGTCGGCCATCAGCCGGGCCGAGATCGGCTCGCGGCCGCGGTGCTTCTTGTCCTGCCTGGCATAGCCGTAGAACGGCATGATCACGGTGATCCGCTTCGCCGAGGCGCGCTTGAGCGCATCGACCATGATCAGCTGCTCCATGATCCACTGGTTGATCGGCGCGGTGTGGCTCTGCAGCACGAAGGCGTCGCAGCCGCGCACCGACTCCTCGAAACGCACGTAGATCTCGCCGTTGGCGAAGTCGAAGGCCCGCGTCGGCGCCAGCTCCACGCCCAGTTCCCTGGCGACCTGCCGGGCCAGCTCCGGATGGGCTCGGCCGGAGAACAGCATCAGCTTCTTCTGGCCGGTCGCCAAGATCCCGGTCACTGTACGCACTCCCCAAGGGTCGCTGCCACGGTCCGAGCCGGTAGCGCCCGGCGGCGCGAGGCCCGGTGCGGCCGGGAGCCGGCGACCGGTCCGCAGGGCGGATTACGGGCGATTCGTCCTGGCCGTCCGGCTAAGCCGGGCCTTGTCTCTCATCCTATGGTCTCAGAACAACTGCTGCTATCGTCCGGATGTTCGCGCAGCGTTCGCCGCTGGTTCGCCCGAATTCGCCCGATCGCGCCGGGAATCGCCCGGTGCTGCGACGCGCCGGAGGTGACCGGCTCGACGCCCGTTATTTCCCGGCGCCACCCGAGGCCGCGGCGCCGTTTTCGGAGTCTCCCGCTCCCTCGCGCGATGCCGCGGCGCGCGCGGCTTGCGCGGCTTGCGCCGCGTTCGTCCCCGGCCATTTGCGCTCCACCCAGCCATCGATGTTGCGCTGCTGCCCCCGCGCCACCGCGAGCGCGCCGGCCGGAACCGGCTTGGTGATCGCCGAACCGGCGGCGACATACGCACCGTCCGCGACCTGCGCCGGAGCGATCAGGACCGTGTCCGTGCCGACGAACACGTGATCGCCGATCTGGGTTCGATGCTTGTTGACGCCGTCATAGTTCGCCGTGATGGTTCCGGCACCGATATTGCAGCCCTCGCCGATCTGCGCGTCGCCGACATAGGAGAGGTGCGGGACCTTCGAACCGTCGCCGACGACCGCGTTCTTCATCTCGACGAAGCCGCCCGCCTTGGCCTTACGCCCAAGCCGCGTGCCCGGTCGCAGATAGGTGTACGGACCGACCGTCGCGCTCTCACCGATCACCGCGCCCTCGGTTGTGGCGTTCGTCACGCGCGCCCCGGCACCGACGACCGTCGCCGTCAGCGTGCAGTTCGGGCCGACCTGCGCGCCGGCCGCGATCCGCGTCTCTCCGCACAGCTGCGTGTTCGGAAGCACCACCGCGTCGGGCTCCAACCGGACCTGGACGTCGATCCACGTGGTCGCGGGATCGATAATGGTGACCCCTTCGCGCATCCAGTGCCCAGTCAGTCGCGCGTTGAAGATCCGGCGCAGTTCGGCCAGTTGCGCGCGGTCGTTGGCGCCGAGGATCTCGTGGTGGTCCGCGACGGTGAGCGCGCCGACGCGGTGACCGTCCTCGGCGAGGATGCCGAGGACGTCAGTCAGATACTCCTCGCCCTGCGCGTTCGCCGTGGTCAGCCGGGAAAGCCCTTCGGCCAGCAGCTTCGCGTCGAAGGCGTACACCCCGGAGTTGATCTCGCGGATGGCGGCCTGCTGCGGCGAGGCGTCCTTCTGCTCGACGATCTGCGCCACCGCACCGTCCCGGCGCACGATCCGGCCATAGCCGGTCGGATCCGGGACATTCGCGGTCAGCACGGTGACCGCGTTACCGGCTTCCTGATGCACCGTCACCAGTGCGTCCAGCGTGCCCGCGGTCAGCAGCGGCGTGTCGCCGTAGGTGACGACGACCGTCCCGTCGATGGCGCCCTGCGCGGCGATCGCCTCCATCGCGATCCGCACCGCGTGTCCCGTGCCGTGCTGCACCTCCTGCACGACCGGCTGCGCCGCGGCGTCGATCTCGGCCAGGTGCGCGGAAACCTGCTCGCGCCCGTGCCCGACCACGACGACCAGTCGTTCCGGCGAAAGCTCCCGCGCCGCAGCGACCACATGCCCCAGCATCGACCGCCCGCACAGCGTGTGCAGAACCTTGGGGGTCGCGGACTTCATTCGCTTCCCCTCCCCCGCCGCCAGGATCAGTACGGCTGCGGGACGGACGGGAGCTGACGCGCTCGGCTCAGACACACCGGTCTCCTCGACCTCGGTTGCTGGGTTTCAGCACCGAGCCTACCGGCTGATCTACCGCCCGGACGGCCGCGCGTCCGAGTTCGGTGAGGGCTCCCGGGGAAGGATTCGAACCTCCATAACAGACACCAAAAGACTGCGTCCTGCCCTTAGACGACCCGGGAAGGTTCGAGTCCCCGCTACGGAGGACTCGGCCCCTAGTTTGGCATACCTCCAGCACCGCGCGCCGCAAGGATTCCGCGCCACCAGCCGTCGACTCGGCGGTAGAGGCCGCTCGACTTGCGCACCCAGACGACAAGGCAACCGTGATAGTCCTCGGCGACCTGCTTGCGCACCGTCTTCGGGTTATGTCTCTTGAGAGTCGCCTTTCGGAAGTCTGCCTCCGCTGCGCCGACTACGCGGCGCCAGAACTCCTCAGCGGCGACCAGGTCTGCGCTCTCGTGAATCGAGATTCGGTATTGGCGGTCCGCTTCCTCCACGCCGACGAGGTCCAGCCAGCTAAGGAAGAGCCCAACCATCCCCGCGTCGCTATTGATGAATTGGATATATTCGCGACGCGAATGAGGCTTGTCCTTCACGCCCTCGGCTCAGTAGAGCGCGACGCCGAGGAGCATCAACTCCCGGTCCGTGATTTCGCCGACCTCGGCGAACGCGGCTGCCTTCTGTTCTTCGCGTTGCTCCTCCCGGCGAGCACTGAGAATCCGGTGCATGTGCGCGGCATGAGCAGCCCGGTCCGGTTGTGGATGGGGAAGATCCCGCAGCCACATGGAAAGCGTCGAGGACGACACGCCCAGCTCCGCCTGGATCTGCTTGTACGTTGCCCTCCAACCGCAGCGCGCGGGCGCGGTCGCGGTCCGCGTCCCTGGCGCGGGCCCGCAAGCCGGGATGCGCGGCCTGCACGCTGGCATCGCGGTTGATGGCGCAGTTAACGGCCCACGGCGAGACCCCTGGCAGTTCCTCGCGGATCTGCTTGGGCGTCAGGCCGCGAGCGCGCAGCTCATGTATGCGATCAGAGACAGAAGCGACCTCAGCCTCGAATTCGACCTCGGTGCCGGCTTGGGCCCTCGGACGGGATTCGATGCGGCGTTGTTGCGAGACTCTGCTTTGAAGCGCTTGCGGGAAAGTATCCATACCTCGACCGTACGGATGTTTTCCCGGCTATGCGTCCAAAGTTTCGATTTTCACTCATCCAGAGGAATTCGCAGCTTATATTAATTCGCTAGCCCCACCAGAAGGCGGCGGCGATCAGCACATAGAGCCCGACCATGGTCGCGCCCTCCAGCCAATCCGATTCGCCGTCGGAGACCAGGTATGCGACGGCGAGCGTGGAGACGCCGACCGTGGTCACCAGCATCGGGTTGAACACCAGCGTGAAGGTCGCGCCGCCGACCAGCGGGGAGAGCAGCACCAGCGCCGGGGCCAGCACCAGGGCGATTTGCAACGGGCTGTTGAGGATCACCGAGAGCGCGTGGTCGGCCTGGTTCTGCCAGGCCAGCTTGACGCCGACCGCGTTCTCCACGGCGTTGCCCGCAATGGCCACGATCACCAGGCCGGCGAAGGCGTCCGAGATGTGCAGCGTGCTCATCGCGGGTTGCAGGGCATTGACGAACAGGTCCGATACATACGCCGCGAGTACTCCGGTCACGGCCAGCATTCCCACCGCAAACGCGAGCGGCCAGTGATTGCCTTGCTCCTGCTCGGCCGCTTCCGCACGCGCCTCAGCCGGCTGCTGCGGCGCGGTCGGCTCCGGCTCCGCCTCGGCAGCGGAGTGCTCGCGGCGCAGGGAGGCGGGCACCGAGAGCGCGAACACGACCAGCAGCACGACCGCGGTGATGCGGGAGAGACCAGCCTCGTGGCTCGCGGCGGCGGCGTGGATGTAGGACGCGAGGGACGGCACGAGCATCGCGGCGACCGAGAGGATCATCAGCGCCATGATCATCCGGGCCCGGCCCTCGGAGAAGCGCAGCACCCCGTTCTTGCGGCCGCCGACGAAGAAGGACAGGCCGAGCACCAGCAGCAGGTTGCCGAGGATGGAGCCGATGATCGCGGCGGTGACCACGTCGGTCAGGTGCGAGCGCAGCGCGAAGATGCAGATGAACAGCTCCGGCAGGTTGCCAAGGGCGGATTGCAGCACGCCGACCGCGCCGGCGCCGAGCCGGTCCGCGAGATGGTCCACGGCCCGGCCGACCAGCGCCGCGAGCAGCGCCACCGCCACAGCGGAGACCAGGAACGGGAAGACCGCTCCGCCGCCCTTGGTGAGCGCGGCGGCGACGGCGAACGCCACCGCCCCGAGCATGAGGACGATGTCCGATCGGCTCAGGACCCTGCCACGAGCGAGTTGCTTACCGGTATCGGGCGGCCCTGCGGGCTGCGTGGTCGTCATGACCGCCGAGCGTAGGGCATTGGAGAGAGCGGCGGCGGCGCACAGTGAGGGGGCTTGCGAGCCCGCGCCTGCAGGACTGAATCATTGGCGCCGTAAGAAGTGGCGCCGTAAGAAGTAGGGCTGCCGGGATGGCGCGATCAGGGCAGGTCGAGGATCTTCTCGCGCACCGCGTACATGACGGCTTCCATCCGCGAGTGCAGCTGAAGCTTCTCCAGGATGTTGCGCACGTGGTTCTTGACCGTGTTCTCGCTGATGAACAGGGTCTTGGCGATCTTGCTGTTGTTGGCGCCGGTGGCGATCAGCTTGAGCACCTCGAGCTCGCGGTCGGTCAGCTTCGGCGCGGGCGGCCCCTGCTCGCGGCGCTCCTCGCCGCTCTTGGCCATGGTGGCGAACTCGCTCAGCAGCTTGGTGGCCATCGACGGAGTGATCAGCGACTGGCCGCCGGCGACCGCGCGGATCGAGTCGGCGATCTCGTGCGGCGGGATCTCCTTGAGCAGGTACCCGGTGGCACCGGCCTTGATCGCGTCGTAGAGGTCGGCCTCCTCGTCGCTCATGGTGAGCATGACCACGCGGGTGGACGGGGCGACCTCCTTGATCGCGGCCGCCGCCTCGATGCCGCTGCGCTTGGGCATCTTCACGTCGAGCAGCACCACGTCCGGCAGCAGCTCCTCGGCCTTTTCCACCGCTTCCGTGCCGTCCCCGGCCTCGCCGACCACTTCGATGTCCGGCTCCTGCTGGAGCACGATGTCCAGGCCGCGGCGCAGTAGGGCGTGGTCGTCGACCAGCAGGACGCGGATGGGGTCGGCACCGGACGCGGCCGGTCCGGCCGCCGGGCCCGGTGAGCCGGCCGGCTTGGCGGACTGGGGCGTCGCCGGGCGCGGGCGGACGGGCTGCTGCGCCGGAATGCCCTCCGGGCGTACGCCGACCGGCCTGCCGGAATCGGATTGGGCCACCTGTCCGTACCCCCTTGTACCTGGATCGGCCGGACCGGGCAGGCGCCCGTTACTCCCGGACGGGACGCCGGAGACGCTGAGTGACCGAGTCATCATCGCACAGTATCGGCGAAACCTGATAATAGCTGGCGCGGACCCGGGATTGACAGTGCCGCTCGGGACGTGGTCGCCGTCTTTTCGGGCGATCCGCGTTCAGCGGTCCGGGTCCGCGCCTGCTGATGCATCGTCAAGTGTGCTGTTCCGCCGGCGTTTCGGGGCGTGTCCGAGGCCTGATTACGCGGCCGTGGCGGAGCTCGGCTGGCCGCCGGAGTAGTGCGCCGCGCCGGTTTCCTCCAGGTGGATCACGCCGTAGTCGTAGCCGCGGCGGCGGTAGACCACGGAGGGCAGCTTGGTGTCGGCGTCCACGAACAGGTAGAAGTCGTGGCCGACCAGCTCCATCTCGTAGAGGGCCTGGCACAGGTCCATCGAC
>DASUAR010000166.1:0-8385 GCA_035763685.1 Actinocrinis sp. | reverse complement strand
GCTTGAGAACCCGCTCGGCGCGGTGCAGATGGGCCTGATCTACGTCAACCCGGAGGGCCCGAACGGCAACCCGGACCCGCTGGCCGCGGCCCGCGACATCCGGGAGACCTTCCGCCGGATGGCGATGAACGACGAGGAGACGGTCGCGCTGATCGCGGGCGGCCACACCTTCGGCAAGACGCACGGCGCGGGCCCGGCCGACAACGTCGGCGCCGACCCCGAGGCGGCCCCGATCGAGCAGCAGGGCCTCGGCTGGCGCAACACGTTCGGCACCGGCAAGGGCAACGACACGATCACCAGCGGCCTCGAGGGCATCTGGACCCACACGCCGACGCAGTGGGACAACAGCTTCTTCGAGACGCTGTTCGGCTACGAGTGGGAGCAGTACCAGAGCCCGGCGGGAGCCTGGCAGTGGCGGCCGAAGGACGGCGCCGGCGACGGCACCGTGCCGGACCCGCACGACCCGTCCAAGCGCCGCCACCCGACCATGCTGACGACGGACCTGTCGCTGCGCGTCGACCCGATCTACGAGCCGATCTCGCGCCGCTTCCTGGAGAACCCGGAGGTGTTCGCGGACGCCTTCGCGCGGGCCTGGTTCAAGCTGACGCACCGTGACATGGGCCCAGTCGTGCGCTACCTGGGCCCGGAGGTCCCGAGCGAGGTACTGGTCTGGCAGGACCCGCTGCCGCCGGTGACGCACCAGCTCGTCGACGCGGCGGACATCGCGGACCTCAAGACGCGCATCGCCGCCTCGGGCCTCACCGTCTCACAGCTGGTGTCGACCGCGTGGGCTTCCGCGGCGACGTTCCGCGGCAGCGACAAGCGCGGCGGCGCCAACGGTGCCCGAGTCCGGCTCGAGCCGCAGATCGGCTGGGCGGTCAACGAGCCCGACCAGCTGGCCGCCGTGCTGCGGACCCTGGAAGGCGTCCAGCAGGCGTTCAACGCCGACGCGAGCGGCGACAAGCAGGTGTCGCTGGCCGACCTGATCGTGCTGGCCGGCGGCGTGGGCGTCGAGCAGGCGGCCAAGGCGGCCGGCGTCACGGTGCAGGTGCCCTTCACCCCCGGCCGCGTGGACGCCTCGCAGGAGCAGACCGATGTCGAGTCCTTCGCCGCGCTGGAGCCGACTGCCGACGGCTTCCGCAACTATCTGGGCAAGGGCAACCGGCTGCCGGCCGAGTACCTGCTGCTGGACAAGGCGAACCTGCTGACCCTCAGCGCCCCGGAGATGACCGTGCTGGTCGGCGGTCTGCGGGTGCTGGGCGCCAACCACCAGCGCTCGCGGCTCGGCGTGTTCACCAACGCCCCCGGCACGCTGACCAACGACTTCTTCGTCAACCTGCTCGACCTCGGCACGACCTGGCACGCGACCGCGCAGGACGCGAACGCCTTCGAGGGCCGCGACGCGGTCACCGGCGAGGTCAAGTGGACCGGCAGCCGGGCGGACCTGGTCTTCGGTTCCAACTCGGAACTGCGGGCACTGGCCGAGGTCTACGCGAGCGACGACGCGAAGGAGAAGTTCGTCGGCGACTTCGTCGCGGCCTGGACCAAGGTGATGGAGCTGGACCGGTTCGACCTGGTCTGAGGTCGGACCAGAACTGAAGCGGCGTCCAGGCCGGCCTCCGTGGCCGTCCTGGACGCCGCCGCGTTTCGCCGTTCGCTGTCCGCTTTTCGCAGTTCACGGCTGACCGCTCACGGCTGACCGCTGCTCCTCTGCGCTCGCCTGCTTCACCGCACCTTTGCCAGGCGGGTGGCGAGCACCCCGCCGAGCAGCGCGACGATTCCGGTGACCACCATCACCACCGTGATCGCGTGCGCCGAGGCGTGTACGTGCGCTTGGCCGAGCAGATTGAGGAACAGGGTGCCGAAGGTCGCGATCCCGACCACCTGGCTGATTTGCGCTGTCGTGGAGATCACGCCGCTGGCGTCGGCCGCGTCGGTGATCGGGATGCGCGCCAGCATCGTGCCGAGCAGCGGGCTGTAGGCCAGGCCGAGTCCCAGGCCGTTGACCGCTTGAAGGATCCACCGCGCCAGGCCGCCGGTCGTGCCGGTGTGCAGCACCCCGGCGAGGGCGAACGAGCTGAGCGCGACGATGACGAACCCTGAGACGACGAGCCAGGGGTAGTAGCGCGGCGGCAGCTTGCGCCAGCGCATGGAGACCACGAAGATCGCTGCGGCCGCCGGTGCCCCGGCCAGGCCGGCGTCCAGCGCGCTGAAGCCGAGTGCGCCCTGCAGGTGCAGCGTCATCGCGAAGAAGCCGCCGGTCATCGCCGCCATGACCACGAACATCAACGCGATCGAGAGCGAGAAGCCGGGCAGCCGCAGCGTGCGGCCCGGGATGATCGGAGTGCCGCCGCGCCGGCCGAGCCGGCTTTCCACGGCCACGAATCCGGCCACGCCGACCACGCTGGCGGCCAGCAGCCCCCAACCCCACAGCGGCCAGTGCTCGTCGTGCCCGAGGACCAGCGGGAGCACGAAGAACAGCACGGTCGGGGTCAGTACCGCGACGCCGGCCGGGTCGAGTCCGCGGACCGGCTCCCCCTTGTCCTTCGGCAGCACCCGGCGGCTGATCACCAGCGCGGCCAGGCCGACCGGGACGTTGACCAGGAAGGCCGGGCGCCAGGTGGAACCGAACAGGTCGGCGCTGACCAGCAGGCCGCCGACGACCTGGCCGACCGCCGCGCCGCCCGCGATGACCGCGGTGTACATGCTGGTGGCGCGCAGCCGGGCCGGTCCGTTGAAGGTGCGCTGGATGATCGAGAGCACCTGCGGCACCATGGCGGCCGCGCCGATGCCCTGCACGCCGCGGAAGGCGATGAGCGCGCCGATGTTCGGGGCCAGGCCGCAGGCGAGGGAGGCGAGGGTGAACAGGGCCAGTCCGGCGCGGAACATCCGGCCGTGGCCCCACAGGTCACCGAGCCGCGCGCCGGTCACGATCAGCACGGCGTAGGTGATGGTGTATCCGGACACTGATAGTTGCAGCCCGGCGCCGGTCGCGTGCAGCTCGGTGTGGATCGTCGGCAGTGCGACGTTCACGACGGCGACGTCGAGCACTGCCATGAACATCGCGATGAGCACGGTCCACAGCAGCGGGCCCTTGGTGTCCGCGCTCTTGGACGGCGCGCTGCCGGACGGCGCGCTCCGGATGGACGCGGGCGCTTGACCGGCTATGGTGGGCGGAGATGGGGTGACTTGAGCAGCAGTCGTGCTTGACATGAGATCAGCTTCGCGGCGCGCTGATCCTGTTACCAAGAGCCTACTTATCCTGGTACCAACACTACCTGGATCATTCCCGGCGCATCCCGCAAGATGATGGCATGGCGGTCCAGACCCTCACCGAAAACGTCCCGGCGCCCGGCAAGGTGCGGCGTACCGAGCTCGGCACGTTCCTGCGCAGCCGCCGCGAGCGGCTCACGCCGGAGGACGTCGGTCTGCCGCCGAGCCTGCGCCGCCGCACTCCGGGTCTGCGACGCGAGGAGGTCGCGCAGCTCGCCGGGGTAGGGGTGACCTGGTACACGTGGCTGGAGCAGGGACGGCCGATCAACGCGAGCACCCAGGTGCTCGACTCGATCGCCAAGACGCTGCACCTGGATCCCGACGAGCACAACCACCTCTACCGGCTCGCGGACGTGCCCAGGCTTGCCGAGGTGACCAAGCCCTCGTGCTCTGTGGAGCCCGCGGTGCAGCAGGTGCTTGACGAGCTGTCATCCATCGCCTGCGTCATCAACGAACGCTTCGACCTGCTCGCCTGGAACGCCACTTATCAGCTGCTTTTCCCGGGGTTGGAGAACTTCCGCGGCAAGTACCGCAACACCGTGTGGAGCGTGTTCACCTCTCCGGGCTGCTGCCACCCGTACGTCAACCGCGCCGAGGAAACACCGAGGATGGTGGCCACTCTGCGCGCCGCCTACGCACACCACGTCGGCGAGCCGTACTGGGAGCAGTTCATCAATGATCTGCTTGAGCGCAGCCCCGAGTTCGCCAAGCTGTGGGCGCAGCACGAGGTGGCCGGCTACGGCATCCGCAACAAGATCTTCAACCACCCGCTGGTCGGCCAGCTTCAGTTCACCACGATGAGTATGGGCCTGCATGGAACGCCGGGGCTGCGCATGATCGTCTATCTCGCGGCCGACGAGTACACCGCCGAGGCGATGCGGAATCTCGAGGCGCGCCAGGCGCCGCTGAAGCTAGCCCCGCTCCCCTGCGGTCACCGCTTCACGGAGTCCGTGAGCGCCGAGTAGATCGCCTGCACCTGGTTCAGGCACTGCTCGGCGTCGGGCAGGGCGCGGGCTCGTTCGCGGCCTCTGGCGGCGAACCGGGCCCGGTCGTCCGGGTATTGCGCGAGGCGCTGCACCGCGACCGCGATCTCGTGCGGGTCGCCGGGCGGTACCAGGATCGCCGCGTCGCCGACCAGTTCCGGCGTCCCGCCGACCGCGGTGGCCACGACCGGCACGCCGGCCCGCAGCGCCTCCTGCACGACCAGCGCGCGGGCCTCCCAGGTCGAGGAAAGCACCAGCATGTCGGCGGCGAGCAGCAGGTCCGCGACGTCCGCGCGGTGCCCGAGCAGCGCCACGTCGAGCTGCCAGCGATCGATATCGGCTTGGAGGTCGTCGCGCAGCGGGCCTTCGCCGGCGATGACGAGCCGCGGCACCGCTTGCGGAGAGTCCGTCAGTTCCCGGGCCCCCTGCCAGATGCGCGCAGCCGCGAGCAGCGTCGCGTAGTCCTTCTGCGGGGCGAGGCGGCCGACCGCCAGTACCAGGATCCGTTCCGCGGCGCCGGAGTCGCCATCACCGCCGACGCCGAGTTCCGCCCGCATGTCAGCGCGAAGCCTGGTCGGTTCAGGCAGCGGTGGGGCTGGTACCGGGCCGAGGCGCGCGTCACAGGCACCCAGCATGCGGGCCCGTTCGACGAGGTCGGCTGATGCGCCCAGGACCACGCTCGCGCGGCGTGCCGCGAGCTTCTCGAGTTGGGTGAGTAGGCGCGCCTTGATGCCCGTGGCGAGCATCGCGTTGTGCAGCGTGACGACGCTGGGCGTGCGGTTGGCGTTTATGCGGCCTAATGCAAGCCCGGCCAGTGCTCCCGCGCGCACGCCATGCGCGTGCACGACCTCCGCGTTCGCTTCGGCGACGGCCGCGCGCAGGGCTCTGACGGTCGCGACGTCGCGCGGCGGGTTGACTGACGCGGCGATCGACACGGGCCGGAAGTCCGCTCCCGCCTTGGCGAATCCAAAATGCTCATCAGTCTGCACAGGTCCGATGACGGTGACCTGATCGCCGCGGGCTACCAGTCCGGCCGCCAGGTCGTGCACGTGCGCACCGATCCCGCCGGTGCTCGTGCCGAGAACTAGCGCGATCCGCGACGTCACGGTCCTTGCTCCCTATCCTCGCCGTCACGCCTCGTCCGCACTCTGCCGCGTCCGGCCGGGTTCGCGCGCGCGGAAAACCACCGCGTACCGCGCCGCAGCAGCGGCCGCAGGTCGCCGCTGTCGAGCGCGAGGCTCACCGCGGCGAAGACCAGCAGTGCGATCAGACCGCACAGCAGGCCGGTCGCCAGCGCGGGCGCGGATCCGGTCGGCCCGATCCACCCGGCCGCCAGCCAGCCCGCGGCCCCGGCCGCCGCCGCGGCCGCCGCGCCGACCGCCCCGGCCCGCGGCAGGCCGGCGAAAGTGCCGGGTCCGTTGTGCCGGCGCGTGGCGGCGACCAGCAGGATCCCGGCGACCGTCATGCCGCAGGCGTTGCCGAGACCGAGCGCCGCGACGGCCTGCTGCGGCGGGAACCGCCAGATCAGGATCCAGTCCGCGGCCAGGACGGTCAGCCAGCCGATCACGGTCGCGACGGCGGCGTCGCGGGCGTGGCCTCCCGCATAGAGGACTCGGCCAAGGTGCGCGATCGCTGCGTATCCGGGCAGCCCGAGCGCGAACGTGAGTAGCCCATAGGCCATCATCGACGGACGCGGGCCGGTCGGTGCGGAGATGAACAGGTAAGCCATTGGCCACGCGGTCGCGACGAGCAGCGCTGCGCCTCCGCAGGCGGCGATGAGTACCGCACGACTGGTCGTCGCGACGCCGGTGCGGAAGCCTTCGACGTCTCCGCTGTCTGCGCGCGCGGCCAGGTCGGTGAAGGCCGTCGTCGCGATCGGTACCGTAAGCACCGCGTACGGGAGCACGAACACCGCCCAGCTGAACGTGTACACGGTCAGCGAACCGGTCGCCGCACGCGTATGGCTCGTGAGCAACACGACCCCGAGTACGACGACGTTCTGGGCGGCCAGCGTCGCCACACCGGCGACGGCGAGGTGCCGGGCCCGTCTGGCGAGACCGGGCGGGAAACGGAACAGCGGCCGTACCCGCAGGCCGGTACGACGTACCGCGGGCAGCAGGCTGAGCGCGAGTGTGGCGACGCCGAGCGTGGTGCCCAGGCCGAGGAACAGCTGGGAGCGATAACTCAGCGCACCGAGTTCCCCGCCGGCCGCGGCCGGATCGAATGCGCCGAACAGCAGGTAGGTGGTGACGACCACCAGGCTGGAGAGCAGCGGGGCGAGGGCCGGGGTCAGGAAGCGCCGGTCGGATTGCAGGGTCGCGGAGAGGACGACTGCGACGCCGTAGAGCGGGATCTGCGGCAGGAACAACACGAGGAAGCGACTGACCGTCGCGGCGTAGACACCCATCGGCGCGTGGTTGCCGGCCAGCAGCTGTCCAAGCGGCCCCGAGACCGCGATCCCGACCAGGCTGAGCGGCAGCAGCACGGCGATGGTCCAGGTCAGCAGCGCGGAGATGATCGACTCCGCGTGCTGGCGTTCGCCGCGCGCAAGCGGTCCGGCCAGCAGCGGAACCGCGACGCTGGCCAGCGCACCGCCCGCGACGATGTCGAAGACTGTGTTCGGGATCTGATTCGCGGTGTTGTACGCGTCGGCGAGCGCTTGCGTGCCGACGGTGTGTGAGAACGCGAGCGTGCGTAGGAAGCCGATGGTGCGTGAGAGCACCGTGACGGCAGCGATCATCGCCGCGCCGCCTGCCACGGAACGCACCGCCGCGCGCCTACGCGCTGCGCGTCGTGTAGCCAGGGTCTCGGTACTCATGCCGTCTTGCACGAAGGATGAGGCACGGTAAGGCACCGCGTCCCGTTCATCGAGTGCGGTCTTGTCGAGCGCCGCGCCGCCCAGCGCCGCGTCGCTGAGCGCTGTGCTGTCGCTAAGTACCTCGTCCGCGTCCTGTGCCCTGCCATCGTCGCGCCCTACCCGTTCCTCCGCCGGCGCAACCAGACGCGTGTCGATTGACGCGACGGGCTGGATGAGCGGATCGTCGACGGAGGGCAGCGGCGCGGGGCGGTCAGGCACGTCGGCCGAGTCCATCCAACGCTCGCAGCGGCGGGGTGTTCGCGATCACCTTGGTGAAGGAGACCTTCTCGCTCGCCAGCGTCACCCCGGTGAGCGCGGCGGCACGCCAGAGCAGTCCCGCGCGCGAGGCCGAAGCGGCCGCGGCTGTGCCGAGCACCGCGCCGAGCGCGTTCGCTCCCGCGTCGCCGAGCATGGCCCGCTCGTCGAGGTCTTCCGGCAGCAGCGCGAGCGCCGCGCCGAGGCCCGCGCATCGCACCGCGGCCGCGCCGGGAGTCACGCCGTCACGCAGCAACGCGGGTGTCGCGGCGATGGCGGCGGCCTTGATGGCGCGTCCGGGCCGTAGGTCGAACAGGTTCACCGCGTTGGCCGCGGCGGCGATGACGACTCCGGCCAGCACCTTGTCCACGATCGTGTCGCCGGGTCCGCGCCGCACCAGCGCCCCGGCCAGCAGCCCGGCGCCGCCGATGCCGGCGATCTTCACGCCGCCGGTGGTCAGCTCGCCCTTGGTCAGTGCCTTGAGGTGGCCGCGCATGCCGCGCCGGTCGCCGTTGCCGTAGAGGTCGTCGTAGACGCCGAACGCGCCCGCTCCGGCCGCGACGCCCACCGCGGCGGTCCGCAGTGCGCGCGGCACGCCGGGAGCCACCGTGAGGGCGACCGCCGCGCCCGCCGCGTATGCCGGCCCGGCCAGCAGGGTCACCGGCTCGCCGCGGTGGTTGGTGCGGTTCCACAGCTTCGGGTCGCGGCCACGGCCGGCGCCGTCGGTGACCGCGCCGCGGGCCGCGGAGAAGGCGACGCGGGCGGCCGCGGCGCCGAGCGCGGCGGCCAGCAGCTTCGGCGCGGTAGCGGTGATCTTCGCGGCGATTCCCATGGGCCTGATCCGTTCTTTCTCACTCCGCGGCGGCGCGGATTTCGTCGGGCGGCAGTCCTAGCTTGCGCTCGGCGAGGGTACCGGGGGCAGGTTCGGGAGTTTCGGCAACAGGCCGTCGGTGATTCCGGTCATACCGTAATGCCCGGCCGGCGCCGAGCCGTTGTTGCTCTCGTTGTAGAGCACGA